>NZ_JBAQXC010000243.1:0-19545 GCF_049299235.1 Rhodococcus sp. (in: high G+C Gram-positive bacteria) | reverse complement strand
GCGCTGCGCGCAGCCGTTGACCCCCGACGGCACCGCCGACCGGGTGCGTTGGCAACTCGACGGCTGGCTCACCGGACGCAGCCGGGACCGGCCCGCCGTGGACCGCGACACCGGCATCGAAGTGTTGCGGCTCGAACCGGTGGAAGTGGTGTCGGCCGGTGCGCTGCAACCGGGGTTGTGGGGCGGTGTCGGCGACGGGGAGGAACGTGCCCGGCGTGCACTGGTGCGGGTGCAGGGCCTGCTCGGCGGTGACGCCGTGCTGACCGGGGTGCTCAGCGGTGGTCGGGGGCCGGGTGAACGCATCGCTCTGGTCCCGGTCGGCGACGAGCGGGTAGCCGCGTCGAACCCGGATGCGCCGTGGCCGGGCAGGCTCCCGCCGCCCGCCCCGGCCCTGGTACTGCCCGTCCCGCCGTCGATCGTGTTGCTCGACGACACGGGAGTCGCGGTCACGGTGACCGCACGGGGTCTGCTCAGTGCGGCGCCGGTGTCACTGCGGTGGGGAAGCCGCGGATGGCACGTGGTGGGCTGGGCCGGACCGTGGCCCGTCGACGAATACTGGTGGGACCGCGCCCAGGCGCGGGCGGTGGCGCGACTGCAGGTGCTGCTCGACGGGTCGCGGGCGCTGCTGACGATCCACACCCCGGACGGCTGGAAGGTGGAAGGTGTCTACGACTGAGTAGTCTCGGTAACCGTGGAATCGGTATCCGTGGAAACCGTGATGACGGCCGAGCCGACCGGTGTGACGATCGCCTACCGCGACTCGGCGCCGAACGGCCGCGCCCATCCCGTTCCGGTGGTGCTGGTCCACGGGATGGGCGGCGACGGTCGCACCTGGGACCGTTTCACCCGCAGTCTCGTCGCCGCCGGACGTCGGGTCGTCACGCTCGACCTGCGCGGACACGGTCGCAGCGCCCGCGCCGGGTCGTATCTGTTCGGTGAGTTCGCCGCCGACATCGAGGCTCTGTGCGGCCACCTGAACCTCGGCACCGTCGACCTCGTCGGTCATTCGCTCGGTGGCCGGACCGGTTCGCTGCTCGCGCAACAGCGCCCGGACCTGGTGCGCCGTCTCGTGCTCGAGGAGTCGCCGCTGCCCCTGCGTGCCGGCGACCCGGTCCCGGTGCTCGCCTCCCGCCGGCCGACCGTCGCGGAACTGTGGCACGCCACCACCAGCCTGGCGCGCAATCCGCGCGCGACGATCGTGTTCGACCGGTCGATGACCCCCTCGGCCATCAAACAGTTCCACACCCCGGACCCAAGGTGGTGGCAGCGACTCCCCGACACCACCGCGCCGGCGCTGATCCTGCGTGGCACACGCCCCGGCAGCATGGTCGACCCGGCACTGCTCACCGAGGCGGCAGCGGCGCTGCCACGCTGTACCGTCCGCGGCATCGCGTGCGGCCACAGCATCCACCGCGACCGCTTCCGTGACTTCGAAGCGGCCGTGGTGCCGTTCCTCATGGACTGAAGCCGTGCGGATCGCGACGTTCAACATCAACGGCATCCGCGCGGCGCAGCGCCGTGGATTCGAGGACTGGCTGCGCGAACGCGACCCCGACGTGGTCGCGGTGCAGGAGGTGCGGGCCCCGGCCGCCGCGATACCGCCGGGCGTGTTCGGCAAATACCATTTCACCTACGACGAGGGCATCCTCGCCGGCCGCAACGGGGTCGGCATCCTCACCGCACAACCACCCGCCGCGGTGCGCACCTGGAGTGGGACCGCACTGGTGCGCGCACCCGGCGAGGAGCACACCGATCTGCAGAGCCTCGACCCGGTGCCGCTGGCACGGGGCTTGGGGGAGTTCGCCGACCAGGGCCGGTACCTCGAGGTCGACCTGGCCGACGCGCCGCTCACCGTCGCATCGCTGTATCTGCCGAAAGGCGGCCTGCCTGCGCATCTGCAGAAGCCGGGACGGATGCGGGAGGCACCGGACGGTGGCGCCCGATACGACCGCAAGATGCGGTTCCTCACGGCGTTCACACGGCAGGTGACCAGGTCGCGTCGCGCGGCGCGGGCGCAGGGCCGGGAGTTTCTGTTGATGGGTGACCTCAACGTCGCACACACCCGGTACGACGTGCGGAACTGGCGGCGCAGCAACCAGGCCGAGGGATTCTTGCCGGAGGAACGCGAATGGTTCGATTCGCTGCTCTCCCCGCGCACCCTCGTCGATGTCGTCCGCAGCAGGCATCCCGGCGTCGACGGTCCCTATTCGTGGTGGTCGTGGATGGGGCAGTCGTTCACCGGTGATGTCGGGTGGCGGATCGACTACCATCTCGCCACCCCGGGCCTGGCGCGCACCGCGACCGCTGCGGGTACGGATCGGGAACCGTCGGCGGATCGCCGGATGAGCGATCACGCGCCGGTCGTCGTCGACTACGACATCTGACTCCGCAGTCGCTTACGGGGTGGACATCCGCGCGCTGCCGGCGCTGGTTGTCGGCGGCTGTCAACTGTGCGTGCGGATGCAGGTACGGGACGGTGAAGGCCGTTTGGTCAATTCGGTTCACCGATCTCGATGGGCCAGCCGGGGACCGGTGTTTCGACGACGGGTGCGGCCGTGAGAACGTCGCCGGAATCGGCATCAGGGTTGAGCTGTGGTCGATCTCGTAGACAACGCTCTTGGAGTTCTTGGTCTTCTGGTTTGCTGGACGAGAACACGGCGTCGAAGTCTTGATGGTCGCCGAAACTGTCTTCTACAGTCCAGCCGTCGAATACATTCCAGGTCGGGAAGGCTGCGCGCGTGGTCGGGTCGACCGGTGGGGAGGCGGGCGCATCGGTCGTGCGTGCGACAGTGATGACTATGACTCCGATGGCTGTCTCCCGGACGGTCCATGTGTTTCCAGTGGGTTCCGCGACACCAGAACGGTCTTCGCAGATGACGATTCGAGTAACGGTGCGACCGCGGGTATCCCTTACAGGGCGGACGTCGAAAATGTGGTCGTCGATGGTTCCGACTCGGGGGAAGGCTATTGTGCTGGAGGATATTCCGTGCCGGAAGAGATCTGGAAAGCCCGGGTATGTTGCGTCCAGAGTTCCGGTACTCCGAAACATGTTGTCCGATTCTCGAAAAGCGCGAGCGACCTGAACTTCCAGGGCTTCGAGGTCTATACCTTCGGGAGCGAACCAGCGATGGGTCAGGGACTCCGAGTCTGCGCGGTGTCGGCTGGGTTCGGTCGTCGCGGTCTCAGATAGTCGAGTGTTGTGATCCGATTCCGGACTGCTGCACGAGGTCAATATGATCGTTGCGGCAGCGCATGCGGCGATAGTCCTGTAGGTCATGGTCACCATTCGTTCACCACGCGAGTCGATGGGGCGACGTCTGCGCAGCTCAGCGTGTACCTATCGATGTAGTCGTCGAGATGGTCGACGTCGAACTGCACTTCGATCGCTCGCGATGCGGCCTGTGAAAGACATCCAGCGGACTGGGCGACGGCGCCCTGGCAGTACCGGAAGTTTCGGCTTGTTGTCATCCTGATGCACCGATCTCGGTGGGCCAGCCGGGCACCGGTGTTTCGACGACGGGTGCGGCCGTGAGAACGTCGCCGGACTCGACATCAGGGTTGAGACGTGGTTGTGCATAGAGGCACTGTCGGAGCAGTGCGTCGCTGTCTGCGCTACCGACAGTGGGAGTGAAGTCCAGGTTGCCGAGCGTATCCGTGATCGTCCATCCGTCGAAGGCATCCCAGGTGGGGTAAGGAATTCGCCGGGTGACATCGACAACGATGGGAGTGGTGGAGTTCTCGGTGGCGGATACCAGGAGAACTATGAGACCGCCATTTGTTTCGCGAACGGTCCATGTTCCGCCGGTGGGTTCGGCGGTTCCGGAGCGATCTTCACAAAAGGAGACGTGCGTGACCGCATGTCCCTGGCCGTCGTCGACGATCCGGACGTCGAGGACATGCTCGTCGATCGTTCCCGTTCTCCTGTACGGATTGATGTGGTGTGCAACAGGTCCCTGATACAGGTCGCCATAACCTGGGTAACCCGAATCAATTTCGCCCGTACTCCAATAGAGATTGTTGGACTCATGGTAGGCGCGTACCGCCTGAATGGCAGGTGCGTCGAGATCAACGTCGACAGGTGCGAACCAACGGTGGCTCAGTACTGCAGCATTCGCTGCGAAGGTGTCGCTGTTCGGTTCGTGTGCCGGAGTCGGAACGGCGTCGTGACTCCCGCCGGCGGTGCCGGCATCGCACGCGGTCGGAATCAGGATCGAAAGAGCGAGAATGAATGCCTTGGATCTCGTGCTCACTTCACCTCGATCAGGTGTATGGATGGAGTGACATCTGCGTAGCTGACGATGTACTCGTTCGTGTACCGATCGATGTAGTCGGTACCGAACTCGGCCTCCATTGCGTTCGAGACCCAGCGCCGAATCGATTGGGGAGACGAAGTTATTTCCGATTGGCTTCCGTGTTCGTCGAGGATTCCGGTCTTCTGAAGCGCATCGATCGCTTCCGGACTTCGCGGTGCCCCGTATTCGTCCATGAGGAACCGTAGGATGCGTATGTCGTTGTGGGCCGAAAGTTCTGAAGAATTCACCGTGAACGCGTAGTTCTCCGTCGGTGTTTCGGGGTTGGTGAAGATGTCCCGGACAGTGGGGTTGAACATGTCCACCCCCATTCCCACCGTGAAGTTCGCGGGCAGGAACGAGGCGACCGCATTGCGCATCATGGTGTAGCCGACGTCGTATGCCTGGTTGCGTCGTTCGGCGACGAAGTTCGCAATGTTCTCCTGGTCCCGCGACTGTTCGAGCGCGGCTCCGTAGATGCCGGTGTCGATCAATGCCTGGATGTGCGCGGTGTTTCCGGCGGCGGCCGTATCGGGTGAGATCGTCCCCCACCTGTCGGGCTCGACGAGGCTGCGCACGAATGCGCGATCGTAGGTTTCCTGGAAGGCGAGCGCACCGCCCATGAACGTCGTGTTGGCGTCCTGTCCGGTCGCCATCAACGAAAACACCCGCTGGGCATGGACGAACCGCTTGTCGCCGGCGTCGCTCGATTCGAGCGCGCGGGTTCCCCATTCGCTGCTGCCCGTGTCGATGCCAGCAAGGTGCGGGATGTAGCCGACGAGACCTCGGCTCGCAGCGTGCAGCAGTTCCGGATTCACTTCCCCGAGATTCGAGGTGGCCGGCCCGTGCATGTCCATGAATCGTTCGTAGTGGTCGGGATCGGAGAGATAGGTGGCGAGCCCGAGTGCTGCCCGATCCGCCCGGTCACGGCGATCGTGGTCGGCGGGGTCGGTGTGGTCGGTGGCCGCAGCACTCGGCTCGTCGACTGCTGTTGCCTCGTCGGTCATCCACGACGTCAGTCGGCCGAGGGACGCTCCGTCGTCCTGCCACTCGTGGGTGAACAGTGGGCCCAGGACCGCGTCGCGGCGTGAATCGGGTGTTCCGTCGCCGTCGAAGTCGTCGGCGAGGATCCGGGCGTTCGACTCATTGTTGCGGGCGGCGACGTCCAGCAGTGATTCGCCGGTATCGGCCGGGAACCGATATGCCGAATCGGCGACCGCTGAACGATCCGAAGCATCGGACAGCGCGACCTGGGTCGCGGCTGATTCGACGAGTTCGACCCCCAGTTGTGTTCCGGGCACACCGTCCGACGCTGCGACGTACCGCCAGAAATCGTTCTGGAGCCCGACCCGTCGCGCGTAGTCATCGCCGGGATCGTTCAGCATTGCCGCGTGCGCGGCGGCTGCGGCTCCGGCAGTGCCTTCCAGCCGCTCACGTTCGAACGGTGACTGTGATTCCAGGAACTCGGGAAGTGTCGCCGGTGGCGGCGCTGTCGGGTCCAGCCGGACGAGTTCGCGGACGTCGGCGGGGAGTCGTTCCCACCCGCCGCGCTGTCCGTCGAGCCCCGCGGCCGTCAGGTTCGACAGCAACCGGCCGACCTCGTCGGCGTCGAGTGTCCAGTCGGAGAGCAGCGAAAAATCGCCGAGACCGACTGTATGTGGTCCAGGTCTGCTTCGATCGAATCCGGCACGTTCATCCCCCCCGAGATATGCGGTAGTGGTTGTCGACCATAGTGCACAGCGCGGATTCACGCGCAGTCCGGGAGCATGCTCGAAACTGACGAACTACGGCGACATCCCCGCGGTGACGGGCACTACCATCGTGCACATGGCTCTCACCGGATCGGATCGTCGGTTCCTCGCCTGGACCGCGATATTCGTGGTATCCCAGGTCAACATCGCCCGCGTCGCCGGATCCACCGCGCCGACAATAGGCACAATCCAGACCACGTTCTCGGCGGCGAAGTACCGGAAGATTCTCGACAACCTCGAACCCGAGGAATTGCAGCGCTACCGGCAGCACTACTACTGGGACATGGTGCACCCCTTGACCTTCGCGTTCGCGTTGCGATCCGGTGCGCGATCCCTCGCCGACCGGCGTCCGATGACACCGGGAACCCGCCGGGTTCTCGCGGTGGCGCCGGTGATCGCCGCGGCGGGCGACTACGTCGAGAACATCGCCGGACTGCACCTGCTCGACCACCGCGACCGCATCGACGACACCACGGTCCGGGCCGCCTCGACGATCAGCGTCACCAAATGGGTGCTGGCGCTCGGCTGCTTCACCTATCTGTCCCAGGGATTCCTGCGCGTGTGGACCCGGGCGGGAATCCGGCGGCTCCGCGGGTGACAATGGCCGGGTGACCGTCGCCGCCCCGATCTGCTCCGCGCTCTCCGTTCCCGACGAGCCGCTACCCGGCACCGCCGCCACGGCAGCGGGCTATGTGTGCCTCGAGGTGCCCTCCGGGTGGGGCCGGGACGTACTCGACGGCACCGCTCTCGGGGCCGAACTCGCCGCGGACCTGTCCGCCCGCGCCGACACGGCGGGGGTGCGGATCCTGTTCATCCGCCGCCCCGGCCGGGACGTGGAGCGCCCGACCCGCACAGTGCTGATCACCCGCACCGAACCCGGCGGCACGTGGTGCGAACGCCTCGAGGTCACCGACCCCGCCGAACTGCTCGACGTCGTGCCCCGGGTCGTCGCCGGACCGGCTCCCCTTCTCGGTGCGGCGGTGACCACCCCGCTGGTGCTGGTGTGCGCGCACGGCAAACGCGACCAATGCTGCGCCGTGCAGGGCCGCCCCATCGCGGCGGCGCTCGCAGAACAGTTCGGCGACACGGTGTGGGAATGCTCGCACACCGGCGGGCACCGTTTCGCGCCGTCGATGATCCTGCTGCCCACCGGCTACACCTACGGCCGGCTCGACGCCGCGCACAGTGCCGAGGCCGTACGCGCCGCGGTCGCCGGCGAGGTGTACCTGCCGGGATTGCGGGGGCGCAGCACGTGGACGGCGGCCGGTCAGGTCGCGGAAATCGCGGTACGCGAACTCGAGGCCGCCCGCGGCCGTGACCTCGAGGCCATCACCGTCGACGACGCTGCCGCGCCGATCGTGCGGCACCGCGACGGCCGCGCCTGGCGCGTCGACGTCGAGGAACATCAGTTGCCGCCGCGGCCCGCGAGTTGCGGGGCCGCCCCGAAGCCGGTGCGCCCGGTGGTCGCCTCGAAGATCACCGCACTGTAGGTCGCTGCACTGTAGGTCGCTGCACTGTAGGTCGGTGCTGTCGGTGACCGCGCCGTCGCGAGTGACATCCGCCTCATCCGGCGTCGTCGATTCGGGGACGGAACCGCCCGGCTCCTAATCTGAACTGTTGTGTCCCGTACCGAAAACCATCTGCCGGCCGGTGCGGTTGATCTGCCGCTTCCTGCCCCCGCGGCGGCGTGGACGACGATGGTTGCCCTCGCGCCGTCGGTACGTCAATGGCCGCGGGTCGTGCGTGCGGCTGCGACGGTGGCGATCCCCGGGTTGGCCGGTGTCGCCGCAGGCGCCGGACCGGTGTCCGCGATCGCGACCATCGGGGCGTTCGCCGTCGTCTACGGCGAAACCAGGCCGTACCGGGTGCGCTGGCGGGTGGTGACGATCATCGGGTGTGTGCTCGTCGCGTTGGCGGGACTCGGCGCGGCGGTCGGGTCGGTGGCGCATCGGTTCGTTGCCGCCGGTGGATCGGTGTGGTGGCCGATGCTCGTGGTTCTCACCATGTCGGTGACCGTGGCGGTGTGTGCGTTCGTCGTCGACGCGTTGCGGCTCGGGGCGCCCGGGGCGTTCCTGATGTTGTTGACTCTGGAGATCGCGTCGATGCTGCCCATGATCGGGGTGTCGGTCGCCGCGACGGTGGGGTGGGCGGCGATCGGGGCGGTCACCGCGCTGGTGGTGGCGATGTCCGGGGTCCTCGTCCGTCCACGCACTCCGGAGCGGACGGCGGTGGCCGCTGCGGTTGCCGCCGTCGAGGCCGTGCGGGAAGAGAATTCACCGGCGCATCGTCGTGCTGCGGTGCACGATCTGCATGCGGCGTGGCAGTGCCTGCACGATGCGGGGCTCGTCGGATCGCGGCATCCGCTGGTCCTGGCTTTGCAGATCGCGCACGCGCGGTGCGCGGCCGTGCTGCACGGCGTCGATCATCACGAGGCCGATCCCGAGGACGACCTCCGCCCGCTGGTCCCGCTGCGTCGGCCGTCGGTGCGTCACCGTCTGGTTCGTGCCGCGCATCCGGGCAGCCGGTCCGTCACGATCGTGGTGCGTCTGCTCGTCGCCGGCCCGGTGGCCGGGGGAGTCGCGGTCGCGGCGGGATTGGGCCGGCCGGATTGGGCGGTCGTCACCGCCGCGATGATTCTGCATCAGGGACCGGACCGGATCCTCGGCACCTATCGCGCGGCGCACCGCTTCGTCGGTACCGCCCTGGGACTCGCGCTACTCGCGGCACTGTCGTTGTTCGACGTGCGCGGCGCCGCGCTCATCGTGGTGCTCGCCGCGCTGATGGCGGGTATCGAAGCATATCTGGTTCGCAACTACGGTCTTGCGATGGTGTTCATCACCCCGCTCGCGATCCTTCTCGGTGCGCTCGGCGCCCCCGGAAATCTTGTCGTGTTGTCGCTGGAACGTCTTGTCGAGACCGTGATCGGCGTGGTCGTCGCGCTCGCGGTGTTGTGGGCCGTGTCGCCGCGGGCGCACCGCCGGATCCTCGTCTACGCGGATCGCCGCGTAGCGGGGACGGTCGACCGGCTCACCACGGTGGACGATGCCCGTGAGCGTGCCGAACTGCGCCGCGACCTCGAATTCGATTTGCACGCGTCGACCACCGCCGCGATCACCGCCGCCCACACCGAACCCGCGTGGACCGCGCGGCGGTGGCCGGACCATCGGCGGCTCCACGAACTCGGCTACCGGATCCTGACCGAGCAGCGGACACCCGGCGCCACCGGAAACTGAAATTCCGAATATCGAAGTATTTGTGAAATCTATCGTTTAACGATAGATTTCTGCTGCACTTCGATTGGGAGGCTTGCATGGGAAATCTTGCTGTTCTGCCGTTGCGGGCGGTCATCGCCATTGCGCTCGCCGGATCGTTGTTCGTGCAGGCCGTGATGGTGCCGCTGTTGTGGGTCGACCTCGACGACGCCCCCGCCGCCGTGCGGATCCCGGTGATCGTCATCGTGCTGCTGGGAATTGTGACGCTGCAGGTCGTCGGGGTGTGCGTGTGGAAACTGCTGACGATGGTCCGGAGAGGGACGGTGTTCTCTTCCGCGGCGTTCCGGTACGTCGACATCGCGATCGGGGCGATCGCCACCGCGTCCGTCCTCACCTTCGGGCTCGCCGTTGTCCTGGCACCCGGTGAAGCGGTCCCGCCCGGAATGGTCGGCCTGGTCTGCGGCGAATCTCTGGTCGTCGCCGGTGTCGCGCTGCTGGTGTTCGTGTTGCGCATGCTGCTCGCACAGGCCGTCACGGTGAGTGCGGAAGCCCGGCACCTTCAGTCCGAACTCGACGAGGTGATCTGATGCCGATTGTCGTCGACATAGACGTGATGCTCGCTCGCCGCAAGATGGCCGTTGGCACCCTCGCGGCGCGGATCGGTATCACTCCCGCGAACCTGGCAGTGCTCAAGAACGGTCGCGCCAAGGGCGTGCGCTTGCGCACCCTCGCCGCGCTCTGCGAAGTCCTCGAATGTCAACCTGGCGACCTGCTTCGCTGGGAACCCGACGACTCCGCGCCGGCACCTGCGGGCGACGACGCGGAGTCTGCCAGGATCTGAGCGACGATCACGAGTCGCGCAGCCGGGTCAGCGCCGCGTCGCGCCGTGTCCACAGCACGGCCTCGTCCGCCACGACGATCATCACCGGCGCTGCCGCGGTGATCAGCAGACAGATCGACAGGGGAACACCCACCGCGCCCACCACGCACCACGCTCAGTGTCCGATACCTACTTTCGCGTGCACCCGCTTCATCCATGCCGGCGCCCACCAGTTGGCGTCGCCCATCAGCTTCACGAGAGACGGAACCAGCAGCATCCGCACCACCGTCGCGTCGATGACCAGCGCGAGGATCATGCCGACACCGAGGAACCGCATGATCGACAAACCGGAAATGGTGAACGCGCCGGTGACCACGATCAGCAGCAGCGCCGCTGCCGTCACCACCCGGCCGGTGCGTTCGGTCCCGAACTTCACCGCTTCCTCGGTGGTCGCCCCGGCGGCGCGGGCCTCGACCATCCGGGACATGAGGAACACCTCGTAGTCGGTGGACAGGCCGAACACCACCGCCAGGATCAACACCACGAACGACGGTTCGAGTGGACTCGCGGTCACCCCGAGCAGTTCCGCGCCGTGCCCGAGTTGGAACACCCAGGTCAGCACGCCGAACGTTGCGGCGAGGCTCAACGCGGCCATCGCGACGGCCTTGAGCGGCAGTACCACCGACCCGAACGCCAGAAACAGCAGTATCAGCGTCGAAACCACCATGATCGCGATCATCACCGGCAGCCACTGCGCGATGGCGGCATTGCCGTCGTCGACCATCGCGCGGTTACCGCCGACGAGCAGTTCGGTTCCGGCCGGCACCTCGACGGCACGCAACTCGTGGACGATTTCCCCGGCGCGGGCGGTGCCGTCGACACCCTGCGCGTATACGGCCTGCACGATCGTCACGTCGGCGTTCGACGCGACCGTCAGCGCCTGCGCGATGCCGTCGACCCGCGCCGCCGCGCGCGACACCTCGCTGACCGCGGCCGGTGACGGCGGGGTGCCGTCGGTGCCGCGGAGCACGAGTGTGGCGCCGTTGCCGGTGGACGGGAAATCGTCGAGCAATGTCTGCGTCGCGACCCGGGCCGGGGCGTTCTCCGGGAGCGCCGTGTATTCGACCTCCCCGAAGGAGGCCCGCAGCACCGGAAACGCGAGCACGAGCAGTCCAGCGACGATCGTGACGGCGACGACCGCGGGTCGGCGCATCACCGCGACGACCACCGAACCCCAGAATCGTCGGGCACGGGCTTCGCCGCGGTGTGCGGCGTTCTTGTTCCACGTCAGCGAATTGATCCGCGGGCCGAGGATGGCGAGCAGCGCGGGGATCGCGGTCAGTGAGAGCAGCGCCGCACTCAGCACAGCGGCGATCGCACCGAGACCGAGGGACCGCAGCACCGCCTGCGGGAACACGAGCATGCCCGCGAACGCGCAGATCAACAGCAGACCGGAGAGCATCACGGTGCGGCCCGCGGTGAGGATGGTGCGGCGGGTGGCCGCTGCCGTGTCGGCGCCGCCGTCGAGTTCTTCCCGGAACCGGCTGACGATGAACAGTCCGTAGTCGATGGCGAGGCCGAGGCCGATCAGCGACGTGACGTTCAACGCGAACGAACTGACATCGGTGATCATCGTGAGCAGGCGCAGTGTCGCGAGCGCGCTGAGCACGGCGAGGACCCCCACGAACACGGGGACGGCGGCCGCGGTGAGTCCACCGAAGATGATCACCAGCAGTGCGAGTGTGATGGGGATCGCGATGGCTTCGGCGCGCAGCAGGTCACGCTCGAGCGTCGACGTGAAGGCCACGGCGACCACCGACGTTCCCGCGAACTGCGATTCGATGCCCGGTACCTCGAGTTTCGGCAGCAGCGAATCGAACGTGCCGACGGAGACACCCGCGTCGGGGGACAAGGTGATGGTTGCGGCGACGCTGCGGCCGTCCTTGGACAGCAACAGTTGGTTCGCCGGAGGCGCCGCCGACCAGTAGGTGTTGATCGTCTGGGTGGGCACTTCGGCGGCGAACCGGTCCAGCACCGCGGTGACCTCGGGTTCGATGTCGGCGACGGTCCGGCCCTCGGGGGCCGTGTACATCGCGACGATATCGGTGGTCTGCGGACCGAAGTTCTCCTCGACGATCACTGCGGCCTGGTACGACTCACTGTTCGGATCGTAGAACCCGGCCGACGACAGCTTCCCGAATACGCCGGTGCCCCAGGCTCCGGCCACAGCCACGATCAGGACGGCGAGTCCGAGGACCCACCATCGCCGGGTGACCACGGTCGTGGCCCAGCGGTTCATGCGCGCTCCCATCCGTCAGGCCGACGACACCGGGAGGCGCGTCGTGCCTCAGCGACTGTAGTGGGAGCCGCCGGGCCGCCGTGTCGGCGGCAGTGGTGGGTGGGCAGCGGTGGGTGGAAATGTAAAAGGACCGGCACACCCGATCGCCTCTCGGCGGGTGGCGCAACGCGGTTCCAGCCGAACGGTATTCCGCGAAGGCAATAATTTGAGCCCGGGGGATTCGAGGTGTGCCGATCCGAACGGGATCAACGCGGCGTCGCGCGCCGATATTCCCACCGGTCGATAGTGTTGGTGCATGCGCGTTCATCTCGGCCCCGGACATGACGACCATCTCGCCGCCGCGATCATCGACGGCGGCGGCACCCTCACCTCACTCGACGACGCCGAGGCGCTGATCTGGCACGGCGACGTCGACGAGTTTCCGGCGCTGCCGCCCGGTGTGCGCTGGGTTCAGCTCGCATTCGCGGGTATCGAACCGTACTTCCGTGCCGGAATCATCGACACCGACCGGGTGTGGACCAACGCATCCGGGGTGTATGCCGACAACGTCGCCGAGTACGCCGTCGGGGCGTTGCTGGTCGGACTGCGGCAGTTCCACGGTTCGATCACGGCCGCTGCCCGGCCGGAGCAGCGCTGGCAGAAGCAGGCGCTCGATCCTCGGGTCCGCACGCTGTACGGATCGACCGTCGCGATCGTCGGGTGCGGCGGCATCGGTCGCGCGATGATCCCGCGGCTGCGCGCGTTCGGTGTCGACGTCGTCGCCGTGAACTTGTCCGGTCGTCCCGTCGACGGGGCATCGGTGACGTTGCCCGCGAGCCGCACCTCCGAGGTGTGGGCGACGGCCGATCATTTCGTTGTCGCGGCACCCGCGACCGCCGACACCGACCGGCTTGTGAACGCAGAAGTGCTCGATGCGATGCCGGACACGGCATGGCTCGTCAACGTCGCGCGCGGCAACCTCGTCGACTCGGATGCGCTCGTCGAGGCGTTGCGCGACGGAAAGATCGCGGGTGCGGTCCTCGACGTCACCGATCCCGAGCCGCTGCCCGACGACCATCCGCTGTGGGCACTCGACAACGTGGTGATCACCCCGCACATCGCGAACACCCGCACCGGGCTGAACGCGACGCTGGCGCCGACGGTGCGTGAGAACGTCGCCCGATTCATCGCGGGGAAGCCGCTGATCGCGGTCGTCGACCCCGGCGCCGGTTACTGACGTTCATTCTCGGGGGCGATCCTCTACGGATCGTCGGCGCCGCCGGCCGGTTCCCGCCTCCATCGCCGGCGGTGTTCGCGCAGCTCTGTTTCGCGGCGAGCACGGTAGTGCGCGAGCGCAGCCGACAGCAGGTCACCCAAGTGGTGCCGATGATTGACCCGAGGTGTCTGTTCGGGGTCGAGGTGCGGCGGCGGAATCCATTCGGTGCGGCCCGGATACTCGGCATTCGCCGGCGCCACACGGGTTTTCCAGCCGCCCGGTCCGTCGTGTACCAACGCATGACAGGAGTCGCACGCGAGGTCCTCATTGGTGATATCGGTGAGACCACCGTCCCTCCACTCGGTGAGGTGATGCACCGCGGTGAGCGTGGCCGGGGCGTCGCAACCCGGGCGGGTGCAACCACCGGACGCGGCGATCAACGCGAGCCGCTGATCGGCCGACGCCAACCGTTTCGCACGTCCGAGGTGCAGCGGCCGGCCGTGGTGATCGAAAACCACCAGTACCGGATGAGCGTTCTCGGCCATCCGTAGTGCGTCCCGGATCGGCACCGAACCACCGGAGGCGGTGGTCACGACACCGGTCGACTCCTCGAGTTGCCCGACGCTCATCGTCAGGATCGCCGTGACCGGCAGCCCACGATGACTGCCGAGCGCACCCGACGACAGGATCTTCCGCAACGCCACCGTCAGCGCGTCGTGATTGCGCTGCACCGCCGTTCTCGTGTCCCGCGCCGCGGCCTTCGCCAGCGCGTCGCGATCGAGGGTTTCGGATTCGACATCACCGCGCGGCGATTCGGGATCGTCCGGGTTGTTCATGCCCGGCCGGGCGAGCTTCGCCAGCACCGGTTCGAGCAGCGCCCGGGTTTCCGGGTCGAGGAGCCCGGAGATCGGCGTCATCAGGTCGGCGCCTTGTTTCCCGATCCGCAGGCCACGCCGGCGTGCGCGCTCCTTCTCGTCCGGGACGTCGCCGTCCGGATTCAGATATGCCAGCAGGTGCGCGCCGAGCTTCAACAGATCGTCGGGCGGAACCGAACACGCGGCATCGGCGAGGATCTTCTCGGCGACGGTGATCTCGTCGAACCCCACCCCGCGCGGAACCTTCCGCATGATCTTCGCGACCGCGGCGACGTGGTCGGCTCCGATCAGCCCGGCCCGCTGGGCGGCGGCGGTGGCCGGCAACTCCACCGGCATGTCGCCGCCGTCGGATGCGTGCCAGGTCCCGGTCTTCTTCGCGCCCTTCACGCGCCGGGCGGCATCGGCGCCGGAGATCCGCAGCGTTCCGATGAGGAAATCGTTGATCGACCGGCAGCCGAGATGCCCGGGGATCATGCGTTCGGTGGTTTCGACGACCAGGCGGTGCCCGACCGCGGTGGCTGTGCGCAGCGATGTTTCGAGGCGGTGCAGGACCTCGACGATGTCGTCGTCGGACAGGCCGGAGAGGGCGTCGCCGAGCAGACCGTCGACGGCCTCGTCGAGGGCGGTCAGCCGCGCCTCGATCGTGTCCCCACCCACCCGATCCGAAAGCATGTTCGAACCATAGCGGGACCTACCGACACCTTCGGATCAGTCGCCCGGGTTGCGCAGTCGCACCGTTCCGGCGTCGAGGTCGACGCCGAGCGGGTCGGCGCCCGTGCCCTGCTCCTGCCGGGAGGTGCGCTGCCGCTGCTGTTCCTCCGCGACATGCTGGTACGACGGCGACAGCAGCGTCTGGAACTCGCCGAACACGCCGCCGCCTCCGCCACCCTCGGGCTTGCGTTTGCGCCAGTAGATCAAGCCGCGCCGCTCCGCGTACAGACCGGCTCGGTCGATGAGCAGCGCGACCACGACGACGAGCGCAAGCCAAATCGCTGCGGACATGTGGCCTCCCGAGTTCGGTTGTCTCCGCCGAGCCTACGCGGCGGTGAGCGCGGCCAACGCCGCCGGCAACGGGTCGCTGTGCAGCACCCCGAGCCGCTGAGTGGCGCGGGTGAGCGCGACATACAGTTCGGCCGCGCCGCGCGGACCGGCGGCGACAATCCGTTCCGGCTCCACCACCAGCACCGCGTCGAACTCGAGCCCCTTCGTCTCCGACGCCGCGATCGCACCCGGCACATCCGGCGGGCCGATCACGACGCTGGTGCCTTCGCGTCCGGACTCGGCGCGGACGAACTCCTCGACCGCCGAGCCGATCTCGTCGCGGGCAACTCGTCGGGACCACGGCGACACACCGCACGCGCGTACCGACTCCGGTGGGATGGTGCCGGGCGCGAATTCGGTGAGTAGCGCGGACGCGACGGTCATGATCTCCGCCGGTGTGCGGTAGTTCACCGACAGCGACCGGTACAGCCAGCGGCCGGGCACATACGGTTCGAGCATTGCACCCCAGGACGATGCCCCAGCGGTCGAACGACGCTGCGCGAGGTCGCCGACGACGGTGAACGACCGGCTCGGACAACGCCGCATCAGCACCCGCCAGTCCATCTCGGACAGTTCCTGGGCTTCGTCGACCACGATGTGCCCGTACGTCCAGTCCCGATCCGAGGCAGCGCGTTCGGCGAGGTCACGGGTGTCGCGTTCGACAAAGCGTTCGGCCAGATCCTCGGCATACAGCAGATCCGTCGCGAACAGGTGGTCCTCGTCGTCCATATGGTCCTCGCGGCCCGTCATCAGATCGAGAACACCTGCGGCATAGTCTGTTTCCTGTGTGCGTTCCGCTGCGGCCCCGTCGGTCGTGCCGATCGCGCCGATCGCGCCGATCGCGTCGACGAGTTCGTCGAGCAGTGGCACATCCGATACGGTCCACCCGTCGCCGCGTTCGCGCAGCAGCGTGGCGTCGCCGCCGGCCGCGTGCAAACGTTCGGGTGACGAAAGTAGTTCCGACAACAGCGTTTCCGGTGTCAGGGCGGGCCACAGGTCGTCGAGTGCGTGGGTGAACGTGTCGTTCTCGGCGAGTTCCCCGCACAGATCCTCCCGCATGTTCTCCCACGCCTCGCGGTCGTCGCGGGTCAGCCAGCCCCGGCCGATCCGCGCGATCGCCCGTTCGGTCAACGCCCACGTGACGACCTCGGCATACACGGCCCGCGCCTTGTTGTGCGGCAGACCGCTCGCCCGCGCCTCCTCCCGCGCCCACTGCGCGATCTCGCCGTCGAGTCGCATCGTCACGTCCGTCAGTTCCACGATCACCGGTTCCTGCGGTAACCGTTGCCGGTCCGCGATCGCGGCGGCCAGAACGTCGAGGATCGTCGCCGAGCCCTTGATTCGGGCGGCCTCGGCGGTGTCCTCCGCGGTGATGTGCAGACCGGGAACGAGGTCGCCGGTGGTCGCGAACACCACGTTCGTCTCGCCCAGCGACGGCAGCACATGGGCGATGTGATTCAGGAACGCCGGATTCGGTCCGACGACGAGCACCCCGTGCCGTTGCATCCGTTCCCGTTGCGTGTACAGCAGATACGCGACGCGGTGCAGGGCCACGACGGTCTTGCCGGTGCCCGGGCCACCCTCGATGACGAGTACCCCGGAATGATCGAGCCGGATGATCGCGTCCTGCTCGGACTGGATCGTCGCGACGATGTCGCGCATGCCCTCCCCGCGCGGTGCGTTCACCGCTGCGAGCAGCGCCGCATCGCCCCGGCCGCCGCGTTCACGGCCGTCGGGGCGGCCGAGAATCTCGTCGGTGAATTCGACGACCTCGCGTCCGCGAGTCCGGAACTGTCGTCGCCGTCGCATACCTTCCGGGTGGGAGCCGGTCGCGACGTAGAACGGGCGTGCCGCCGGTGCCCGCCAATCGAGCAGCAGCGGCTCGTACCCGGCGTTCGCGTCGAACAGGCCGATGCGGCCGATGTAGGAGTGTTCCCCGGTCACGGCGTCGAGCCGGCCGAAGCACAGTCCGCCCTCCGCGACGTTCAACCGCTGCACTTCCCGGGCCAGCGTCCGCACCTCGACCTCGCGATCCACGAGGGTTCCGCCGGTGCCGCGCAACGCGGTCGCGTACCTGGTATTCGCCTCCGCCCGCTCGGTATCGAGCCGCGCGTACAGGCCGGCCACGTAACGGCGCTCCGACTGTAGTTCCTCGTCGTAGTCCCGAATCGTCATGTACAGCCCCACCTTCTCTCGCCACCGCGGTCACGTGATCGGCCGCGGCCAGCGATTGTGCACCCTCTCCGGGGCCTTGCCGCAAGGCCCCGGGTGCGCGATACAATGAAGGTGCGAGAGGCGCAGCGCCTCTCCTTTTTCATATCCGCGGGTGTCGCGTCCGGCCTTCTTCTGGGACGATCCGGTGATGGATCAGCCCGGGTACGACGCGATTGCAGACCTTTACGCCGATACCTTTCCCGCCACGTACATGACGGCGCTCGAGCGCGCCGTCGTCGCGGCGTTCGCCGAACTGGTGCACGAGAGTCCCGTCGCCGGGGTCGTCCTCGATGTGGGTTGCGGCGTCGGCCACGTCGCCGCCGACCTCACGAACCGCGGCCTCGACGTGATCGCCGTCGATCCGAGCGGGGAGATGCTCCGGGTCGCTCGAAGCCTGCACCCAGCGATTCGTCTCGAGCAGGACGACGCGCGACTCGGCAACGTCGATCTCGACGGCCGCGCGATCGCAGGGATCGTCGCTCGATTCAGCCTGATCCATATTCCGCCCGACGACATTCCCGGCATTCTTGCCGGGTGGGCGGAGCGGGCCTCGCCGGGTGCGGTGCTCGCGGTCGCGGGCCAATCCACGGACGTCGCGGGGGAGATCATCGAGTTCGACCATGCCGTCGCACCGGCATGGCGGTGGCATCCGGACCGGCTCGCCGCGGCGCTCACGACCGCGGGGTTCGACGAGATGTGGCGGACGGTCAGCCGCCCCGGCGCCGGATTCCAACGGTTTCCCGAGGTTCACATCGTGGCGCGCCGGCGCTGACCGGGCGTCCGGCGAGTCATCGACTCACTCGGGTTCGACACGGGACCCGACGGTGTGCACGACCTGAAGTTCGGGATCCCACGGGAGTAGTGCGTCGACGGAGTCTTCGAGTTCGGACAGTGGCGGCAGATCGGCAGGGCCGAGTACCGACACGGTCACGGTGTCTCCCTGCCACGTCACATCGGTGACCTCGGCGCCGGGTGTCGATCCGAGCCATTGTTGTGCCGCATCGGAAACCTGCTGTGACCACAGGGAAGCGAGGGAATTGACGACCATCGGCACGGCGACGACGATCAGCGCGACCGTCAATATCGCGTACGCGCGGCGGTGCCGCGACCCTGCGCCGTCCTCGTGGGCGTACCCGGCGGCGACGAGGACGACGGCCGCGGTGATGATCATGGCGACGACGTTGGAGGCGAACAGGACGAATGCCCCTGCCGCCAGGGAGCCGGCTCCCGAACCCAGGCACACACCGACGACGGCGAGCGGAGGAACGAGGGAGATGGCGATGGCCACGCCCGGTAGCACGTCACCGACATCGCGGCGGGTCACGGCGATCGCGCCGACGAGTCCGGTGGCGAGCGCCGCGATGAGGTCCATCAGCGTCGGTGAGGTCCGCCCGAGTACCTGCGAGTTGCTCAGCACGGAACCGGGATTCGGAAGCAACTGAGCGAATACGACGCCGAGTAGAATGACCAGCACGATACCGGCGGCGATGTAGAGCAGACTGCGAACGATCAGCGATCCCCGGCCGACGGTGATGCCCAGTCCCACCCCGAGTATCGGAGTCGACAAGGGTGCCACGATCATTGCGCCGATGACGGTGGCCGTCGAATCGCTCACCACTCCGGCGACCGCGATCACCGCCGACAGGGTCAGCATCACCCAGAATGCCGACCGCTTCGCCGCGGGATCGCCGACGGACAGATCCAATCGGTCCTCGAGTTCGTCGAGGTTGCGGCGTTGGCTCGGGGGAATCACCACGTGCAGCATTCGCGGCCTCCTGTCGGGAGCCATCATGCCCGGTTCAGCTGCCCGCCCGTGTGCCTTTCGGGCCCTGGGAGGGGCCCGAAAGGC
>NZ_JBAQXC010000242.1:0-7603 GCF_049299235.1 Rhodococcus sp. (in: high G+C Gram-positive bacteria) | reverse complement strand
GTGCAGGGCGATCCCCTGCGCGTTGCCGCTCGTTGCCGTTCGTCGTGGACGCCTCCACGTGTGACGATCGCGTGACGTCGGGTGGCTGTGGGCGGCGTCAAGCCGTGGAAGCAACCGAGAAGGGACGAGCACGATGGGCGATGAGGTAGAAGCCGGCCCTGAATACGTTCGCCATCACGGTCGAGGGCCGGATCACCCCCCGAGTGAGAGCTAAACCGATGCGCCAGAACTGGATCCACCCGGAAATCTGACACTACCCACATCGAAGCCCGTGGGTGGAATCTGCCAGTGGTGCAAGAGGGCGCGGCTGATGGAGATCGCCAGGCAGCTCGCGTGGCCGGTCGACGAGAGTTGGCGGCGAGTCTCAGTGCCACCCTCCCAACCCTCAGTGCGGCCGTTTGAACCAGAGGCCGGCACTCCTCCGACACAGGAGAATCACGATGGTGAGACTCGCGGCGAGGCCGAGGAAGCCGGGTGGTTGCACCTGGACCATGCCGCTCAGCCCCATGAGGGTCCCGAAGCTTGCGAATATGATCACGGCTATCCGAAGGCCATTGCCGTTGACGGTGTAGCCGAAGGCAAAGATGCCCAGGAGAAGGGCGGGGAAGAAGCCGCCGATGAGGGTGCCACCCAGCTTGTAGTTGCCGACGGCGACTGCCACTCCCGCCAAGGCGATGCCGAGCGCGGCGAAGACCCAGGAGATGATCTGCGCTGCTCGAACCGAATTGGGCATCGTTGTGGGGTAGGGCGAAGCCTGGGCGTACGGGTATTGGTCGTGCGGGTCGGGCGCCAAGCCCGCGGGCGGGTACGACTCCGGAGAGCCGTTGGGTGTGGCCGGGTACTGCTCGTATTCCCGGTACGGCTGCTCGTATTCCCGGTACGGCTGCGCGTTCGTCGAGTTCTCGCCGACGTCCATTGAGATTGGTCCCCCACCTTCTCGTTCCGGCCTTCCGTTCTGGCCGGATCCTCCGGACGCGAAACATACCGTGTTGTCCGCGCGGAGCGGTCGGCGGGCCAGGCAGGAGAGCGGCTGCGGCTCAGCCGAGTTCGCGTAGGCGCGGGAGGTGGTCGGTGGCGAATTGGGTGAGGAAGCGGGCCTGGTCGTAGCCGGGGCCGTGGACGGCAAGGAGAGCGGCCCTGCTGAGGCATCCGTCCGTCAAGCCGATCGTCGAACAGGACAGGTGTCGATGGTCAGCCGAAGAACGAGCTTCGCGCCGAAGTTGGGCGTTTCGAACAGTCTTTCCTTGTCGAGACCGTGAGACCGTCATGGCCATGGGACAAACAAGGGGAACGGTACAGGTGCGCTGGTCGGCCACCTGGTGCCGGAGGGCAGCATGTTCGCGTTCCTCGCCGCCCACCGCCGGGACGTGTTCTCCGATGGGGAGTTCGAGGACCTGTTCCCGTCCAGGAAGGGCAGGCCGTCGATCCCGGCGTCGGTGATTGCCTCGATCCTGGTGTTGCAGACCCTGCACGACCTGTCCGACCGGGAGACCGCCGACGCGGCCTGGTGCGACCTGCAATGGAAGGTCGCGACCGGGATGGCACTGGACCATACGGGTTTCGATCCGTCCACGCTGGTGTACTGACGTAAGCGCCTCACCAAGTCGACCCGGCCGCACCGGATCAACGAGGCGGTGCGCCGGGTCGTCGCCGAGACCGGGATCGTGCGGGGCCGAGGCAAACGCGCGGTGGATTCGACAATCCTCGCCGACGCGGTCGCCACCCAGGACACCATCACCCAGTTGATCGCGGCGATCCGCCGGGTCGGCCGACAGGTACCCGGCGCCGCCGAGCAGATCACGGCGGTGTGCACCGGACACGACTACACCCGGCAGGGCAAGCCGAGAATCGACTGGGACGATCCCGACGCGAAGGACATCCTGGTCTCGACCCCTGGTCAACGACGCGAACGCGTTGCTCGCGGTGCACGCCGGGGTCGCCGACGGCGGGTGGGACGAGCCGACGCGGGCGGCGTTGGCGTTGCTGGCGTTGGTCGCCGGGCAGGACGTCGAACCCGCCGTCGGCACCGACGGCACCGACGGTCGGTGGCGCATCGCCCGTAAGGTCGCTCCCGACCGGGTGATCTCGACGGAGGACGTCGAGGCGCGGCACACCCGCAAATCACCCAAGGCGCGCCGGGACGGGTATCGGGCGCATGTGGTGGCCGAACCGGGACCGGGATCATCACCGACGAGGCGCTCACCAAGGACGCCGGGACCGAGAATTCCGACGCAGGTGTGGCGGAGAAGTTCCTGGCCGCCGACGCGGAATGTGTCAAGGGGTTTGAGACATCCGCGATCCAGGGATGTCTCACCTCATGCTGACACGCAGGGGAACCCCAGTTCAGGGCTGTCCTACACTCACACACGTTCCGTGCTCGTAGGCTCTGGCATCGACTGTCCCGATGTCGATGCCCATGTGCTGGGCAGATACGTCGACTACTACACCCGTATCGGATTCTTCCGGGCTCTCGATACCGAGGCCGGCAGCGAGGAGCCCCCACTGCTCGAGCGCGCGGAGTGAGCGCTTGCGACAGGGCGGAAGCCCGCCGGCGACTGATGCAGCGGTGCGTTCTCTCACCGCTCGGACGTCGTGCGGGCCGTGCGACACCAGAGCAGCTGTACCGCCACAATGACGATATGGCGGGGACCGGCCAGTCTCTTACGAGCCAGTCCCCACCAATCAATTACCGAACAATTCCTCGGCAACAGGATCAGACGGAAGTGCAACCCGGCTCATCCGTGACCGCATCTACACTTCCGAACACGTTCCGAATAGCATGGGTTCATGACCACCGCAGCAAACCTTCCCACCCGGATCCGACGCTCCTCGGACCTGAGCAAGCACTCCGCCGAAGTCTTCGCCGAAGCCGAGGACCACCCCGTCACAGTGACCCGCCGCGACGGCGAGGCGCTGGTCCTGATGTCGCAGCGCGAGGCCGAGGGCCGCTCGCAGCTGCTGCACTTCGCCGCGCAGCTCATCACCGTCACCCTCGACGACCGCGGCTCGCTCGCCGAGCGCATGGCCAAGGCCTTCCCGTGGATGCTCGCTCTCTCACCCGCCGACCGGGAGTCCTGCGCGCAGGACCTCGTGGACGCGGCGCGCGCCTCGTTCTCCACCGACCAGCCGCACCTGGCAATCGCCGAGCTGACGTCCTGGAAGGAGACGGCCACGGCCGTCGCCGCGGGGCTTGGCAGTGCCGACCTCGAGTGGCTCGACGCAGACGAGACCGTGGAGCGTCCGTAATCATGGCGGCCGCCAAGAAGGGCGAGCTGGTCCCCCGCCCTCCGAAGAAAATTGAATACGAAATACGCTTCGCCACCACCGACGCGCAGAAGAAGTGGCGGGACCTCATCGCGACGATCCGCAACCCGATGACGGAGACGTGGGACTTCCTCACGCGGACACCCCTGGCCACGACAGCGACGAATTACCCGCTCAAGGGCGAGCTCGCCACAATCTCGCGCGGCGGCGCGACCCACGAACGCTGGCAGCACAAACCGACGGCGCAAGGTACCGCACGCATCTGGTACTACGTCCACGAACGCACGGTCTTCCTGGAGCAGGTCCACACCAGCCACCCGAACGAGACAAAATAGCCGGGCAGCGCGCACATTCACATCGCGTGCAGCCAGCTCGGCTGCGACCTGCTCAACGTCGCGCTCGAAGGCGTCGACGGCGAAGCCCGGGATCCTCTTGCTGCACGATGTTGAAGGAGCGGCACACGACGTCCAGAGGAGCCGGTTCCGCTCAACGGCGTCGCTGTTATTGCCCGCCATGCGTTCTCATTCGTCCGTCACAACCGGAGGGAGGCCGGGTGCGCGAAGTAGACCCTCGGTGAAGAGATGGATAGTGCCCCATGTGGTGGTGGACTTCGGATCAGGTGCAAGGTCGCGTAGTGATCAACGAGTCATGGTGAATGCTAGCTGATTTCGAGAACCGTCGCCGACGTCTGGATAGGTTCGGTGGCGGCGTGTTCCGTCGACGCGAAGTGGCCCAACGGACCGCTCAGGGCTACAGGTCCCCGAAGTAACGACAGTTCGTCCCACCGACACGAACCCGGCCGTTCACCAAAGGCATTGGGTCCGGAATCGACCACTGAGCTGCTCGTCATATCGTCTACGCGGCCGACGCGCTCGGGACGCCCAGCCGGCCTCGACGGTCGCGGCGCCCGGAACCCGCCGCAGCTTCTGTTCCGTTCGTCATATGACAGTTGTAATCCTGGTCGTCTCGTAAAACAAGCACCACGCCTGCGTGTGCGCCACTCTGACCTGGGCGTATGTCCCGATTAGCCGGTCAACAGGCAATCGTCCGTCGACCCGACCGACGCGACTGCAGAAGCCTCGCCCAACGCTCGGGCGTAGCGCAGAGCTCGGTACTGCACGCCGCGATCGAAGTGGTGGACCAAACCGGTCACGTCCCGGCCGGCACGGCGCCGTGCCCACAGACCCATCTTCAACGCATCGAGAGCCAGGTCGGTGTAATCCGTGTCGACGTCTGCCACCCGACGATCGCGCGGGAGAACACATCCAGGACGAACGCCACGTAGACCCACACGGACTCGGTGCGTACATATGTCAGGTCGACTACCCACAGCTGGTTCGGCGCGGTGGCCGCGAAGTCGCGTTCGACGAGGTCACGGGGCCTGTCGGTCTCCGGTGCCGGCTTCGTCGTGCGAGGCCATTTCCCACGTACGGTGCCGCGGACACCGAATTCGCGGCAGAGCCGTTCGATGGTGCAGTGGGCCACGTCGTGGCCTTCCCGGTTCAGTTGGGCGTGGATCTTGCGGATTCCGTAGACCCGCATCCGTGGGTGGGTGTGGATGCGCGTGATGTGTTCTCTGAGGACGGAGTCGCGGCGTGCACGGGCGCTGGGCTCGCGGCCGATGAAGGCGCAGTAGGTGCCTGGGGCGATCTTGATTGCGGTGCTCTCGGACAGGACGCAGCACATCGGTTCGACCAGCTATGGCACCGATCCTCGGGATCCGGAACTGTGGGCAACTTTCACCCTCCGCGAGGCGACCGGGACCGCAGTGTGGGCACATCACGTCGACGATGAACCGTTCGAATGTGAAGGGCACCGCTTGATCGCAGACGCGCTGACGCTGTTCTGGCAACGGATCCGTTGCCGAGCCCGGGCCGGCCGTGACGTGGAAACGTTGTGACCACCGAGCGAACCACCTCTGGACAAACGACACGGTCGGATGACATAGTCGGGTCATGCCGCTAGATGGCATACTGCTTCCACTAGATGAAATTCCGTGGCTTCCCTGCACGTCCCATCAGGAGTTCCCGTGACCACTCAGACACTCGACGACAGCCTCGACCTGACCGAATTCCGCAGCACCGTACGCGCTTTCGCGAACGCAGAAATCCTCCCCGGCGCCGCCGAACGCGACGAGTCCAAAGAGTTCCCCGCACACCTGATGCGTCGTCTCGCCGAACAGGACCTGATGGGCATTTCCATCCCCGAGGAGTTCGGCGGCCTCGGCCTGTCGACCCGCGCCCAACTCGTCGCGATCGAGGAAGTCGCCCGCGCCGACGCCGCACTGGCTTCGATCTACACCGCGCACTACCTGGGCCTCGAGCCGATCCTCGTGGGCGGCACCGAAGAACAGAAGAAGCGCTGGCTCCCCGGCCTCGCCTCCGGCGACGTCCTGGCAGGCTTCGCGCTCACCGAACCCGACGCGGGCTCCGACATCGCCTCGATGCGTACCGTCGCCCGGCGCGAAGACGACGGCTGGCACCTGTCCGGTTCCAAGACCTTCATCTCCAACGCCCGCGAAGCCGACCTGGTGGTGCTGTTCGCCAAGACCGACCCCGCGGCCGGTTTCCGCGGCATCACCGCGTTCGCGGTACCCAAGGACACGCCCGGCATCAGCTACTCCGAACCGCAGGACAAGATGGGCATCCGCTCGGCGCCCACCTACACCGTGTACCTCGACGACGTGGTCCTCCCCCACGACGCCGTCATCGGCACCGAGGGCCGCGGTGGCAACATCGCACTCACCGCACTCAACCGTGCCCGTATCGACGTCGCCGCGATGGCCAACGGAATCGCGTTGCGCGCATGGGAACTCGGCCGCGAGTACGCATCCGAGCGCAAACAGTTCGGACACGCGATCTTCGAGTTCCAGGCCATCCAACTGCTGCTCGGCGAATGCGACGCCAAACTCGTCGCCTCGCGTGTGACGGCCGACTGGGCATCCGACGTCAAGGACGCCGGTCAGGACCTGCGCCGCGCCGCATCCATCTCGAAATACGTGGCGACCGAGGCGTGCTTCGCAATCGTCGACCAGGTCGTGCAGATCCACGGCGGCGCCGGGTTCATGCGCGAGTCCGAGATCGAGCGGCTGTACCGCGACTGCCGGATCCTGCGCATCTTCGAGGGCACCTCACAGATCCAGTTGCTCACCATCGCCGGCAACGCCCCGTCGATCCGTTCCACCGAGTACTGAGGGGCACCGCGACCATGACCACCCCCGCGCTCCCCCCGCTCGACGGCATCCGCGTCGTCGACCTGTCCCGTGTCCTGGCGGGCCCCTTCTGCACGGCGCTGCTCGCCGACGCCGGGGCCGACGTCGTCAAGGTCGAGTCGAAAGCCGGCGAGGACTCCCGGCACCTCGGCCCGTTCCGCGACGGCGAGAGCCTCTATTTCGGCATCCTCAACCGTGGCAAGCGTTCGATCGCCTTGGACCTCAAGGACCCCGACGATCGAGAGTCGTTGCTGCGGTTGATCGAAGGCGCCGACGTCGTCGTCGAGAACTTCCGTCCCGGTGTCACCACCCGTCTCGGTATCGACTACGAGGCCGCGCGTGCCCGCAACCCGAAGATCGTCTACGCGTCGATCTCCGGTTTCGGGCAGCAGGGCCCGATGGCGGGCGCCGCCGCCTACGACCTGGTGGTACAAGCCCTGTCCGGTGTCATGAGCATCACCGGCACCGAGGAGTCCGGGCCGACCCGCCTGGGCGAGTCGTTCGGTGACACCGTCGCCGGCTTGTTCGCCGCATGGGGCATCAGCACCGCGCTGCTCGCCGCCCGCACCACCGGCCGAGGCCAGCACCTCGACGTCGCGATGTTCGACAGCATGCTCGCGATGCTGCCGACCGCGCACAGTCAGTTGCAGGCGACCGGAGAGACACCGCGGCGCGTCGGCAACCGGCATCCGGTGTCCACCCCGTTCGACACCTACCGCGCCGACGACGGCCTGTTCGTGCTCGCGATCGCCAGCGAGAAGGGTTTCCGGACACTGGCCGAGACGATGGGCCGCGACGACCTGATCGTCGATTCCCGGTTCGCCACGGACGCCCTGCGCACCGCGAACGAACCCGCGCTCCGGAAGGAGATCGAGGCGTGGGCCGCCGGCCGCACGGTCGCCGAGATCCTCGCGCAGTTGGACGCCGCGGGTCTGGCCGGCTCCGAGGTCTGGACCGTCGAGCAGGCACTCGGCTCCGAGCAGGCCGGATACCGCGGTGTCGTCGAGACGTTCGAGCATCCCGAGGCGGGTGCGATCTCGTATGTCCGGCAGCCGGTCGTGTTCGGCGACAGCGCGCGTCCCTCGGTGCGGCGCAGCCCGATCCTCGACGAACACCACGACGAGATTC
>NZ_JBAQXC010000241.1:0-7080 GCF_049299235.1 Rhodococcus sp. (in: high G+C Gram-positive bacteria) | reverse complement strand
CCGTCGGCCTCGCCGACCGCGACGGCCCGGTTGAGCCGCACGACGGGGCTGCCGGTGAGCCGCAGCAGTTCGTCGTACCATTCGACGATCTGCACCCAATCGGTCTCGGCGGCACTGCGAGCGTCCGCGTGCAGTGCGGCGATCGCCGCCTGCGCCTGGTATTCGCCGAGGCGGTCCCGGGCCAGCGCGGCCTGCAGGATCGCGACGCCCTCCGCGATCATCGTCTCGTCCCAGCGCGATCGGTCCTGCTCGGCGAGCGGGACCAGGCGCCCTCCCGGGCCGGTGCGCGACGAGCGGCGCGCGTGGTGCAGCAGCATCAGCGCGAGCAGGCCCGCGACCTCGGGCTCATCGGTCAGTTCCGAGACCTGGCGGATCAGCCGGATCGCTTCAGCGGCCAGATCGACGTCGCCGCTGTAGCCCTCGTTGAACACGAGATAAAGCACCCGCAGCACGGTCCCGGCATTGCCGGGACGATCGAGCGGCAGACCCGCGAGCTTCCGTTTGGCGCGGCTGATCCGTTGCGCCATAGTCGCTTCGGGGACAAGGTACGCCGAGGCGATCTGGCGGGTCGTCAGACCACCGACCGCGCGCAGCGTCAACGCCACCGCCGACGACGGCGGCAGAATCGGGTGCGCGCACAGGAAATACAGGCGCAGGGTGTCGTCGACGGCGGGCACCGGACCGGCGGGCGGTTCGGTCTCGACCACGGCTTCCCTGCCCCGCCGCGACGCCTCGGCACGGGCCGCATCGAGGAACTTGCGCCAGGCGACCGCGACGAGCCAGCCCGTCGGGTCGCGTGGCGGGTCGTCCGGCCATGTGTCCAGCGCCCGGATCAACGCGTCCTGCACGGCGTCCTCGGCCGACGCGAAGTCCGCTCCGCGCCGGACGAGGATGCCGATCACCGCGGGCACCAGGGCCCGCAGCAGGGTCTCGTTCACTCCGTGACGGTGGGCGGTTCGGTGAGGAACGGACGCAGTTCGAGCCATTCGTGGATCGGTTCGCCTCCGACGCCGGGTGCGGCCGACAGTTCCCCGGCGAGTTCGAGTGCGCGGTCGTACGATTCGACGTCGATGACCATCCAGCCGGCGATGAGGTCTTTCGTCTCGGCGAACGGACCGTCCGTCACCGGCGGGCGGCCGGCACCGTCGGAGCGCACGAACGTGCCGTCCGGTGCGAGCGCCTGGGCGTCGACGAATTCGCCGGTTTCCCGCAGTCTGGCCGCGAAGTCGTTCATGTACCCGATGTGCGCGTCGACCTCCTCCGGTGTCCACCGGTCCATCGGGACGAAGTCGCCGACGGGGGTCGGTCCGCCTCGGTAGTGCTTGAGCAGCAGATACTTCATGGTGTTCCTCCTCGTTCCCCGGCCGTGGTAGCCGTTCGTATCCCGGGGACGGAGCCGGCACGGGATTTTCGACACCCACCATCCTGCCGGGGTCCGCCGATCACCGACCGGGAACGCCCGTCAGGATTCGGCGGGGCGCGGCTGAGCGAGGATCGCCGAGCCCACCCAGCGGTGCAGATAGCGGCGCATGTCGTCGTCGCTGCGCGGCGGGTGGCCCGGCGAAACGAAGAAGGACTGCATGGTGCGCAACAGATATTCGACGAGGTCGTGCAGCGATGCCTCGTCGTATCCGTAACTCTCCCAGTCGACGTCGAAGCGCCGGATCATCGTCATCCCGAACAGTTGCGCTTCGTCGGAGGTGATCCGGTCGAGGTCGGCGTTCGAGTACGAGTTGGACAGCAGGATTCCCAGGTGCGGGGTGCGCCGAACCTCGGCGAGCGTGTAGAGCACGCCTTCGGTCATCGCGTCGGCCGGGTCGTCGAGTCCGCGGACCCGGTCGGTGAGCCGGTCCAGGAAGCCGGCGACCGACGCGACCGCGACGGCCTGCATCAGGGCGTCGGCGCTGGGAAAGTAGCGGTAGACGGTCTGGCGGATGACGCCGAGCGCGTCGGCGACCTCGGCGATGCTGATGGCCGCGCCGGTGCGTCCGATCAGGTCGACGGCGACGGCGACGATCCGCTCGGTCGCGTCCTCGTCGTTACCCGGGGGATGCCCACCCCATCCACGCCTACCTGCCACTGATTGCTTCCTCGGTCGGACGAGCTGCTTCCTCGGTCGGACGTGTCCGTGGGATCGACCGTGCTCCGGTGAGCGCCGACCGTGTTCCGCGGACGGGGGTCGACGGTAGCACGGGGCGCCCGATGCGTCCGTTCGCGAATCCCGGACATTTGATCATACACATTGTCGATCGTGTGTATGATCCGCTGCACGGCGGCTCCTCCTATCCGAGCGAGCCTGCACCACAGCCCAATTCCGCCCCGCGAAAGACGAGGTACCACAGGTGACCGATCTTCACGTCCGTAAGATGCGCTTCGGGTTCGAACACCACGACGTGCCGTTCCTGTGGAACGCGCAGAACCCGGCGTTCTCGAGCATGGCCAACGCCATCTCGTTCCTCGCGGTCGGCTTCGAAAAGATGATCGTGCAGATGATCACCGAGGCGAAACCGCTGATCACCGACCCCGAGATCGCCGCCGAGGCCGATGCGTTCATGCGCCAGGAAGGGCAGCATTCGACGGCGCACCGCCAGCATGTGAAGGCACTGATCGACCGGTACCCCGGCCTGCAGGAAACCTTCGACGACGTCATCGGGGCATACGACAAGCTCACCGCCGAAACATCGCTGCACTATCGCCTGTGGCCTACACCGCCGACCTCGAAGCCACCTTCACCCCCGTGTTCAAGCTGATGCTCGACCACGATTCGACACTCTTCGCCCCCGGCGACGACCGGGTCGCATCCCTGTTCATCTGGCATTTCGTCGAAGAAGTCGAGCATCGCAGCTCCGCACTGATCATCTTCGACTCCATCGTCGGGAGCGACCTGTACCGCATGCGCATGGCACCGTCGGTGTTCCGACACGTGCTGAAGGTCATCGAGATCGCCAGCGAGGGTTTCAACAAGCATGTTCCGGTCGAGGACCGGAACATCGACGCGATGGCGATGTTCGCGTGGTACCGCCGCCGGCAAACCTTCCGTAAGCTGATCCCGACGTTGACCGCGGTCGACAACGGCCCGATGACCCGGGCGTTCGATCACTTGCCGCTCGGTGAACAACTCGTCGCGCTCGGCGGTGTCGTCCGCAGCCAAATGCCGCGGCACAATCCCGAGCACGAGAAGCTACCCGCGCTGGCCGACCGGTGGTTCAAACGCTTCGAATCCGGCTACGACGTCACCCAGTGGTACACCGCCGACGCACAAGCACAGGGGACCAACTGATGTCGGACCTCTGCTCGCCCACCTTCGACGACTTGGCCGGTCGGCTCGGGTTTTCGTGCGAGGACGCCGGCGGGCTCGTCGAGTTCCGCAACCCGCTGGCCTTGGAGAACTGGACACTTCCGGTCCTCGAGGTCACGATCATCGTCGGCGCGGTCCTCGCCCTGATCGTCGCGATCGTTCGACTACGCCGCCAGGGCGATCCGACGAATCTGGTGCTGTGGTTCGGAGCGACCGCCTATCTGTTCGTCATCGAACCACCGCTGTACTTCCCGGCCGCGTTCGGCATCGAGGAACACGTGGACACGATGTTCGCGCACAACGTGTTCACGGTGGACTTCCTGTGGGGCCGGTTGCCGCTGTACATTGTCGCGATCTACCCGCTGATGGCGACACTCGCCTTCGAGATCGTCCGAATGCTCGGGGTGTTCACGCGCTACGGGATGCTGATCGGCGCCGTGTGCGTCGGCTTCGTCCATCACGCCTTCTACGAGATCTTCGATCATCTCGGCCCCCAGTTGCGATGGTGGGAATGGTCGCTCGACAATCCGATCAACCAGCCGTTCTTCGATGCGGTCCCCATTCCCAGCGTCGTGGTGTTCGCCGCGTTGTGGCCGATGTCGCTGGCGTTGTGTGTGCAGTTCTTCGTCGGCCGTCACGTCGACGCGGGCAGGCACTTCACCGGTGTGGAACTGGCGTGGCGCACCGTGGTGATCGGCCTGCTCGCCTCGGTCGGCACGTTCGTGCTGCCCCTACCCGCCACCGTGCTCGGTATGGGCAGCGACACCGTGCGCGGCGCCATCTACGTGGCGGAACTCGTTGTCGTCGCGGTCGTCGCGGTCGGCGCACTGACCCGGCGATGGTGGGATCTGCGCGCCGCCGACGCACCGGCCGACCGGCACACCAACCGGTTCGTACAGGTCTACAGCCTCGTGTACCTGGGCGTGATGGCGCTGCTGTGGATCACCGCGCTGCCCGCCGCACTCGGGGCGACCGACGGGGCCACCGGCAACGGCGATCCCGTCGGCAATCTCTGGTACACGCTGGCCTGTTTCGTCGTCGCAATCACCTGCGTAACCGCGACGTTCACGGTGGATCCCCGCGTCGGCACCGGCCCGAAAGATGCGGACCGCCCGGCGGCACAATCGACCGCCTGATTCCCACCTCCACAACATGGGTGATGCCGGTCACGTTCGCAACTACAATGACTTCATGAAGCATGTCGTCACCTCGGAGGCTCGCGACGTGACCGTCGCCGCGGGCGACATCGTCGAGTTGCACCTGATGGAACGGTCCTCGTCCGGGTCCACGTGGTTCACCGATCGCATCGGTGACGGTCTGGTCTGGACCAATCTGCGGTACCTGCCCTCGAACAACCCGCTGCCCGGCGGCGGCGCCGAACGAATCATGACGCTCCGCGCGAAGAAGGTCGGTTCGTGGCCGGTGTCGCTACGGCTGCGGCCGGGTAGGCACGCGACCCTGAACGAGTACGAACTACTCGTCAAGGTCACCTAGCGGTAGCAGCATCAGAAGTCCTCGTCGATGCACGCCAACCGGTCCCCCGCGGTGCCCGCCACGCCCGGTCCGGTCATGGTGTGCTGCGAGTGGATCACCACGGAGTTCGCCTGGTCGTCGCGGAACTCCCAGTCGACGGTGCTCGATGCTCGCGCATCGCCGTTGGCGTCGGTGGTGATGTCCAGCCACACCTCGTTCGACGGATTCGCGTAGGCGGGGTCCGTGGACGGCGACTCCGGTGTCGCCGCCGGGTCGGGATCGTTCTGGTAGTGCGGTCCCGAATCGGACGGATCCGGCCCACACGGCCGCGTGTGCACGTGGGCACCGAAATCTCGATCGGGAGCGAGGCCGGTGACGGACAGGGTGACGGTGGTGCGGCCGTCGTCATCGTCGGATTCGACATCGACGGTGGAACCGACCGGCACCGCCGCTTCGTCGTAGGTGAATGCGTCGATATCGGTGGTGCCGGGCAGTCCGAACGCATCCCCGCTCATGCCGGGTGCCGGGGTCGGCAGGGTCGTGGTGTCCGCCGGTGTCATCGTTGCCGGTGTCATCGTTGCCGGCGGCGTTTCGACGGTGGTGCCGGTGTCGTCGCTGCACCCCGCTGCGAACAGCGCCACCACGCATCCGCCGGATACGACAGCCATCGTGGTTCGTGAGTTCATGCCGGTTCGTAGTGTCATGCCGAGATGTGTACCCACTGCGTGCCCGGTCCGAACCCGGCGCCGGCCGGCACTCGCCCGGCCGGCGCCACGGCGAACGGGTCAGTGCGCGGCAGCATCCCAGGAACGGCCGTAGCCGACCGACACGTCGAGCGGAACCGACAGTTCGATCGCCGAATCCATCTTCTCGCGCACCAAGGCCTCGACCTGTGCACGTTCGTCCTCGGTCACCTCGAGCACGAGTTCGTCGTGGACCTGCAGCAGCATCCGCGACCGCAGCCCCGCGTCGCGCAGCGCCTTCTGCACGTCGATCATCGCGACCTTGATGATGTCGGCGGCGGTGCCCTGGATCGGGGCGTTGAGCGCGGCACGCTCGGCGACCTCACGACGTTGCCGGTTGTCGCTGGTCAGGTCCGGCAGGTAGCGACGGCGACCGTACAGCGTCGAGGTGTAGCCGACCTTCCGGGCATCCTCGACGACGCGATGCAGGTAGTCGCGCACCCCACCGAACCGGGTGAAGTACGCGTCCATCTGCTCCTTCGCCTCGTCTGTCGTGATCTTGAGTTGCTGCGCGAGCCCGTATGCGCTGAGCCCGTAGGCCAGGCCGTACGACATGGCCTTGACGCGGCGGCGCAGTTCGGGGGTGACCTCCTCGATCGGCACCCCGAACGCGCGGGACCCGACGAAACTGTGCAGGTCCTCACCGGTGTTGAACGCTTCGATCAGCCCTTCGTCGCCGGACAGGTGCGCCATGATCCGCATTTCGATCTGGCTGTAGTCCGCGGTCAGCAGCACATCGAAGTCGGGGCCGACGACGAAGCCGTCGCGGATGTGCCGTCCGGCGTCGGTGCGGACCGGGATGTTCTGCAGATTCGGCTCGGTCGAGGACAACCGGCCGGTCGCGGCGACGGTCTGGTTGAACGTGGTGTGGATGCGGCCGTCGTCGGCGATCGACTTGATGAGCCCGTCCACGGTGGTCTTCATCCTGGTGGATTCGCGGTGCGCGAGCAGATGTTCGAGGAACGGATGCCCGGTCGTGTCGAACAGATTTTGCAGAGCGTCGGCATCGGTGGTGTAGCCGGTCTTCGTCTTCTTCGTCTTCGGCATGTCGAGTTCGTCGAACAGCACCACCTGCAACTGTTTCGGCGAGCCGAGGTTGATCTGCTTGCCGATCACCTCGTACGCGGCGTTCGCTGCGGCGGCGACGTCCGCCGCGAACCCGGACTGCAGATCGTGCAGATGCTCGGCGTTCACGGCGATGCCCGCCGCCTCGAGGTCGGCGAGCACGTCGAGCAGCGGCAGTTCCATGTCGGCGAGCAGCGCGGTCGATTCGATGTCGTGCAGTTCACCGTCCAGGGCCTCGGCGAGGTCGACGACGGCCCGCGCCCGCAGGATCGCGTTCTCGGCGGCCTTCGCATCGGCGGCATCGTCGGCATCGAGCAGCGACAACTGTTGCTCACCGCTCTCCTCGACACGCAGTTCCCGCTTGAGGTAGCGCAGCGACAGATCGTCGAGATTGAAACTGCGCTGGCCGGGGCGCACCAGGTAGGCCGCGAGCGCCGTGTCACTGGTGACGCCGGCGAGCGTCCAGCCGCGGCCACGCAGCGCGTGCGTCGCCGCTTTGGC
>NZ_JBAQXC010000240.1:0-17586 GCF_049299235.1 Rhodococcus sp. (in: high G+C Gram-positive bacteria) | reverse complement strand
ACCTTGGCAAGGTGATGCGCTACCAGCTGCGCTACATCCGCATGCACGTGATTGTCGAACCGATCGACCCACGTGCAGGTCGATCGTGGTGCGCGATACTGGGATTGAACCAGTGACCTCTTCCGTGTCAGGGAAGCGCTCTCCCGCTGAGCTAATCGCGCGAGGTGGAGACGGGAATCGAACCCGTGTGCACGGCTTTGCAGGCCGTTGCCTCACCACTCGGCCACTCCACCATAAAAGGTCGAGTCCAACCTCTCGAGCGGATGACGGGATTCGAACCCGCGACCCTCACCTTGGCAAGGTGATGCGCTACCAGCTGCGCTACATCCGCATTCGCACCGTGCGGCGTTGTGCTCTCCGTGGTGCGGTTGAGAACATTAGCCGACCATCGCCGAAACACACAAATCCGCAGGTGAACGCTCAAATATGGCAACGTGAACCCGGGCGCTCGGACGGTCGCGCGTCGATCGTCGTCGGCCGGTGGCGACTCCCGCCGCGACGGCTCGTCAGTGCCGGGGGTGATGCCGGTGGCCGAAGCGCGCGAGGCATCCCGAACTTGCCTTGACCTGGTGATTCGTGTTCATTCGGAAGGCGTGTTAGTGTTCCTTCTCGTTCGAGCCGCTGTGAGGCGGCACGGTCCCGTGGCTCAGTGGAAGAGCGTCCCGTTCACACCGGGAAGGTCGCTGGTTCGATCCCAGCCGGGACCACAGTAGAAATTTGATCACGAGAGCACCCCGTAGCGGGTGCTCTTTTTGCTGTCTGCGCATGCTGGCAGTTGCCGTCGATGCCCGCTCCCGGACGCGTCTCGTGGGGATCGGGGGGCTCTCGTGACTGCTGTGACCTGCACGACCGCACTCCCCGGTGCGACAGATGGCAGGATCGTTCTCACCGCGAGGAGGATGAGGCTGAGATGAGTGTCGCCGATAGTCAATGGCCGGCCGTGGGGGCGACGGGCGCCAGATTCGGCTCGGCCGCGCGCAATCGTCGAACGTACATTCCGAAACACGCGGCCGCGGCCTCGACGGAAATCGGGGCCGACGGGGCGCACATGGGCAATGATCCTGTGGCGGACGGTGCTCGAGGGGCGGTCCCTGCGGAAGCGGTTGGGATGACGATGCCCGTGGTGTCCGAGGATCGCGCATGGGACAGGGCTATGGGGGGAGAGGGTGTGGGGGGCAACGGCGTGGGGGACAACGGCGTGGGGGACATGGGTATGGATCAGGAAGCGCCGTCGTTCGTACGCCCGTTCGTACGTAGCCAAGGGCGTACCCGCGCCGAAGTAGACCTTCCGCTCGAAGCGCTCGTCTCGGCATCCGCGCTGATGGGGGTATCCGGCAGTTCCGGGTCGATCGCAGGACTCGATGAGCATCGAGTCGTTCTGGGGCTGTGCGCGCAACCGCGTTCGATCATGGAGGTCGCCGCGCTCGCCGGCATCCCCTTGGGCGTCGCGCGTGTGCTCGTCGGCGACCTGGCAGCCTCGGGTGAACTCACTGTCCATCGAACCGTCGATCGGATCGGCCCCGGCGCGGAGTTGCTCAAACGAGTACTGACCGGGTTGAACGAACTCTGACACCGGCCGACGGGGGCGCGAACTGCGCTCGGTCGGGTCTGGCGCCGATGCCGACGGCTGCACCGTGCCGATAGCAGCGTATTCCGGCTGTGCCGATAGCATGGTGAGGTTGTCGACGTGCGCATCCGTGCGACCGTCCATCGTCCACCGTCAGGCATCCAGCCGGAGGAGCTCACCACAGTGACCACGCCCGCATCCGCGAAATCAGCCACACTCGTCCGGGTGCCCGCGGGAACCACTGCCGGTGCTGCCGTGCGTGAGGCCGGGCTGCCCGTCAAAGGCCCCGACACGATAGTCGTCGTCCGCGACGGCGAGGGCATGCTGCGCGATCTGTCGTGGACGCCCGACGCCGACGCCGAGGTCGAGGCGGTCGCCGCCGACACCGAGGACGGTCGCAGTGTCATCCGGCATTCCGCCGCGCACGTCCTCGCGCAGGCCGTACAGCAGGAGTTCCCCGAAGCCAAGCTCGGCATCGGCCCGCCGATCAAGGACGGCTTCTACTACGACTTCCAGGTCGAGAGGCCCTTCACTCCGGAGGATCTGGCGAAGCTAGAGAAGCGGATGAAGAAGATCGTCAAGGACGCGCAGCGCTTCTCCCGCCGCGTCGTCGAGAACCTCGAGGACGCACGCACGGAATTGAAGGACGAGCCGTTCAAACTGGAACTGATCGACGACAAGTCCGCCGGCGGCGACGTCGAGCCGGACCCCGAGATCATGGAGGTCGGCGGCGCCGAGTTGACGATCTACGACAATCTCAACCCGCGGACGGGCGAGGTTGTGTGGAAGGACCTGTGCCGCGGCCCGCACCTGCCGACCACCAAGTTCATTCCCGCGTTCAAGCTGACCCGCAGTTCCGCCGCCTACTGGCGCGGTGACCAGGACAACGCGGACCTTCAGCGCGTCTACGGCACCGCCTGGGAATCCGTCGAGGCGCAGGATCGGCACCTCGAACTGCTCGCCGAAGCGGAGCGCCGCGACCACCGCAAACTCGGCGCCGAACTCGACCTGTTCTCGTTCCCCGACGAACTCGGTTCGGGTCTGCCGGTGTTCCATCCCAAGGGCGGCATCATCCGCCAGGAGATGGAGAACTACTCGCGCGAGCGCCACGTGAAGGCCGGCTACGACTTCGTCAACACCCCGCACATCACCAAGGGACACCTGTACGAGGTGTCCGGGCACCTCGACTGGTACCGCGACGGCATGTTCCCCGCAATGCACATCGACGAGGAACTGAACGACGACGGCACGGTCCGCAAGCCGGGGCAGGACTACTACCTCAAGCCGATGAACTGCCCCATGCACGACCTGATCTTCCGGTCGCGTGGGCGCTCGTACCGCGAATTGCCGCTGCGGATGTTCGAGTTCGGTTCCGTCTACCGCTACGAGAAGTCCGGTGTCGTCCACGGCCTGACCCGCGTGCGCGGCATGACGCAGGACGACGCGCACATCTTCTGCACGCCCGAGCAGATGCGCGACGAACTCACCACGATCCTGAACTTCATCCTCGATGTGCTGAAGGACTACGGACTCGACGACTACTACCTCGAACTGTCGACGAAGAACCCGAAGAAGTTCGTCGGCAGCGACGAACTGTGGGACACGGCCACCGAGACGCTGCGCGAGGTCGCGGAAGCGTCGGGCCTGAATCTCGTGCCGGACCCGGGTGGCGCCGCATTCTACGGTCCGAAGATTTCCGTGCAGGTCAACGATGCGCTCGGCCGCAACTGGCAGATGTCGACGATTCAGCTGGACTTCAACCTTCCCGAGTTGTTCGAGCTCGAATACACCGGCACCGACGGTGCGAAGCATCGACCGGTGATGATCCACCGGGCGCTGTTCGGTTCGATCGAACGGTTCTTCGGTGTCCTCACCGAGCACTACGCGGGCGCGTTCCCGGCGTGGCTGTCCCCGGTGCAGGTCGTCGGTATCCCGGTCGCCGAGAACTTCGCGGACCATCTGCTCGACGTCACCCGGCAGCTGAAGGCCGAGGGCATCCGCGCCGAGGTCGATCTCAGCGACGACCGCATGCAGAAGAAGATCCGCAACCACACCACGCAGAAGGTGCCGTTCATGCTGCTGGCCGGTGAACGGGACGTCGAAGCAGGTGCGGTGAGCTTCCGGTTCCGGGACGGCACCCAGGTCAACGGTGTGCCGGTTGCCGACGCCGTGCGGGTCGTCACCGACTGGGTTCGGCGCCGCGAGAATGCGTCGCCGACCGCGGCGCTCGTCGCGCCCGGCGGCGCGGAGCTCGGGTCGTGACCGGCGATCGAGTCGGCGGCTCCGCCGAAACCGATGCGCTCGTCGACCGGGGTGTCGGCGAAGCCGACCATCTGCAGCGATTGTGGTCGCCGCACCGCATGTCGTACATCACCGAGTCGCCGCGGGCCGAAGACGGCACGTACGAACCGTTCACCGACATTCCGAAGATGACGGACGAGGAGGGGCTCGTCGTCGCGCGCGGTGAGTTCGTCTATGCGGTGCTCAATCTGTACCCGTACAACCCGGGGCACCTGATGGTCGTGCCGTACCGGCGGGTGGCGAACCTCGAGGACCTGACCCTGGAGGAGAGCGCCGAACTGATGGAGTTCGCGCAGCGCGCGCTGACGGTCATCAAGCGGGTGTCGCGGCCACACGGATTCAACGTCGGTCTCAATCTCGGTGCGGCAGCCGGTGGTTCGTTGTCGGAGCATCTGCATCTTCACGTGGTTCCCCGGTGGGGCGGCGACGCGAATTTCATCACGGTCCTCGGCGGGTCGAAGGTGATGGTCCAGTTGCTGCGTGATACGCGGGCGCTGTTGGCGTCCGCGTGGGACGAGTGACGTTCTCCACCTGCGCGTGCGATCTCCGCGGGTTCCGCGCCGGCAGCAAACGGATCGTCGCGGGTCGTGGCAGGATCGGGTCCCGAAGCGGACGAACAGATCGGGAGACGGGGGCGTGAGATGCTGAGCTACTTCGGGCGGGCATCGGTGTCCAAGGCCACCGCACCGCTCGGCAAGGCACTGAACCGGACCGGCTTGACACCCGATGCGGTGACACTGATCGGCACGGTCGCAACCGTCGCCGCCGCGGTGACGCTGTTCCCGATGGGGCAACTGTTCTTGGGAGCCCTGGTCATCTGGCTGTTCGTGATGTTCGACATGCTCGACGGTGCCATGGCCCGGGCGCGCGGTGGCGGAACACGGTTCGGCGCCGTGCTCGACGCCACCTGCGATCGGGTTGCGGACGGTGCGATCTTCGCCGGCCTGGCGTGGTGGGCGGTGTACCACGAGCAGAGTCGGCTGTTGTTCGTCGCGACCTTGATCTGTCTCGTGACATCCCAGGTCATTTCGTACGCGAAGGCCAGGGCCGAGGCGAGCGGACTGTCCGCAGACGGCGGGCTCATCGAGCGCCCGGACCGGCTGATCATCGTGCTCGTCGGTGCCGGGATCACCGGACTCGGGATCGACTGGGCAATACACGTCGCGATGTGGCTGCTCGCTGCTGGTTCCGTGATCACGGTTTTCCAGCGGGTCATCGCCGTACGTCGTTCACCCGGTGCCAAGGAACTGCTGCCGACAACCCCGGCCACCGGTGCCGAAGGGGAAGCGGTATGACACTCACCGAGCGCCTGTCCGACTTCGGCTACGGCGCCGGATGGCGGCTTGTGCGCGCGCTGCCCGATCCGGTCGCCGAGGCACTGTTCGACGTGGGCGCAGACCTCGCCGCGCGCCGGCGCGGCGGGCCACAGCAGTTGCGGCGCAACCTGGCCCGCGTGCTCGACGTCGCTCCCGACCGTGTCCCCGACGACCTGATCCGCAGATCGACGCGTTCGTACGCGAGGTACTGGCGCGAGGCATTCCGGTTGCCGTCGATGGACCTCGACGCGACCGCGGCGTCGCTCGATTCGTCGATCGAAGGACGGGAGAACATCGAGAAGGCGCTGGCCGACGGGCGCGGCGCGATCCTGGCGCTGCCGCACAGTGGCAACTGGGACATGGCCGGGGTGTGGTGTGCCCGTACCTACGGGCAGTTTTCGACGGTCGCGGAGAGACTGCGCCCGGAGTCGCTGTACCGGCGGTTCGTCGACTACCGGGAACACCTCGGGTTCGAGGTGTTCCCACTGTCCGGTGGTGAGAGCCCGCCGTTCGTCGAACTGTCCGCACGTTTGCGCGACAATCGGATCGTGGCTCTTCTGGGGGAACGCGACCTGGCCCGAAAAGGTGTGCCGGTGACATTCTTCGGTGAACCGACCAGGCTGCCTGCCGGCCCCGCGAAACTCGCCATCGAGACCGGTGCCGCGCTGCTGCCGGTGCACTGCTGGTTCACCGACGACGGCTGGGGATTCCGGATACATGAGGAGATCGATGTGACCGGTGGGCTCCCGACAGCCACCCAGGCCCTCGCCGACCGGTTCGCCGCCGACATCGCCGAGCATCCGGCGGATTGGCACATGCTGCAACCACTGTGGCTCGACGATCTGTCGGCCGAACGACGCGCCCGGATGGAGGCGTAGTTGAGGATCGGCATGGTCTGCCCGTATTCGTTCGACGTGCCGGGCGGGGTGCAAGCGCACGTCGTCGATCTCGCGCAGGTACTGATCGAACGCGGTCACAAGGTCAGCGTGCTTGCGCCTGCCTCCGAGGACACGGTGCTGCCGCCGTTCGTGGTGTCTGCCGGACGGGCTGTCGCCATCCCGTACAACGGTTCGGTGGCGCGGCTCAGCTTCGGACCGGTGTCCTACGCGCGGGTGCGGCGCTGGATCAACGACAACGACTTCGATGTCCTGCACATTCACGAACCGAACGCACCGAGCCTGTCGATGCTGGCGCTGAAGGTCGCCGAGGGGCCGATCGTCGCGACCTTCCACACGTCGACGACGAAATCGCTCGTGCTCAGCGCATTTCAGGGCGTGCTGCAGCCCTATCTGGAGAAGATCAGCGGCCGTATCGCGGTGTCCGAGCTCGCCCGTCGCTGGCAGGTGACCTCGCTCGGTGGCGATGCCGTGGAAATCCCCAACGGTGTCGACGTGCCGTTCTTCGCCCATGCCGCACCGCTGCCCGGTTATCCGCGGGCCGGCCGGACAGTATTGTTTCTCGGCCGCTACGACGAATCCCGCAAGGGCATGGATGTCCTGCTCGGCGCGCTGCCGACGCTCGTCGACAGGTATCCGGAACTCGAGGTTCTCGTGGTCGGTCGCGGCGACGAGGACCGGCTCCGAAAGGAAGCGGGTCGCCATGCCGGGCACCTTCGGCTGCTCGGGCAGGTCGATGACGCAGACAAGGCGTCGGCGATGCGTAGCGCCGACGTGTACTGCGCCCCGAACCTCGGAGGGGAGAGCTTCGGGATCGTGCTGGTCGAGGCGATGGCGGCCGGTACCGCAGTCGTTGCCAGTGAACTCGACGCCTTCCGTCGGGTGCTGCGGGACGGTCGTGCGGGTGTGCTGGTGCCGGTCGGCGACTCCGACGCACTCGCCGCGGGCATCCTCGGCGTTCTCGACAACGACGCTCGCCGCGCGGAACTCGTCGCGGAGGGGTCCTCGGTGGTGGGAACCTACGACTGGCCGGTGGTCGCCGAGCAGATCCTGCGGGTGTACGAAACCGTGACGGTCGGTGCCGGCCGGGTTCGGGAGGTCCGCTCGTGACACTGAGTGCGATGACGATTCTCGTCCTTGCCGTGATCGCGGCGATCGTTGTCGGCCTGGGCCTGTGGGCGTACACGACCGCGAACCGGCTCGATCGGCTCCATGTGCGTTCGGATCTGTCGTGGCAGGCGCTCGATGCGGCACTGGCCAGGCGTGCCGTGGTGGTGCGCAGTATCGCCGCGTCGGTGCCGTCCGGAGACGGTAGACGCCTCGCGGTGCTCGCCGATCGCGCCGAACGCGCGGACCGGAGTCACCGGGAGGTCACCGAGAACGCCCTGTCGTCGACGCTCACGACGATCGACAGTGAACGGTTGCGACCGCAGCTGATCGCAGAGTTGGCGGACGCTGAAGCGCGCGTCATGATCGCCCGGCGTTTCCACAACGATGCCGTCCGCGACACGCTTGCGCTGCGCACTCGCCGGCCGGTGCGGTGGCTGCATCTCGGCGGTACCGCGCCGCTCCCGACCTTCTTCGAGATTGCCGAGCGTTCCGGCGCCGCGGCGAATCCGGTACAGGCACCGGACGAGACCCGCACATCGGCGCGGGTGGTGCTGTTCGACGACGAGGGCCGGGTACTGCTGCTGCGTGGAAGCGACCCGGCCACACCCGACGTGCGTTTCTGGTTCACCGTCGGCGGCGGAGTCGAGGTGGGGGAGTCGCTACGTGCGGCGGCGGTGCGGGAGTTGCAGGAGGAAACAGGCCTGACGGCGGACCCGGAGCGACTGTGCGGCCCGATGTGGCGTCGCGTTGCGGTGTTCCCGTTCAACGGTGAGGTGATCCGTTCGGAGGAGTTGTTCTTCGCGTTGCAGGCACCGGTCTTCTCGGTCGACGCCGCGGGCTTGACCGCGTCGGAGCACGCGATGCGGCTCGAACACCGCTGGTTCACCGAAGGCGAAGTTCGGGAAGTGCAGCAACGGGGCGAACCGGTGTATCCGCAGGACCTGCCGGATCTGCTCGGTGAGGCGCGGGACGTCGCAGTGCGACGTGTGGAACCGGAGGTTCGCGGTATCCGGTGACGGGGTTTTCGGTGACTGGGTTTTCGGTGACTGGGGAAACAAGGCCAGGTCTGCGCGACTGGCTATCGGTGGACCGCCGGGTGCGGTCGTAGGATTTTCTCGCCCGGAACCCGTCGAGGACCACGGTGTTTCCGTCGGCATCGGTCCGGCAGATACATATGTGTAGGAGTTCATTGTGAGTACCCCCGAATCCGCACCCACCACTGGCACGGCGCGCGTCAAGCGCGGCATGGCCGAGATGCTCAAGGGTGGTGTGATCATGGACGTCGTCACTGCCGAGCAGGCGAAGATCGCCGAGGATGCGGGTGCGGTCGCGGTGATGGCACTCGAGCGAGTGCCGGCGGATATCCGCGCTCAGGGCGGGGTGTCCCGGATGAGCGACCCGGACATGATCGAGAGCATCATCGCGGCCGTGTCGATTCCGGTGATGGCGAAGGCTCGTATCGGTCATTTCGTCGAGGCGCAGATCCTGCAGTCGCTCGGTGTGGACTACGTCGACGAATCCGAGGTGCTGACTCCGGCGGATTACGCGAATCACATCGACAAGTTCGCGTTCACGGTGCCGTTCGTGTGTGGCGCGACGAATCTCGGTGAGGCACTGCGTCGGATCAACGAGGGTGCCGCGATGATCCGTTCGAAGGGCGAGGCCGGTACGGGTGACGTCTCCAATGCTACGACCCACATGCGGCAGATCCGGCAGGAGATCCGCCGCTTGACGTCGTTGCCCGAGGACGAACTGTATGTTGCGGCGAAGGAACTGCAGGCGCCGTACGACCTGGTCGTCGAGGTTGCCACGGCAGGCAAGTTGCCGGTCACCCTGTTCACGGCGGGTGGCATTGCGACGCCGGCGGACGCGGCGATGATGATGCAACTCGGCGCCGAGGGCGTGTTCGTCGGTTCGGGCATCTTCAAGTCCGGCAATCCGGCGCAGCGCGCCGCGGCGATCGTCAAGGCAACCACGTTCTTCGACGATCCGGACGTCCTCGCGAAGGTCTCCCGCGGTCTCGGTGAGGCGATGGTCGGCATCAACGTCGACGACATCCCGCAGCCGCATCGTCTCGCCGAGCGCGGCTGGTAACCGGTCCCCGTGCACTCCGGATGATGGGAACCGGCGTTCGGTGTGACCGGCCGAAGGTTCCCATCACCGTGCGGTGACGGGCGCGTTATAGCCTGAACCGCACAGTGGAAGGGGCCGGTATGGCGAAGATCGAAGAGATCCTGGCGCTCGAACAGATCGAGAAGGACATTTTCCGGGGCATTGCGACGGAAACGTTGCTGCCGCGGACATTCGGAGGACAGGTCGCGGGCCAGGCTTTGGTGTCGGCGGTGCGGACAGTGGGACCGGGATTCGCGGTGCATTCGCTGCACGGCTATTTTCTGCGCCCGGGCAATCCGACGATGCAGATCGTCTATCTCGTGGATCGGATCCGCGACGGCCGGTCGTTCTGTACGCGCCGGGTGACCGCGGTGCAGGACGGCAAACCGATCTTCACGATGTCGGCCTCGTTCCACGGGGAGGACCAGGGGATCGAGCATCAGGACACGATGCCGCGGGTCCCGATGCCCGAGGACCTACCCGATCCGGACGACCTCGACGATCAGACGGTGCGGTGGGCGCGCATCGAATGGGCCGAGTGGGAATTCAGGTTCGTACCGCCGCAGCAGATGGACACGTCGAGTCGCTGGGCTGCGCAGCAGCAGGTGTGGTTCCGTTCCAGGGAAGTGCTGCCGAACGACCCGGTCTTCCATGTGTGCACACTCGCCTACATGAGCGACATGACACTGCTGGGATCGGCGAGCGTGGTCCATCCCGACGAGAAGACCCAGGGTGCGTCCCTCGATCACGCGATGTGGTTCATGCGACCGTTCCGCGCCGACGATTGGCTGCTCTACGACCAGACCTCCCCGTCCGCCGGATTCGGGCGCGCGCTGACGCAGGGGCGGATCTTCGACCGGAACGGCAACATGGTTGCTGCGGTCGTGCAGGAAGGACTGGCTCGCTACCTGCACGATTCGTGAACACACCCGCCGGGAATCCCTGGTGGCACAACGAACAGGCAGGTAGTTTTCGTGGGTACCACACCGACCATCGGCGTGCTGGCATTGCAGGGCGACGTCCGCGAGCACCGAGCCGCGCTCGACGCGGCCGGTGCGCGCACGATCGCGCTCCGTCGCGAAAGTGAGCTCGACGGCATCGACGGTGTGGTCATCCCCGGTGGTGAATCGACCACGATGAGCCGGCTACTTCGCGTGTTCGATCTGCTCGAGCCGCTCCGTGCGCGACTGAAGGGCGGCCTGCCCGCCTACGGCTCCTGCGCCGGGATGATTCTGCTCGCGTCGCGAGTTCTCGATACCCGACCTGACGCCGAACATCTCGATGCGCTCGATATCACGGTGCGACGCAACGCATTCGGGCGGCAGGTCGACTCGTTCGAGGCGGACCTCGCGATGCGGGGCGTCGACGACGGGCCGGTGCGTGCCGTGTTCATCCGGGCCCCGTGGGTCGAGAGGGTCGGTTCGCGCGTGGAAGTGCTCGCCACAGTGCCGGAGGGACCGGCCGCGGGGCGGGTCGTCGCAGTGCGTCAGGGCGCCGTGATGGCGACGTCGTTCCATCCGGAGGTCACCGGCGACCTGCGGGTCCATCGGATGTTCGTGGATGCCGTCCGGAAAGCGTGATCACGCGGGAGTAGAATTCACGTTCCGACCTGTCGGTGTATGCCGACTTCACCTCGCCGGAAGGGGCTCGAAGCGAATGAGCGGCCACTCCAAATGGGCCACCACCAAGCACAAGAAGGCGGTCATCGACGCCAAGCGCGGCAAGATGTTCGCGAAGTTGATCAAGAACATCGAGGTGGCGGCCCGGACGGGTGGCAGCGACCCCTCGGGCAACCCGACGCTGTACGACGCCATCCAGAAGGCGAAGAAGAGTTCGGTCCCCAACGACAACATCGAACGGGCCCGCAAGCGTGGCGGCGGCGAGGAAGCCGGCGGTGCCGACTGGCAGAACATCACCTACGAGGGCTACGGGCCCAACGGTGTCGCGATCCTCATCGAGTGCCTGACCGACAATCGCAACCGTGCGGCCGGTGAGGTGCGTACCGCGATGACCCGCAACGGCGGCAACATGGCGGATCCCGGTTCGGTGTCGTACCTGTTCACGCGCAAGGGCGTGGTCGTGATGGAGAAGAACGACCGTTCCGAGGACGACCTGCTCGAGGTAGTGCTCGAGGCCGGTGCCGAAGAGATCAACGATCTCGGGGACAGCTTCGAGATCGTCTCCGACGCCTCCGATCTGATCCCGGTGCGGACCGCGCTGGTCGACGCCGGAATCGACTACGACTCGGCCGATCCGGATTTCCGGGCGTCGGTCGAGGTGCCCGTCGATGCCGAAGGAGCCCGCAAGGTCTTCAAGCTGGTCGACGCGCTCGAGGACTGCGACGACGTGCAGAACGTCTACACCAACGTGGACGTCTCCGACGAGGTGCTCGCCGAACTCGACGCCTGAACGACATCGCCGTGCCGCCGGGGCTGCGTGTCCCACTGCCGACGCGCAGCCCAGGCGGCTATGCTCTCGAACAGGTGTTCGTGACGGTGAGAGGTGGGTCGGGTGCGTGTCATGGGTGTCGATCCCGGCCTGACCCGGTGCGGGCTCGGTGTGGTCGACACCGGACGCGGCCGCGAGGTCCTTCCCGTGGCCGTCGGAGTGGTGCGGACGCCCACCGACCTCGATCTCGCGCAGCGCCTGCTCCGGATCGCCGAGTCCGCCGAGGAATGGATGGACCGCTACCGACCGGATGTGGTCGCCGTCGAGCGGGTCTTCGCGCAGCACAATGTGCGGACCGCAATGGGAACCGCGCAGGCGGGTGGCGTCGTCGCGCTCGCCGCTGCTCGCCGCTCGATTCCCGTCATGTTCCATACCCCCAGCGAGGTCAAGGCAGCGGTCACCGGAAATGGCAGCGCCGACAAGAAGCAGGTGACGGCCATGATCACGCGCATTCTCGAGCTCGAGACGGCTCCGAAGCCGGCCGACGCCGCGGACGCACTCGCACTCGCGGTCGCGCACTGCTGGCGTGCGCCGATGCTTGCGCGCCTCGCCGCAGCCGAGGCCGCGGCCGCAGACCAGAAACGACGATACGAAGAGCGGTTGCGCGAGCAGGCAGCCGCACGAGAGGCGGGTGCCCAGTGATCGGGTCGGTGCGTGGCGAAGTGCTCGAGATCGCCCTCGATCATGTCGTCGTCGAGGCCGGCGGGATCGGCTACCGGGTCAACGCGACTCCGGCGACGCTCGGCACGCTGCGGCGGGGCGAGGAAGCCCGGCTGGTCACGTCGATGATCGTGCGGGAAGACTCGATGACCCTCTACGGGTTCGCCAGCAGGGAGGCCCGCGAGTTGTTCGGGCTGCTGCAGACCGTCTCCGGGGTCGGTCCGCGACTGGCGATGGCCACGCTCGCGGTCCTGGAACCCGATGCGCTGCGAGCAGCTCTTGCAGACGGCAACACCGCGGCCCTGACCCGGGTGCCGGGTATCGGCAAGAGGGGTGCCGACCGTATGGTCGTCGAACTGCGGGACAAGGTGGCCGTCTTCACGGGGGCAGGCGATGCCACGCCGACAGTCTCGGGTTCGCCGATCCGTGACCAGATCGTCGAGGCGCTCGTCGGTCTCGGATTCACGATCAAGCAGGCAGAACCGGCTACCGACACGGTGCTCGCGGACGACCCTGGCGCGGAGGTGTCGACAGCTCTGCGTGCCGCGCTCAAGCTTCTCGGCAGGTCGCGGTGACAGGCGAATACCACGAATTCGATCGCGCGCGGGCAACCGCCGACCGCGACGATCCGTCGCCGGTGACGGCCGAGCACCTGCCGTCCGACGGTGACATCGAGACGAGCCTGCGGCCGAAGAGCCTCGACGACTTCATCGGCCAGCCGCGGGTACGCGAACAACTCCAACTCGTGCTGCGCGCAGCGAAACTGCGCGGCGGTACCCCCGATCACATCCTGCTGTCGGGCCCGCCGGGTCTCGGCAAGACGTCGATGGCGATGATCGTCGCCGCCGAACTCGGCACGTCGCTGCGGCTCACGTCCGGGCCGGCCCTCGAACGCGCCGGTGACCTGGCCGCGATGCTGTCGAACCTCGCGGAGGGCGACGTGTTGTTCATCGACGAAATCCACCGCATTGCCCGGCCCGCCGAGGAAATGTTGTACCTCGCGATGGAAGATTTCCGCGTCGACGTCGTCGTCGGCAAGGGCCCGGGCGCCACCTCGATTCCGCTCGAGGTCGCCCCGTTCACGCTCGTCGGTGCGACCACCCGTTCCGGTGCGCTGACCGGCCCGCTGCGCGATCGGTTCGGTTTCACCGCGCACATGGACTTCTACGAGCCCGCCGAACTGCAGCAGATCCTGCATCGTTCGGCGCGAATCCTCGGTATCGAGTTGCGCGCGGATGCGGGTGCGGAGATCGCCGGTCGGTCCCGGGGTACCCCGCGCATCGCGAACCGGTTGTTGCGGCGCGTTCGGGACTACGCGGATGTGCGTGCCGATGGTGTCGTCACCCGTGAGATCGCGCACGCGGCGCTGGCGGTCTACGACGTGGACCAGATCGGCCTGGACCGGCTGGACCGCGCGGTGCTCGGCGCCCTGGTACGCAGTTTCGGCGGGGGTCCGGTCGGGGTGTCGACCCTCGCAGTCGCGGTCGGGGAGGAACCGGCCACCGTCGAAGAAGTATGCGAACCGTTCCTGGTGCGTGCGGGCATGATTGCGCGTACTCCGCGTGGCCGGGTCGCGACGCAGGCCGCGTGGCTGCAACTGGGTCTGACACCGCCGCCGGACGCGGCGACGGGCGGCATCGAGGTTCGGGCGCGGGAACCGCAGCTCGACGTGTTCGACGGTGACTGAGTGCGCTGCGCGGTGGCGGGTGCACTGTCCGGTCGGACAGTGATGGCACACTGGTCTATTGCGTCGGTCCGTGGAGGCCGTTCGCGTGTGCTGTGACGTCACCGTCACGGTCACGACCGCTTGCCTACCGACACCGAGGACTGACTTCAACGATGGAACTGCTTTTCCCACTCTTGATTCTTGCCCTACTGGTGCCCACCTTCCTCGGGATCCGGCGCCAGAAGAAGGAGATGCACAAGGTCACGGAGTTGCAGGATTCGCTGCGGGTCGGCGACCGTGTCGCGACGACCGCGGGTCTGCACGCGACGGTCGCGGCATTGTCCGACACCACCGTCGACCTCGAGATCGCGCCCGGTGTCGTGACCACGTGGGCGCGCCTGGTGGTGCGTGAGCGGATCGAAGAGGAGACCACCGCTGTCGACGACACCGAGGCGGGTACGGTCTCGTTCGGCAAGGACGACGACACCGATCCGCCGGCCGGTCGTCCCGTCGAGCACTGAGCGTCAACGCGGCTGCGGCATCGGGGGTTCTCGGGTGCCGCCCCGCGGCGGTCCCCGCGACCGCCACCACCGAACCACTCACTCGGATCGAGGAGACTGACTGACCGTGGCACCTTCCAATGGATCGGTGCATCCAGCGCGTTCCCTAGCCCTGTTCGGGGCGATTCTGGTGGCGCTGTATGCCTTGGTCTTCTTCACCGGTGACAAGTCGCCGACGCCGAAGCTCGGTATCGACCTCCAGGGCGGGACCCGCGTGACGCTCACCGCCCGCACCCCGGACGGCACCAGCCCGAGTCAGGACAGTCTCCGGCAGGCACAGCAGATCATCGAGACTCGGGTCAACGGGCTCGGTGTGTCCGGATCCGAGGTGGTCGTCGACGGCGACAATCTGGTCATCACGGTGCCCGGCGACGACAGCGCCCAGGCCAAGACACTCGGTCAGACGGCGCGTCTCTACATCCGGCCGGTGATCGGTGGCCCGATCGCCAGCGCGAACACGGCGGCCCAGAACCCCGACGCCCAGAATCCGGAGGTCCCGACCCCGGACACGCAGGCTCCGGACACGCAGGCTCCGGGCACGCAGGCTCCGGCAGAGTCGGCGCCGGGTGAGCAGGTGCCAGAGAATCCGGCACCGGAGAATCCCGAGCCGCAGGGCAGACCGTTCCCGGCGCAGGAGCCGACGGACACCCCTGTCGCCCCGGACAATCCGGTACCCGAGACCGCTACCCCTGCGCCTCCCGCACCGGAGCCGCCTGCCCCCGGCGATCTCGACCCGCAGGAGCAGGCCGCCGCGGACATCGCCGCGGCGAAGGCGCTGCGCCAGAGCGAGGATCCCGCGATCCAGCAGCAGGCTGCGATGTCCCTGGACTGTTCGGTCGCCGATCCGCTCGCGGGCAACGACGATCCGGCTCTGCCGCTCGTCGCGTGCTCGACGGACGGAACGTCCGTCTATCTGCTCGGCCCCAGCATCATCGACGGCCAGCAGATCTCCGACGCCTCGGCCGGTTTCAACAGCCAGCAGTCGCGCTACGAGGTCAGCTTGACCTTCGACAGCGAAGGCAGCAATACCTGGGCGCAGTTCACGGCCGCGAACATCGGCCAGCAGGCCGCGTTCACGCTCGACTCGAAGGTGGTCAGCGCCCCCGTCATCCAGGGCGCCACACCTGCCGGCAGCGCCACGTCGATCACCGGCAACTTCACGAACACACAGGCAACCGAGTTGGCGAACACCCTCAAGTACGGTTCACTTCCGCTCTCGTTCGTCGCGTCCGAAGCCGAGACGGTCTCCGCGACTCTCGGGTTCGCGTCACTGCAGGCCGGTCTGATCGCCGGGGCCGTCGGTCTGCTCGCGGTTCTGCTGTTCTGCCTCGCCTACTACCGGATGCTCGGTCTGCTCACCGCATTGTCTCTGGTGCTGTCGGGTCTGGCCGTGTACGCGATCATGGTGCTGCTCGGTCGCTACATCGGCTACACCCTGGATCTGGCAGGAATCGCCGGTTTGATCATCGGTATCGGTATGACTGCCGACTCGTTCGTGGTGTTCTTCGAACGCATCAAGGACGAGATCCGGGAAGGTCGCAGCTTCCGCTCGGCGGTTCCGCGCGGCTGGGCACGCGCCCGCCGCACCATCCTGTCCGGCAACGCGGTCAGCTTCATCGCCGCGGCGGTGTTGTACTTCCTCGCCGTCGGGCAGGTGCGAGGCTTCGCGTTCACTCTCGGCCTGACCACCATCTTGGACGTTGTCGTCGTATTCCTGGTGACGTGGCCGCTGGTGCATCTGGCGTCCACGTCGAAATTCTGGTCCAAGCCGAGCGTCAACGGTCTCGGCGCCATCCAGCAGGTGGCGCGTGAGCGTCAGCTCGCAGCGTCCTCGGCGAAGGAGGCGTGACGATGACCGACACGACCACGGCAGCACCGCAGCACAGCGGATTATCGCGCCTGTACACCGGCACCGGCGGATTCGACATCGTCGGCCGGCGCAAGTTCTACTACCTGCTCACCGGCGGCATCGTGCTCGTCGCGTTGCTGAGCATGCTCATCCGCGGCTTCTCCTGGGGCATCGACTTCGAGGGCGGCACCCGCATTCAGATGCCGGCCGTCGAGGGCGTGACCGTCGAGCAGGTCGAGACCGTGTACAGCGACACCCTCGGCACCGAGCCGGTCGCCGTTCAAACGGTCGGATCCGGTTCCGGCGCGACCATCCAGATCCGTTCCGAGGCGCTCGATCTCACCCAGGTCAACGCAGTGCAGTCGGCCCTGTTCGAAGAGTTTCAGCCCACCGACAGCGACGGGGTGCCCTCGCGCAACTCGATCAGCGTTGCCGACGTCAGTGAAACCTGGGGCGGGCAGATCACGCAGAAGGCGCTCATCGCACTCGTGGTGTTCCTCGTGATCGTGAGCATCTACATCGCCGCGCGCTACGAACGGGACATGGCAATCGCCGCGATCGTCGCACTGTTCTTCGACATGATCGTCACCGCAGGCATCTATTCGCTGGTCGGTTTCGAGGTCTCGCCCGCGACCGTCATCGGGTTGCTCACCATCCTCGGCTTCTCGTTGTACGACTCGGTCGTCGTGTTCGACAAGGTCGAGGAGAACACCCGCGGCATTCTGCATCTGCATCGGCGCACCTACGCCGAACAGGCGAATCTGGCCGTCAACCAGACCCTGATGCGGTCGATCAACACCACGATCATCTCGGTGCTTCCGGTGATTGCGCTGATGGTGATCGCCGTGTGGCTGCTCGGTGTCGGCACGCTCAAGGATCTCGCACTGGTCCAGTTGGTCGGTATCGTCGTCGGTGCCTACTCGTCGATCTTCTTTGCAACGCCGCTGGTCGTGACGTTGAAGGAGTGGCGTGGCCCGATCGCGGCACATACTCGCAAGGTGCTCGCCAAGCGTGAGGCCGCGGCGGTCCGCGCTTCGGCCGGTACCACCGCGAGCGACGCCGACCCGGTGTTCGTCGCCGAGCACCCCGGCGGGACGGCCC
>NZ_JBAQXC010000239.1:0-19195 GCF_049299235.1 Rhodococcus sp. (in: high G+C Gram-positive bacteria) | reverse complement strand
GCGGGACGCGGGCCGGGACGCGGAGCGCCCGGCTTGGGGGCGGGAGCCTGGGTAGCCGACGCGCTTTCGCTTGTGGCCTTCCCGAACGATTCACGCAAACGACGTGCGACAGGCGCTTCGACCGTCGACGACGCGGACTTCACAAACTCGCCGAGCTCCTTGAGCCTTTCGAGTACTACCTTGCTGGTGACATCGAGTTCTTTGGCCAACTCGTGCACGCGGGGCTTGCCTGCCACTGCTCTCCTCACTGATGAGGTCGAGCGGCTGGTTGCCCGCACGACCTCGGGTTATCTCCGATGGACGTTCATCGCTGGTGCTTCACGGTGTGCTCATGAGTGCTCGTGCCTGTTCTTCTCAGAGTTCGATGTCACTGCGTTGGTGTTCCTACCGCCGAGTGAATTCTCGCCGCCGGACCCGACCAGCTTGTCGAGCGCCGCGGTGTCCGGGTTACCGGGCACCTTCAGCGCTCTGCCGAATGCTCGACGCCGTTCCGCCTGACTCAGACATTCCGACTCGGGATGCAACCACGCGCCCCGCCCGGGAAGCCTGCGTTCGGGATCGGGAACCAGAACGAAGCGCTTCGGCTCCACTTCCTGTACCACTACCCTCAGCAGATCGGCGGTCAACGATCGCTGCCGACAGCCGAGGCAGGTGCGCACCGGACCGGTGCGCGCGCCACGAGACGACGGCAGTTCATGCTGAACCATCGACCACTCTACCGCCGATTCCGCCGGAATCCCGCATTCCACCCCTACCTGCCTGTCGAAGCGGCACCGGAGTGGTCGTCATCACCCGCAACGGCATCACTGCGGATGTCGATTCTCCATCCCGTCAGTCGCGCGGCGAGTCGCGCATTCTGCCCTTCCTTGCCGATCGCGAGCGACAACTGGAAGTCGGGGACGACCACCCGTGCGGCACGCGCCTCAGCATCGACGACGGTCACCGACACCACCTTCGACGGCGACAACGCGTTGCCGACGAACCGCGCCGGATCCTCGTCGTAGTCGATGATGTCGATCTTCTCCTCACCGAGCTCGCGCATCACGTTGCGTACGCGCTGACCCATCGGACCGATGCACGCACCCTTCGCATTCAGCCCCTGCACCTGGGAGAACACCGCAATCTTGGACCGATGACCTGCCTCACGAGCCACCGCGGTGATCTCGACGGATCCGTCGGCGATCTCGGGAACCTCCAGTGCGAACAGCCTGCGAACGAGGTTCGGGTGGGTCCGCGAGAGGGTGATCTGCGGGCCGCGCTGCCCCCGTGCGACCCCCACGACGTAGCACTTGATGCGGTCGCCGTGCTCATAGGTTTCGCCCGGCACCTGTTCGGCCGGCGGCACCAAACCTTCGGCACCGTTGTCGCCACCGATCCGCACAACTACCATGCCGCGCGCATTGGCACGCGTATCGCGCTGGACGACACCACTGACGATCTCACCCTCGTGGGTGACGAACTCACCGAATCGCTGTTCGTGCTCGGCGTCACGAATGCGCTGCATGATGACCTGCCGGGCAGTTGTCGCGGCGATGCGCCCGAAGTCCTCCGGGGTGTCGTCCCACTCCGAGACGAGGTTGCCGTCCGCGTCGAACTCCTCGGCCATCACGCGCACGACACCGGACTTGCGGTCCAGGTCGATACGAGCGTGCTGGTGGTGGCCGGCCACGTGCCGATATGCGGTGATCAGGGCCGTCGAGATGGTCTCGATCAGCGCGTCGAACGGAATGTTCTTCTCGGCTTCGAGCGCCTTGAGCGCGGTGATGTCGATATTCACTTGTCCACCTTCGTCTCGTTCACTTCGTCTTCGTCGTCACTGCTGTCGTCCACTCCGACCGCGGTCTCGTCGACCTCCCCGGCACGCACTCGTCCGTCCGGCAGACCACCGGCGAGCTCGAGTTCTCGTGCACTGGGCGGGTTGAACTCCACTTCGACGGTGGCTGCCCGCACCTCGGCCAGGGGCACCGCACGCACGATCGGGCCGTTGCGGTCCGGAACCACAATGCGGATCTCGGTGCCGACGAGTTCACCGATCCGACCGACGAGCGACTCGACACCCAGGTCGATGCGAACTTTGCGGCCCTGCGCGCGCCGCCAATGTCGATCCAGCGTCAGCGGCCGACCGATACCGGGACTGGTCACCTCGAGCATGTACGGCGACTCACCGAAGTCCGATACGGCGTCGAATGCGTCCGACACGAGACGACTCAGCCGGGCAGCTTCGTCGAGGCCGAGCCCTGCGTCGCTGTCGACCATGAGCCGCACGGTGCTGTGTTTGCCGGCCGCGGTGACAACGACGTCCTCGAGGTCGTAACCCTCACGCACGATCAGATCCGAGACGAGCTCGACAATCCTCTCCGGGGGCGGCACAGGCATGGCGGCAAGCTCCTCGTTCAGTTGTGGTCGCAGCAGTCGGTGGACCGGGATACGGATCGATCCGGCAGCAATCAAGGGTAGCGCGCAATTCGGTGCGCCGTGACCAGGCCGGCGTCCGGATCGGTTCTCGTCGACTGGCACGATGGTCCGGTGCCCCTGCCACCACACCTGTCACCCGTGTCCCGACGAACACTGCTGCGCTGGTCCGGTGCCACGCTCGGCAGCGCCGGCGTGCTGACCGTCGCCGCATGCGGCACACCATCGGACGACGTCGACGCCCCCGATCCGTTGATCGCCCAAGCGCAGCGGGCACGCACCGACGCGGCCCTCGCAGGCGCCCTCATCGCTGTTGCGCCCGATCGGGTCGACGCGCTCGCGACGATCGGCACCGAGCGCACGACACACGCCGAAACGCTCGACGCGGAGGTCGCGCGGCTGGTCGGTGGCACACAGCCAACTTCGACGATGCCGCCGACTCCGACACTGCCGGCCGAGACTCCGACCGTGGATCTGCTGCGCGAACGGCTCACTCGATCCCAGCGCGATGCTGCCGACCTCGGGCGCACCCTGCGCGGCTACCGGGCGGGCTTGCTCGCGTCCGTCAGCGCAGCGTGCGCGACCGAGGCGACGGTGCTGCTGCCGTGAGTTCCCCCGAACTCGGACCCGAGCAGCAAGCCCTGGTAGACGCACTGAACGCCGAGTATGCCGCCGTGTTCGGTTACGGCATCGTCGCCGCGTTCTCCAATCCGGCGCGCGGCGCGGAGGTGGCGGCGGACACCGCCGCGCACCGGGTGCGCCGCGATGCCACGATCGACGCACTGACCGCAGCGAACGTCGAACCGCCCGTCGCCGCGGCCGGATATACCGTGCCGTTTCCGGTGATCGATCCGGTCACAGCGGCCCAGCTCGCCGTGCAGATCGAGACGGACGTCGCGGTCGCGTGGCGTTCCGTCGTCGAACGCGCCCACATCGAGCCCACCCGCGGTGCCGCGATCGAGGCACTCACCGAGTCGGCTCTGCGGGCGGCGCGGTGGCGCACGAATCTGGGTGTCACTCCCCCGACCGTTGCGCTGCCCGGCCAGCCCTGAACCCCGCCCCGCCCCGCTCCGCCCCGAGCGAGTGGCACACCCGGTCGATCCGACGAGACGAGGGATACATTCGCTCGGATAGGGGCGGGCCGGGTCCGCGTCGCTATCCGGTCACGAGGGCAAGCGCGAAACCGTCCCACCCTTTGCTGCCGACCGTCTGGAGAGCGGTGCCGTCGAGCCGCGGTTCGGCGGCGATGAGGTCGAGTACCTCACGGCTCGCGTGCACTCGTTCGTCGTCGAGATCGGCGTTCGTGACTGACCCGCCGCGCACCACGTTGTCCACGATGATGACGGTGCCGGGGCGCGACAACTCCAGGGCCGCGCGTACGTAGCGCGGGTTGTTCTCCTTGTCGGCGTCGATGAACACCAGATCGAACGGCGCTTCGGGGCCGAGATACGGCAGCGAGTCCAGCGCGGCACCGACCCGGACGTCGACGATGTCGCCGATGCCGGCGCGGTCGAGGTTCACGCGCGCGACCTCGGCGTGGCGCGGTTCGTACTCCAGTGTGATCACACGGCCTGCTGCACCGACGGCGCGGGCGAACCAGATGGTGCTGTAGCCGCCGAGCGTGCCGATCTCGAGGATCTTCCTGGCGCCGATCGCGCGGGCGAGCAGGTGCAGGAATTTGCCCTGCGGAGCCGACACGTCGATCGGCGGCAAGCCCTGGTCGGTGTTCGTGACGAGGGCGCTGTCGAGCGCGGCGTCCGGGCCGATGAGGGTCTCGGTCAAGTAGGCGTCGGTGGTCTGCCAGGTCGGATCGCTGTTCATGCTCCGAGTGTGCCGTGCCCGCACCGAGCGAATGTACCGTTCGTCTCCGTCAATCGAGCGAACGATACATTCGCTCGATTGACGGAGCAGGGTGTCTGCCGTGCCGCGCCCCGAGGATCAACCGCGGACGGCGGCGAGGATCTCCTCGATCGCCGACGCGGCCGGGACCTCGCGGGCTTCACCGCTGAACCGGTCCCGCAGTTCGACGTTGCCCTCGGCCCAGCCCCGGCCGACGACGACGACCAGTGGCACGCCGAGCAACTCCGAGTCCTTGAACTTCACGCCCGGTGACGCCTTGCGGTCGTCGAACAGCACCTCGACGCCTGCCTTGTCCAGGCCCGCGGCCAGCCCTTCGGCGCCCTCGCGGGCCGCGTCGTCCTTGTTCGCGATCACCAGATGAACCGCGAACGGCGCGACCTCCGCGGGCCACCGCAGGCCCTTGTCGTCGTGCTGCTGCTCGGCGATCACCGCGACGAGGCGGGAGACGCCGACGCCGTACGAACCCATCGTCGGCCGCACCGGCTTGCCGTTCTCGGCGAGCACGTCGACAGCGAATGCGTCGGTGTACTTGCGGCCGAGTTGGAAGACGTGACCGATCTCGATACCGCGTGCCGACACGAGCGCCCCGGCACCGTCCGGCGACGGGTCGCCGTCGCGGACCTCGGCGGCCTCGATGGTGCCGTCCGGGGTGAAATCGCGGCCGGCGACGAGTCCGAACACGTGCTTGCCTGCTTCGTCGGCGCCGGTGATCCAACTCGTGCCGTTCACCACTCGCGGGTCGACGAGGTAGCGAACTCCGTTGTCCAGCAATGCCTTCGGTCCGATATAGCCTTTGACGAGGAACGGGTTGGCGGCGAAGTCGGCTTCGCCGAGCAGTTCGACCTCGGCGGGTTCGAGCGATGCCTCGAGACGCTTGTCGTCGACCTCGCGGTCACCGGGGATGCCGATACCGAGCAGTTCCCAGTCGCCACCGGGCTGCCGCACCTTGACGAGGATGTTCTTGAGGGTCTCCGAGCCTGTGACCTCACGTCCGAGGATCTGCGAGGCAGCAGCGACCAGGGTATCGATGGTCGGCGTGGCCGGAGTGTCGTGCACGACCGCGTCGGGCAGTCCGTCGAACGGAATCGATTCCGGCGCAAGGGTTTCGACCGCCTCGACGTTGGCGGCGTAACCCGATTCGAGGCAACGCACATAGGTGTCCTCACCGGCGTCGGACTCGGCGAGGAATTCTTCGGACGCGCTGCCGCCCATCGCACCGGAGGTGGCGGACACGATCACGTACTTGACGCCGAGACGAGCGAAGATCCGCTCGTACGCGTCTCGGTGCGCCTGATACGACGCGGCCAGGCCGTCGTCGGTGAGGTCGAAGCTGTAGGAGTCCTTCATGGTGAACTCGCGACCACGCAGGATGCCGGCGCGGGGACGTTCCTCGTCACGGTACTTCGTCTGAATCTGGTACAGCGTGACCGGGAAGTCCTTGTACGAGTTGAATTCGCCCTTGACGGTGAGCGCGAACATCTCCTCATGGGTGGGCCCGAGCAGATAGTCGCCGCCCTTACGGTCCTGCAACCGGAACAGCCCGGGCCCGTACTCCGTCCACCGGTTGGTGGTCTCGTAGGGGTCGCGCGGGAGCAGGGCGGGCAGGGAAATCTCCTGCGCACCGATACTGTTCATCTCCTCGCGCACGACCCGCTCGACCTGCCGCAGCACCTTCAGGCCCAGCGGCAGCCACGAGTAGACGCCCGGCGCGATGCGCCGCACGTAGCCCGCTCGGACGAGCAGTTTGTGGCTGGCGACCTCGGCGTCGGCCGGATCGTCGCGGAGTGTACGGAGGAACAGGTGCGACATGCGGGTGATCACGGAAAGGCAGCCTACCTGCAGGCCTCGTCCCGGCCTCGGTACGGTATGCGGTTGTGCTGGTGTTGCTGCCTCCTTCCGAAACCAAGTCCGACGGTGGTGACGGTGCGCCCCTCGATCTGGGCGAGCTGTCGATGCCGCAGTTGACCGATACCCGCGAGATGCTGGTGCAGACCCTGGTGGATCTGGCGGCCGACAGTGAGGCCTCGATGCGCGCCCTGGGGCTCGGCGCTACGCAGAGCGACGACATCGAACGCAACGCCAAGTTGTGGGTATCGGCGACCCTCCCGGCACTCGAGCGGTACACCGGGGTGCTGTTCGACGCGCTCGATGCGAAAGCGTTCACGCAGGCGCAACGGAACAAGGCGTACCACCGGATCGTGATGGGATCGGCGTTGTTCGGGGCGGTCCGCGCGGGCGACCCGATTCCCGCCTACCGCCTGTCCGGTGGTTCGAAGCTGCCCGGATTCTCCACACTGCCAGCGCTGTGGAAGCCCGAACTGTCCGGTGCGCTGGTCGCCGAGGTCGGCGGCGATCTCGTCGTCGACCTGCGCTCGGGGATCTACCGGCAACTCGGCCCGGTACCGGGCGCGGTGACCGCGACCGTGCTCACCGAGCAGCCCGACGGCTCACGCAAGACTGTCAGTCACTTCAACAAGCATCACAAGGGGCTGCTGGCTCGGGCGCTGGTGCTCACCCGTGCGGATCCATCCGACATCGAGTCCGTCGCACGGGTCGCGTCGAGGGCGGGCCTTCGGGTCGAACTCGCCTCCCCCACCGAGCTGATCGTGCTGACCTGAGCGCCACTGCAACAACAAGATCCGACGCTACAGCCCCTGCGAATTACCGACGACACCGGCGAGTACTGCCGTATAGTTCGGAATCCTACAGCCGACGCAGGAGCGCCCATGGGGAAGAAGACCAAGGGAAGCAAGGCCGCGGGACACACGGTGGCAGACGTCGGATCCGGTGTGCGGTCCGGTGAACTTCACCCCCCGCCGATCGGCAACAACCTCGATCTGCCGCAGATGAAGAACAAGGAATACCGGAAGCTCCTCAAACCGCTCCACGCCGAACTCGTCGCGATGCAGGAGTGGGTCAAGTCCTCCGGTGCGAAGGTCTGCATCCTGTTCGAGGGCCGCGACACCGCCGGGAAAGGTGGTGTCATCAAAGCGATCACGGAGCGGGTGAGTCCGCGCGTCTTCCGCGTGGTGGCTCTGCCCGCCCCGACCGAACGTGAGCAGTCACAGATGTACTTCCAGCGGTACATGCCGCACCTGCCCGCAGCCGGCGAGGTCGTCGTCTTCGACCGCAGTTGGTACAACCGCGCCGGTGTCGAACCCGTCCTCGGATTCTGCACCCAGGAGCAGACCGACCAATTCCTGCAGCTCGTTCCGGCAGTCGAACGTGCGATCCAGGAGTCCGGGATCATCCTGATCAAGTACTGGCTCGAGGTGAGCCAGGAGCAGCAGACGCTCAGGCTGCAGAGCCGCATCGACGATCCGCGCAAGATCTGGAAGCTCGCCCCGATGGACCTCGAGTCGTACAGCCGCTGGTACGACTACTCGCGCGCCCGCGACGAGATGTTCCGACTCACCCACACCGGCTGGTCGCCCTGGCATGTCACGCTCAACGACGACAAGAAGCGCGGACGACTCAACATCATCAACCACCTGCTGAACCGGGTGCCCTACGAGCCGCTGGAAAACCCCGCCATCACGCTGCCGGAACGGCAGAAGCCGCACGGCTATCGCGATCCGGGCCTCGTCGTTGACTGGATCCCCACCATCTTCTGACCGCGACGCAGCCGGCGCGAGGAGGTTCGATCATGCTCGGACAACGATCCACGGCCGGAGATGCTGTGGTCCGTACCCCGCCGGACCCCGACGAGCAGTCGTGGCACGCTATGGACGCCGCTGCGGTGACAGCGGCCCTGGCCACCGAACGCGCCGGGCTGACGAGTGCCGCCGTCGAGGAACGTCGTGCCCGCTACGGTTCCAACGTCATCGCCGCCGAACCCGCACCGTCGCTGTGGGCGGTCGCGCTGCTGCAGCTCACCGACCCGATGAACCTGATGCTGGTGGCAGTCATCGTGGTCGGTGCCGTCATCGACCAGATGCCCGTCGCCCTGGTCGTTGCCGGCCTGGTGATACTCAACGTGGTGCTGGGCACCCGGCAGGAGTTGAAGGCACGGGCCAGTGTGAATGCGCTGGCGGAGATGCAGGTTCCGCAGGCTCGGGTGGTCCGCGACGGCACCCTCGCCGAAATCGCCTCGACCGACCTCGTCCCGGGCGACATCGTCAACCTCGAAGCGGGTGACCTGGTGCCAGCAGACGGCCGGATCCTCACCTCCGCGACCCTCGAAACACAGGAAGCCGCGTTGACCGGCGAGAGCGCGCCCGTCGCGAAGGACGTGGCGACCCTCGCATCCCCCGATGTGACGCTCGGCGACCGCAGCAACATGCTGTTCCAGAACACCTCGGTCACCCGCGGCACCGCGACCCTCGTGGTGACCGAGACGGGGATGCGGACGCAGATGGGACAAATCGCGTCCATGCTGTCGGCGGTGGCACCCAAGAAGTCGCCGCTGCAACGCGAACTCGGCTCGCTCACGAAGGTGCTCGGCATCGTCGCGTGGGGAGCGGTCGCGGTCATCGTCGTCATCGGCCTGCTGCGCGGCCAGAGCGTGACCACCGTCCTGCTGCTGGGCATCTCGATGGCGATCTCGGCGATTCCGACCGGCTTGCCGACGTTCGTGCAGTCGATGCTGTCGTACGGCGCGAAACAGCTCGCCGACGCCAAGGCGATCGTCAAGAACCTCGTCGACGTCGAGACGCTCGGCGCGACCAGTGCGATCAACTCCGACAAGACCGGCACGCTGACCATGAACCAGATGACGGTGCGGACGCTGTACTTCCACGGCCATTGGTTCACCGTCGAAGGCGAGGGCTACGCGAAGTCCGGAGCGGTGCGTCGTGTCGCCGGCACGGAGGCACCCGACTTCACCCGGTTGGCCTACGGGCTGTGTCTCGACAGTGACGCCACAGTCTCCGATTCCGGAGCGGTTGTCGGCGATCCCACCGAAGCCGCACTGGTCGTGCTGGCCGCGAAGATCGGCGTGGATGCCGAACAGACGCGGCGTTCCTATCCGCGCGTCGCCGAGGTTCCGTTCGACTCCGCCTACAAGTTCATGGCGACTTTCCATCGCGTTCCGCTCGACGGGGCAGACACCTTCGTCGAACTCGTCAAGGGTGGACCCGATGTGGTGCTGGCCCGCTGCGGAACCGCGTTCACCGAAGACGGTCCGGTGCCGATGGACTCGGTACGCGACGAGATCCTCGCGGCCAACCGAAGTATGTCGGAGAAGGGACTGCGCGTGCTGGCGTTCGCGACGCGCCGACTCGACGGGCAGGAGGCCGCGGTCACTGCCGATCCGATGTCGTTCGTCGAAGACCTGACATTCGTCGGCATGGTGGGCATCATCGATCCGCTGCGGCCCGAGGCCGTCGAGGCGGTGCGCATCGCGCATGCGGCGGGCATCGACGTGCGGATGATCACCGGCGATCATGCGATCACCGCGTCGGCGATCGGCGCCGAACTCGGCCTCGGGGCCGGCGCGATCAGCGGCCCCGAAATCCAGGCGATGTCCGACGACGAGTTACTCACGGCCCTCCCCGATCTGCACGTCTTCGGCCGGGTCACGCCGCAGGACAAGCTGCGTCTGGCCGAACTCATGCAACGCGACGGCGCGATCGTCGCGATGACCGGCGATGCCGTCAACGACGCGGCGGCACTCAAACAGGCCGATGTGGGTGTCGCAATGGGCTCCGGCAGCGAGGTCACCAAGCAGGCCGGGAACATGATCCTCACCGACGACAACTTCGGGACACTCGTCACCGCGATCAGCCTGGGCCGCAGCATCTACGACAAGATCGTCTCGTTCATCCGATGCCAGATGGCGAAACTGTTCTCGCTGATCCTGTTGTTCCTCGTCGCGAGCATCTTCGACATCAACGACGGTGTCGCGCTCACCCCGCTGATGGTGTTGTTCCAGAACTTCTTCGTCACCATGTTCCCGGTCATCGTGATCATGCACGATCCGTCCGCGCCCAACCTGATGAACAAACCTCCCCGCGACCCGGGCGTGCCGATCACCAATCCGCCGGCCGTGTTGCGGTGGATCTTCTACGGCACCGTCGAGTTCGCCGTCACGCTGGCCGCACTGTTCCTCGCTCCCCGCGAGATGAGTTCGACCATCGCGAACACGCCGATGACGATGGCGTTCGTCGTGATGTCGCTCGGGTCGATCCTCGGTGGCCTGGCAATGCGGCGCGACCCGGAGACCGGTTTCGCGCCGCCGATCCTGAGTGCGGTGAAGGTCCTGGCGATTCCCACGATCATCACCGTGCTCGCCGTCGAACTCGGCTTCCTGCAGGCGCTGCTGATGACGATGTCGCTGACCGGCGGCCAGTGGCTGACGTGCATCGGGCTGTCGGTGCTCGTCCCGATCGTGATCGAGGCCGAGAAGTCGATCCGGCGGTTCCGCGCGCCGGCGACACCGGTGCCGCTCGAGCCGACCGCCGCGGTGGATCCGCAGCGGGCCCGCGCGGTGTGATCGGTCGGCCGACGATCGCGGCTCAGGTGTGCTGGGCGGCCTTCTCCGCTTCCTGCGCCTGCGCGACGTCTTCGGGGCTGAACCGGATGAACAATGCGGCCACGCCGGTGATCGCGGCGCATACCGCGCAGCCGACCAGGGCGAACATGTAGCCGTTGCCCTGCGCGGCGATCTGCACCTCGGTCATGTCGGCGACGGCGCCGGCGGTACCGCCCAGTGACATGGTCCGCGATGTTGCCATCGCACCGATGATCGCCAGCCCGATCGGCCCACCGAGGGTCTGGGCGACCTGGGCGACCGCGGACAGCGGGCCGATCTCGTGAGTGCCGACTCCTGCGATCGCGCACAACGGCAACGGCACCGACGCCAGCCCCACCCCGAACCCGACGACCAGGACCAACACGAACAGGGTCGGCAGATACTGCACCGTCGCGTCCATCGTCGAGCCGAACAGCAGGCTCACGGTCATGATCACCGCTCCGGTGACCACCAGCCAGCGCGCTTGCACGCGGACGACGAGCTTCGACGTGATCGCCGCCGCACCGCCGAGACCGAATGCGAACGGCACGAACGCCAGACCCGCCTGCAGCGGGGTGTAGCCGAGGATGTCCTGGACGAACAGGGCGACGAACGCGGCCAACGAGAACATCACGGCACCGGCGAAGAAGATCGACACGAATGTGGCAACCCGATTCCGGTTGCGGAACAGCACGAACGGCAGCAGCGGATTCTCGGCGCGGCGTTCCACGAGCAGGAACGCCCCGAGGACTACAACGCCCCCGACGAGCGCGCCGATCACGGCCGGGCTCCCCCACCCCATTTCGGGGCCTTCGCTCAGCCCGAACACCACCCCCGTGCAACCGAGGGTCGCGAGGACCGCGCCGGGCACGTCGAGCGCGAGTTTCTCGGTGACGGTCTCGCGCAGCACCACGGTCGCGGCGACCGCGATGAGTACGCCGATCGGAACGTTGATGAGGAAGATCCAGCGCCACGACACCTGGGTGAGGGCTCCGCCGAGAATCAGTCCGGCGATCGAGCCGACGCCGGTCATCGCCGCGAACACCGCGATCGCGCGGTTGCGTGCCGGACCCGGCGCGAACGTCGTCGCGACCAGTGCGAGCGCGGTCGGTGACGCGATGGCGGCGCCGACCCCCTGCAATGCACGGGCGGCGATGAGCATCGCCTCGCCGGTGGCGAGACCGCACAGTAGCGACGCGGCGGTGAACACCCCGACACCGACGACGAACATGCGTTTACGGCCGAAACTGTCGCCGAGTCGGCCACCGAGCAGCATCAGCCCACCGAACGCGAGCGCATACGAGGTGAGGACCCAGTTGCGGCCGGCATCGGACAATCCGAGTTCGGCCTGCAACGGTGCGAGCGCCAGGTTCGCGACCGTCCCGTCGAGCACGACCATCAACTGGAGGCCGCTCAGAACGAGCATTGCGGCGGCGAGCGCTCGTGCGGTCGCGGAACGGGTGGCGTTCGAAGTGTCCGTCACGGAATCGACGTTACTCATCGGCCGGTTCATTCGGCATCCGCGGTCAGACCGGCGACCGGGCCGATCACGATGATCGCGGGTGGCCGGATCTGTTCGTCACGCACCCTGGTCGCGACGGTCTGCAGGTCGGCGCGGACCACCCGTTGCGTGCGCCGGGTGCCCTCCTGCACGACCACGACCGGGGTGTCCGCGGGACGGCCGCCGGCGAGCAGAGCGTCGGCGAACAACTGGATCCGCTCGACGGCCATGAGCAACACCAAGGTTCCGCGGAGCCGTGCCAGAGCAGACCAGTCGGTCAACGAATCCGGATGGTCGGGTGCGACGTGCCCGCTGACGACCACGAACTCGTGGGTGACGCCGCGATGGGTGACCGGCACATCGGCCGCGGACGGCACCGAGATCGCGCTGGTGATCCCGGGAACGACGGTGACCGGTACGCCGGCGGCAGCACACGCTTGTAGTTCCTCGAAACCGCGCCCGAACACGTACGGGTCGCCGCCCTTGAGCCGCACAACGAACTTGCCGGTCTTCGCCCGGCCGATCAGAGTGTCGTTGATCACCTGCTGGGCCATCGCCCGGCCGTACGGCAACTTCGACGCGTCGATGACCTCGACGTGCGGACCGAGTTCGTCGAGCAGTTCCTGCGGTGCCAGATGGTCGGCGACGACGACGTCGGCCCGGCCGAGCAGCCGGCGGCCACGCACGGTGATCAGGTCCGGATCGCCGGGTCCGCCGCCGACCAGTGCCACCCCGACGGGGGCGGGAGCGTTGTCGGCGATGGCGGCGCCGCCGGCGAGGGCCTCGCGGATCGATGTGCGCACGGCCGCGGAACGGCGGTGATCGCCCCCGGCGAGGACACCGATGGACAGGCCGTCGTAACTCGCGGTCGCCGGGGTGACGGCACTGCCGTGTCTGGCGTTGTCCGCGCGTACGCAGAAGATGCGGCTGCGGTCGGCTTCGGCGACGACCGCCGCATTTGTGTCGGGTTCGTCCGTACACGCCAGCGCATACCAGGCACCGTCGAGGTCACCGTCACGATAGTCACGCAGATCCAGAGTGAGGTGGCCTGCAGTGGCCATGCTCTCGACCGCGGGAGTCGCTACCCTCGCGACGACGTGCACCGCGGCACCGGCGGCCACGAGCAGTCCGAGCCGCCGCTGGGCGACGGAACCGGCGCCCACCACGACCACTCGGCGGCCGGACAGGTTCAGGCCGACAAGGTAGCTGGACTCGTCCACAGGCATGGATGTCACCGGGGTTCCCCATTCTGGTTGGCGACGTGTCACAGGCCGGGCCGCACCGCGGACCGGCCTGTGACGGGTCGTGTCGTGATGGCCGGGTCGGGTCAGACCGACGCGGGCTCGCTGGGGGCGGTGGTCTCCGCCACGGACGTGACGTCGAGTTGCAGCGACTTGGTGCTCCACTGCCACACCTCGTCGAACAGCGCCTGATCGTCGGACAACTTCACCCCGAGAGACGGCACCATCTCCCGCAGCGTGTCCTGCCAGCCGGTCCACCGCTGCGGGAAGCAGCGTTCGAGGACGTCGAGCATCGCGGGCACCGCCGTCGACGCACCCGGCGACGCACCGAGGAGACCGGCGATGGAGCCGTCGTCCGCGCTGACCACGGCGGTGCCGAATTCGAGGACGCCGCCCGCGCCCTTACGGCGAATGACCTGCACGCGCTGACCTGCGACGATCAGCTCCCAGTCGTCCAGTTTCGCGCTGGGAGCGAACTCGGCGAGCGTGCCGATGCGGTCGCTCGGCGACTGCGTGAGCTCGCCGACGAGGTACTTGACGAGGCCGAGTTCCGTCGCCCCGACACCCAGCATCGACATGATGTTGTTCGGCTTGACGGAGAACGGCAGATCGGTGATCCGCCCATGCTTGAGGAACTTCGGCGACCAGCCGGCGTAGGGGCCGAACAGCAGGCCCTGCTTGCCTCCGATGACGCGGGTGTCCAGGTGCGGCACCGACATCGGCGGCGCACCGACCGCAGCCTTGCCGTACACCTTGGCGCTGTGCTGAGCGATGACGTCGGGGTTGGTGCAGCGCAGGAATGCGCCGGAGACGGGGAACCCACCGAAACCCTTGGCTTCCTTGATGCCCGACTTCTGCAGCAGGTGCAGTGCGCCGCCACCGGCACCGACGAACACGAACTTGGCGTGCACTTTGCGAGATTCCCGGGTGCGGGTGTTGCGGACCTTGACGATCCAGCTGCCGTCGGACTGCTTCGACAGATTGGTCACTTCGTGACCGAAGAACACGGTGCCGCCGGATGCGGCAACCGTGTTGATGAGTTGCTTGGTGAGCGCACCGAAGTCGACGTCGGTGCCGGTCGAGGTCCAGTTGACGGCGACCGGATCGGAGAAGTCACGTCCGTTCGCCATCAGCGGCAACCGCTCGGAGAACACTTCCGGGCTCTCCGAATACTCCATGCCGGCGAACAGCGGGTGGCCGGCGAGCGCGTCGTACCTGGCGCGCAGGTATTTCACGTCGTCGGCTCCGTGCACGAAGCTGACGTGCGGAATCGGATTGATGAAGTTCTTGGGGTCGGACAGGATCCCGTTGTCGACAGCATGGGCCCAGAACTGACGCGAGACCTGGAACTGTTCGTTGACGTTGATGGCCTTGGTGATGTCGACGGTACCGTCGGCCGTGGCCGGGGTGTAGTTCAGTTCACACAGCGCGGAGTGGCCGGTGCCTGCGTTGTTCCAGGGATCGCTGCTTTCCGCGGCAGCGGCGTCGAGCCGCTCGAATGCGGTGATCGACCAGTCGGGCTGCAGTTGGCGCAGCAGCGCGCCGAGGGTGGCGCTCATGATGCCTGCGCCGATCAGCACTACATCGGTCTTCGCCTCTAACACGTTCTCTGACACTGGAGGATCGACTTCCTTGTCTGTTCGCGCGCGCCGCCGAATCCACCAGGATTGCGTCGCGTGGGTGTCCCGTGCACGCCCGTAGTCCCGCTCCGTGTCCGATCAGCTCACACACCGGATCTGGGAACCACCACAGCCGCGCCGACTGCGACGAACAGGTTACCCGGACGTCGCTCGGCGTTTCCTTCCCCCCAATTGTGCCCCCACCGCGATCCGGCACGAACACCAATACAGTGTGATAGTGACTACTTGGCAGCCCGACATCCTCGGCGACGGCTATCAGCAGCTGGTCCTGCCTCTCGGCACCGACCCCGACGGGGAAGGTGAGATCACCGCGACGCTCGTCCGCTACCAGCCCGCCGGCATTGCTCCACACCGCGCGGTGCTGTACGTGCACGGATTCACCGACTACTTCTTCCAGCAGCATCTCGCCGCACATTTCGCGGAACAAGGGTACCGATTTTTCGCCCTGGACCTGCGCAAATGCGGACGATCACGGGCGTCGACGCACACCCCGCACTTCGTCACCGACCTGTCCTACTACGACGCCGAACTCGACGAGGCGTTGCGCATCGTGCGCGCCGAGACCGGTGGGGACGTGCTGCTGGTCGCGCACTCCACGGGCGGACTCGTACTGCCGTTGTGGCTCGACCGGCTCAACACACAACCGGGGGGCACCGCGGCCGCCGGGATCAGCGGCGTCGTCCTCAACAGCCCGTGGTTCGATCTGCAAGGACCGTCCTACCTCCGCAATGTCGGCACCGCCGCGGTCGATCTGCTCGGCCGACTCCGGCCGAAAGATGTCGTTCCCCTCGCCAAACTCGACACCTACGGGGTGAGCCTGCGCACCGGAGGCTGGAGCTACGACCTCGAGTGGAAGCCGCTGGCCGGCTTCCCCGTCCGGCTCGGCTGGCTGCGCGCGGTGCGGCACGGACACGCCCGATTGCACCGCGGCCTCGACATCGGGGTGCCGTCCCTGATTCTGCGGTCCACCGCGAGCCGGTCCGCGCCGGAATACGATCCGGCGATCGACACCGTCGACGCGGTCCTCGATGTGCGGCAGATCGCCCGCTGGGCGCGCTGTCTGGGTGACCGGACGACGATCGTGCCGATCGACGGGGCCCGCCACGACGTGTTCCTGTCCACCCCGGAACCGCTCGAAGCCGCGTTCCGGGAATTGGACCGGTGGCTGGGCGGGTTGGACGAACTCGGCAGCAACATCCGGAAACGAACCGCAGGAGACTCCGCGTGACCCATTACGACCTCGCGATCATCGGCACCGGATCGGGCAACTCCATCCTCGACGAACGCTACGACGGCAAGACGGTGGCACTGCTGGAGGAGAACACCTTCGGCGGTACCTGCCTCAATGTCGGGTGCATCCCGACGAAGATGTACGTCTACGCGGCCGACGTCGCGCACACCGTCCGCAGCGCCGCGAAGTACGGCGTCGACGCGAGCCTCGACGGCGTGCGCTGGAACGACATCGTCGACCGGGTGTTCGGCCGGATCGACCCGATCGCGGCCGGCGGCGAACGGTACCGGCGCGAGGACTGCGCGAACGTCACGGTGTACGACGGGCACGCACGGTTCGTCGGTGATCGCACCCTCGACACCGGCACGGGCGAGACGATCACCGCCGATCAGATCGTCGTCGCCGCCGGATCGCGGCCCATCGTGCCGCCGGAGGTCCGCGACAGCGGGGTGAACTACCACACCAACGACGATGTGATGCGCCTGCCGAAGCTCCCCGAATCGCTGGTGATTCTCGGGTCCGGGTTCATCGCGATGGAATTCGCCCACGTGTTCTCCGCTCTCGGTGTGCGGGTGTCGATCCTCGCGCGCAGCAGCAGGCTGTTGCGTCACCTCGACACCGACATTTCCGAACGCTTCACCCGCATCGCGCAGCGGAAGTGGGATGTGCACCTGTCGAATCCCGCGAAGGAATTCCGTCCGGCCGGCGACGGCGTGGAGGTCGTACTCTCCGACGGCACGGTGGTCACCGGCGATGCGCTGCTGGTCGCGGTGGGACGGCAACCGAACGGCGACGCGCTCGCCGCGGCGGCCGGCGGACTAGACCTGGACGAACAGGGACGCATCGTCGTCGACGAATTCCAGCGCACCACCGCGCGCGGGGTGTTCGCACTCGGTGACGTGTCCTCGCCCTACCAGCTCAAGCACGTCGCCAACCACGAGATGCGGGTCGTGCAGCACAACCTGCTGCACGATGCCTGGTCCGGGGACACGGCGTCGTTGCGTCGCACCGACCACCGGTTCGTGCCTGCCGCGGTGTTCACCGACCCGCAGATCGCGGAGGTCGGACTCACGGAGGAACAGGCCCGCGCGCAGGGATACGACATCTCCGTGAAGATCCAGGACTACGGGGGCGTCGCCTATGGCTGGGCGATGGAAGACACCGAGGGCATCTGCAAGCTGATCGCCGACCGGTCGACGGGTCTGCTGCTCGGCGCGCACATCATGGGTGCGCACGCCTCGACCGTGATCCAACCGCTGATCCAGGCAATGAGCTTCGGTCTGACGGCCCGCGAGATGGCGACCGGACAGTACTGGATCCACCCGGCGCTCTCGGAGGTCGTGGAGAACGCGCTGCTGGGACTGTGAGGTCCGGGTGCGCCGGGCTCGGCGCACCCGGTGGTACCAGCACCCGGTCGTTCTACCAACTGCCGGTACGCAGGGCGATCGCCGAGGCGAACACGGCCGGTGCCGAGGCCGGAATGTTGTCGATGCCGTCGAGTTCCACCACCCGGAACTCGCCGGTGACATATCGCATCGACGCGTCCGCCTCGGCGCGACGCGCACCGCTACCGATCACGATGGTGGTCGGCACCTCCGCGGCGGGAGCAGCGCCGTCGCGCACGGTGCCGTCGACGTCCGGCACTGCCGGATGGCCGCGGTCGGCGACGACGAGACTCGCGAACCGTCCGAATCTGCCCGCAGCGACGGTCCATGCGAGTTCCGCACCGGCGCCGCTACCTGCCAGATGCACCCACGGCAGTTTCAGTTCGTCGAGGAGCGCGAACACCGCGGTCGCGTCGAGACCGTCGATGGTTTCCGGCACGATCGTCCGGAGATCGGAATTGTGCAGACGCTCGCACACCGCGTCGAACACGTCCGCGGTCTCCCCCGAACCTGGCAGCAGCAGCACGATATGCCGGCTCTCGGGTCCGTCGATGCGAACCCGGATCGTGCCGCTCGCGGTGCTCACGTCAGTCGTCTCCATGCCGCAGAACGGTACGCGATCGCGGTGTCACGACAGTTCGCGGTGCCTCACGGGAGGGTGAGGATCTCGGCGCCGGTATCGGTGACGACGATGGTGTGCTCGAATTGCGCCGTCCACTTGCGGTCCTTGGTCACGACGGTCCAGCCGTCGTCCCAGATCTCGTAGTCGACGGTGCCGAGGTTGATCATCGGTTCGATCGTGAAGACCATGCCGGGTTCGATGACCGTGTCCACGGCGGGCTGATCGTAGTGCAGGATGACCAGACCGTTGTGGAATGTCTCGCCGATACCGTGACCAGTGAAGTCGCGGACGACACCGTAGCCGAACCGGTTGGCGTAGGCCTCGATGACGCGGCCGATGACGTTCAGTGCCCGACCGGGCACGACCGCCTTGATCGCCCGTCGGGTGGCTTCCTGGGTGCGCTCGACGAGAAGCCGGTGCTCTTCCGCAACGTCGCCGGCGAGGAACGTCGCGTTGGTGTCGCCGTGCACGCCGTGGATGTAGGCGGTGACGTCGATGTTGACGATGTCACCGTCCTGGATCACCGTCGAGTCGGGGATGCCGTGGCAGATCACTTCGTTGAGCGAGGTGCAGCACGACTTGGTGAAGCCGCGGTAGCCGAGCGTCGACGGGTAGGCGCCGTGATCGCACATGTACTCGTGGGCGATGCGGTCCAGCTCGTCGGTGGTCACACCGGGGGCGACGGCCGCGCCCGCCGCGGCGAGCGCCTGCGCGGCGATCCGGGACGCCTCGCGCATCTTCTCGATGGTCTCCGGGGTCTGCACCCACGGTTCGCTGCCCTCGTCGGCCGTCGGCTTCCACGCGTACTCGGGACGCTCGATGAGCTTGGGTACCGAGCGGACGGGACTGGGG
>NZ_JBAQXC010000238.1:0-2419 GCF_049299235.1 Rhodococcus sp. (in: high G+C Gram-positive bacteria) | reverse complement strand
CGGGCGGATCGCATTCGGATTCCGCAACCCCGACAACCAGCGACGCAGGGTACGGTGGGCCTGCACCCGCCGCTCCCGGCGGAGCACACCCAGTCGGCGTCAATGCCACTGCTAACTGCGAAGAGCCAGTAAACCGGACGATCATGTGGATATGCCAGAACGGCGTTCATATTTCACCTTCTGTCGTATCCTGGCTTCAACCCATACTCCGGCGGGAGGCAAGACATGGCGCTTGTATCGTGGCGGGTGGATAAGGCGGACGCGGAACAGGCTAGCGCGCTTAAGGCCGCTGGGTGGCTCCGCATGGACGCGAGTTGGGACGGAGATGATCCCAACCTTGAGACGTATACAAGGGATATTCCTAACCCTGAGGCAGCCCTATATCTGGCGGACGCGGTTCCCCAGGCGAAAATCATTCCTTCCGTTGACTTACCTCTGCCATATCCTACCCAATTAACGGCATTAGCACCTCCCGGCAACATAATTGCTTGGCCTTCGAAGCCGGACGGGGAGCTGTCTGCAGCGGATGCCGAAGAGCGAACAAAATATCTCACGCAGGTCGTGGCGCTCGCGGGGGAGATGGTTACCCAGGCAAAGGTATGGAGAGGGCTTGGCATAGCCGGAGCGGTAGCGGTTGCTGCAGCGTTGGGATTTTCTATATTTTTCATATGGAAACTGATCGACAAGATTCCTGAAAATAACCTCAATGGGATTCACTTAATATTCATTGTCTTCACGTTCGCTGTCTTCATTATCTCTCCCGGAGTGCTCTTGATCCTGGGACGGCCGCTAAAAAGCCTCGATGAGTGGACGCCAGACGGGATATTGAAGAGCGACAAGCCGGGGGACGACAAAGCTAAAGAGCCGAATTCGGAAGACCCTAAGAAGGGCTCTGGTGGTGACAGTTAGCGTCACTCTCAGGATCTTTCGCAGCTGGTGTATGACGATGGAAGTGGCACCGCGCTCTTGACCTACACGGCGGTCCAGACGATATTAGAATGAGTTAATCGGTAAACAATTTCACATTATGGCAACCATCCTCAACATCGAATCCTTCAGCAACACCAACCTAAGAGAACGCACGACCCTCACAGCAGGAGCTGAAGCTGGCGCCAGTGCGCTGGTAGTTGCCAGCATCGCGGGCTATGCGGTGGGCGACATCCTGTACGTCGGCGAACTCTCCCGTGAGGGTTGTGAAAAGGTCATCATCCAGTCCATCAGCGGTCTGGTCGTCACGTTGACCTCCGCGCTCAAGCACGACCACGCGGCCTATACGCCCGTCGTGAGCGTCCTGGGCGATCTGATCCACGTCTACCGCGCCGCCAACGTAGACGGAACCGTTCCGGCTGATGTCGCCTTCACCGTGCTAGCCACCCGTGACATAGATCCTGACCAGCTCTCGACCTACTACACCGACAGCTCGGGCAGCTCGAGTTACTGGTATCGCTTCACGTACTACAACGCCACGACGCTCGATGAAACGGATCTGGCGGACTCCATCGCGGTACGGGGTGATGACTTCGGCCACTATGCCTCACTGAGCGAGATTCGGGCCGAAGCAGGCTTTTCCAACAACTACAACCTCAAAGACACCTTCATCGACCAGCAGCGCCGGGCAGCTGAAGCGGAGATCAACACAGCACTGGCGAGCGCCTACACGGTCCCGTTCACCACAGTTCCGGAGATCATCCGCACCCTCACGATCCAACTGGCCGCCGGCCTGTTGCTCCAGGACCAGTACGGCAGCGGTTCGACGAAAGGCAGCGCCAAGCTCAAGGCGGCCCGTGACCAATTGAAGGCGATGCAGAACCGCGAACAGACGATCACAGGTGAAGGCGGCGTGTCTATCGCCACCGGAGGCATCTCGTACTACCCGAGCAATGATCAGAACCTGTGGATCCCGGGAGGGCGCGCCTTCCCGGAAGATGATCGACGAAGTCACAGGATTCTGATCAAGACCAGCGTTGGCGCGCTGGCGGGAAGGCACGCCCGTGCTCACGGTAGTACACGAAGGCCAGGACCCGAACGAGTCCGGCGACGAGGCCGGTTCGGGGCGCTCGTTGCTCGACGAGATCGTCCGCGACGGCGCCCGGCAGATGCTCGCCGCAGCGTTGCAGGCCGAAGTCGCCGACTACATCTGCCGGCACGCCGGTGAGGTCGACGAGGACGGCCACCGCCTGGTGGTCCGCAACGGGTATCACGCGCAGCGCGAGGTGATGACCGCCGCGGGTGCGGTGATGGTGAAGGCCCCGCGCGTCAACGACAAGCGCATCGATCCCGAGACGGGTCAGCGTAAGAGTGCATCTGAAAACTCCGGGTCGAGGGTCAAGCAGAACGGGCAAGCCGACGTGACATCGTGGCGATCATCGCGACGTGGACCATCGCCTCATGATGATCGGGTCGGGTCTCGTAATCCCGG
>NZ_JBAQXC010000237.1:0-18211 GCF_049299235.1 Rhodococcus sp. (in: high G+C Gram-positive bacteria) | reverse complement strand
TCTATAACACTGTTCGACGGAACTCTGCGGTCGGGATGCTCAGTCCCGACAGCTACGAGCGTTCACTTCGGGTGGAAGCCGCCTGAAGGATGTAACCCCCTTGTCCACCGTTCGGGGGGAACCTCATCGAACTCCCACCGCATGAAGCTGGGACGTTGAATTGACCCCCTGTTCGGATTCTCGGGCGCGTTGAACGCCTCCAGTTCCCGACCTTGATTGAACAGCGTGATCCCGAAGTCGACACCAGCCAGGCGGACCGTCCCGCCGCGAATCGCGTTGGTTTCGTTGGCCAGGAACGGCTGCGCAGACCACCAGTCGGAGAGTATCGGCTCGGGGTTGCTGAAGGGGTCGAAGGTAAGTGGGCTGTCCACTTGGCTCGCCACGCACATTCCCCATGTCTCTGGCCACTCAGCGCGGTCGAGCAAGATATCCACGGCCTCCGGGGGGATCGGCGTGGACACACGGCCACCGTTTCCTGTGAAGGCGTTCGCAGCGGCGTGATTCAACAGGAGCTTCAACGCCCACCTCTGGAAGTCGTCGCCCGAGATGCGCACCTCAGCCTCCTCTCCCCACTCACCTGCTCCACCGCGCCACTCAAGCGCGATGTCTCGGATGAACCGGGCGAAACTGATAGCGGCGTCGTCCGCCGGGTGAAGCCCGTGGTTGTGGCTGGTGCAGAGCACATTGGCGACAAACTTCTTCGGCTTGACGGGCCGCACGATTCCCGCTCCGTGGTTGTGCTGGATCGTCGCGTTCGGGTCATCGAAGGTGAACAGCTTGATGAGGCCGTGGGACACGTAGTGCTCACCCGAGATCGTCGCCGAGCAGCCCCCACGGGTATTCGCGTAGCAGCGAGGGTGGCGATATTTCGGATCACCCTCTTGGTACACCTCGATGATCTCGAACACCTGATCCGGCGGATATAGCCCGCCGTCGACACGTGCTGGTTGGTTGGGTGTCTCCCCGATTCTCACCTTGACGACCGCGCCGGGGCGCGTTGCGCGGTTGGGAATCTGGTGAATTTGGATGATCTGGGCTTGCACATTGTGCTTTCCGTCATCCGAATGAGCACCAATGAACAGGCCAAGATGGTCGCCAGTTAGGTCCTTAGCAGCGATTTCATACTGAGACACCACTCCGCGGGATTTGTCGCCACCAATCAGATCGACGCTGCGAAGCGTAGGTTCTCGCTCCTCCAGGGCTTCGTCATCCGGCGCGTTCAGGCACCCAATGACGCCCGACAGCCGGTAGACTCAAGTCCGCCGCGAGTTGCCCTCTGGTACACCAATGAATCGTGCAACTGGCCCGTGCTCGTGCTCAAGAACCCAGTCGATCTCATCCACTGTCAGCGGCTGAGTCGCACGATCCTTGAAGATCGTGTCGCCGATGCGCACGGCCAGAACCGGTATAGCGGTTGGGAAGTCCGAAGTCATGCCGAACCGTACCGCCCGGGTCCGCGTGACACCCTGCTATTGGCCCACGAGCTTCGCTGAGTCGGGGTGGACCGCCAGCGCATCGGCCTTGCCAACGCTGACCCGCACGGCGTATGACCCACCCCGGCATTTCCGGAGAGCTCAGTACGTGAGCACTTCCCCCAGATTGAGGGTGCGCACCCGATCGTAGTGGAGCGCCTCGGCGTGGTCCGGTGTCAGGTCCTGACAGTAGCTGTGGGGCCGTTCTCGGTTGTAGAACGCCACCCACTCGGCGGTGGCCAATGACAACTCGGCCAGACCGTGAAAACGGGGACCGTTGTCGACAAGCTCGTTCTTGTAGTCGGCGTTCACCGATTCGGCGAGGGCGTCTTCGTAGCTGTCCCCGACGCTGCCGATCGACGCAGCGATCCTGACCTCGGCCAGACGCTGACCGAACGTGATCGCGGTGTACTGCGAGCCGGCATCGCTATGATGAACAAGATTCGTGAAATCAATTACACCAGAACGCTTTCTGGACTCGACAGCGTTCTCGATGGCAGTAGCAACGAGGTTCGCTGTCATCTCTGCGGCAACCTTCCAGCCAACAATCTTACGGGCGAACACATCGATGACGAACGCGGTGTACACCCACCCGACCTCGGTGCGGCAGTACGTGAAATCGGCAACCCACACACGATCCGGCGTAGCCGCCCAGAACTGTCTGTCGACCAGATCCGTGGCCCGTGGATTCGCTGGCGACCCGACCGTGGTCCGTGGGCACTTCTTCTTCGACGCTCCCCGCCAGCCCATCTGACTCATTAGACGCTCCACAGTGCATCGTGCAGCATCATATCCGTTGCTACACAACATTATCCACATCTTCCTCGCTCCCAGGACCCGGTAGAGCGGTTGCTGCTGCCACAGTGCGTAGATCGCATCGATGACCTGGGCGTCCCGGAGCATTCGGGAACTCGGGCCGCGATTGACGTGCTCGTAGTACGTGGACGGGCGATGCGCAGACCGTGCTCGGTAAGCACACTGCACATCGAATCGACACCCCAGACAAGACCATCGGTGTGGCCGGTCGATCTCGGCCGCGGAAAAAGCCGACGCCGCCTGCAATGTCCCATTTGCCTGCTTCAGTTCGGCGTTTTCCTTCTTCAGTCGACGGATCTCCTCGGCCGCCGCCGACGACGGCGACGGCGACGGCGCCACCGAGACCCCAACGGTCGGAGCCTTGCGCACCCACTGACGTACCGTCTCAGCCGACCCGACACCGAGCAGATCGGCTGTCTTGCCCATCGCCGCCCACTCCGTCGACCCCTGTTCGACCAACTCCGCCACCAACGTCACCGCGTCCCGCTTCAACTCCGCCGAGTACCGCTTCGATCCTGCTACCACGAGGTTCATCCTTCCTTGAGACGAACCCTCCGGAAATACCGGGGTGGATCACAGCGGCGCGGTCGAGGAGCTGTGTGACCGCGCCCGCGACATCATCCATGAGACCAAGGTCGCCAAGGCCCGCGACACCGACCAGCCCCGCGCCCGAGCTGCTCTCAAGGCGCTGGCGGCCAAGCCCGCGCCTGAGATCACGCGTGGCGCGCTCATCGAGTCACGGTGGGCTCAACCCTCTCATCGGGCTGACACGGCCGCTTTCGGGACCCCTCAGCGATCTTCTCGGCCGCCAGGTCACCGACCGGCGTGGCCTTCCCTCGGTGTCAGACGAACTTGTCGACGCGCTGAGGACTCTCGACTGCGCTGTTCTCGACCTCGACCGGAAGATCGACCGGGCACGGAGCTACCGCGACCAGAACCGGCACGCCGCCGCAGCCGCCAACCCCAACGCCGACGCTGAGGCGGCCCGCGCCACCTTGGCCGAACTCGGCATCGGTATCGAGCAGGAGGTAGGCGCATGACCGCACCGGCCCAGACCCTCAGCCCTGTCGAGTTCGAAGCGCCGTTGGTGAATCCGTCACCCAACGGTTTGTACGTCGCCACCGCCTGGACTGATGAGACCGGCGCACCCCGCTGGCTCGCCTCCGGCGTTCGTATCCGGCCGCACAACTTCGGCGGTGAAGCGGCCTTCGGTATCTGGGGAGCTGACTGGTCCGACCCCGAGCCGGGCGAGCTGAAAGACGGTGAGCATCCGTCGATCCCGGCCCCGTTCGACCCGCTCACCGCATGGGCGTTCGATCAGTGCGACCTCACCGCCCCGTCGCAGGCTGAGGTGCGCGCCCGCGCGTTGCAGAACCTGCGCCTGATCGAGTAGGTAGCGGTGGAGCGTGAGTTCGCCGCGCGGCTGCTGATCGACGCGGGCACCCCGGCACCGGCCGCCGACCTCATCGCGGCGGTGAGCCACATCGAGGCGGAGTTCGCCGCGACCAACACCACCGGCCTCATCCACGCGTCGGCCGGTCTGGCCGCCGCCGCGCAGCGCTACGGCCTCGTGATCGGATCGGCCGGCGGTAGCGCTCCGCGCTCACCGTTGGGTCACACCTGGGTGTTCGGCGGCGGATACGTCGAGGGCCTGGGCAGCACCATCGTCGGCACCAGCCCGACGTTCGGGTGGCGCGATCAGCCAGTCCTACGTGAAGCCGTGGAGACCCGTTACAACCAGTTCGTAGCCGTCGCTGAACGCTCGGTCGTGATCGGCTACGAGCACGCGGTCGCAGCGGCGGCCATAACCTGATCCACCAACCGCAGCAGGTGACGGTGGCCCTCTCCGCCTTTCACTCCCACCGCCACCTGCACCGCTGACGCCGACCGGGACTGGCTACGGGCCGCCGGTCGGCGTCGGCGCCCTCACCACCGGCCCCGACCACGACAGGATGACGATGAAGCCCCGCAGGACTCTCACCCCCGCGATGTATGAGCAGATGGCCGCGTGTGTGCATGAGGCCGGGCACGGCATCGTTGCCCGCGTCCTGGGCCACTCTGTGAGCGGTGTGACCCTGACATTGACCGCCGCCGCGTCGCCGCAGGCGGTCTGCGAGGTCGTCCAGCGATTCGGCGGCCGACCCGATCCGGCCGTCGCCTACGCGGGTCCGTGGGCTGAGGAGTTCTGGCGCAACAACGGTGTACCGACCACAGCCGGAATCCGCCGCAGCTTGGCGCGCAACGCCAACGACGCGGCGATGATCACCGCCTCCGGCGAGCCCGCACCGCTATCAGTTCCCCGGCTCCTGGTCGACTGCTGGGAATCGGTACGCCACCTCGCGGGCACGTTCTACGTCAACCTCACCGCCACCCAAGACGACATCGACACCGCGCTACACATCCCGCTCGACGCCGACGAACCGACCAAGAACCACGCCCTCGCGCTGATCAGAAGCGGCAGCGTGCCGGGGACCTTCAAGGTGAGCCCCGTCGGCACGCGGGGATAGCCGTGGACTACCCACAGCCCATCATCAGGTATTGCGTTTATTTCGACTAGTCGGCAAACTGGCTACATGAGCACCGCCACCGCACCCCGCAGAAAAGGAACGTTCTTCCCTCCGACAGACGCCACCAGCCTCGACGCCCTCATGGACCTGTCGAAGTTCCTCGACCACCACGATGAGCCCGCCGCGCTCCTCGGCCCCGACGGTGAGCAAATCCCCCTCCCGCTGGAGGTCTACAGCACGCTGACGCAGATCGTGGAAGCCATGCGCGCTCACCGTGCAGTCGTTGTCGCTCCGGTCGATCAGAAGCTCTCGACTCAGGAGGCCGCCGACTACCTCGGCATCAGCCGCCCCACGCTCATCAAACTGCTAGAGAGCGGCAAGATCCCCTTCGAGACCGTCGAGGGCAGCCGTCACCGGCGCGTGGAGCTGGGTGACCTGCTCGACTACCAGTCGCAGCGGACTGTGGAGCGCCGCAAGGCGTTGCAAGCTCTCGTGGACGACGCCGAGGAAAGCGGCCTGTACGACGTGCCCGCCGAGGACTACCGCGACGCCATACGCACTGCTCGCCACGAGATCGCTGAGGAGCGCAAGGGGTAGCGGCGGGGTTTCGCGTGGTGCTCGACGCTTGTGTGCTGGTGCCGATCAACAAAGTTGACCTGCTCCTCACGTTCGCCGAGCACCGGGCGTACTTCCCGCTGTGGAGCGACCGAATCATGGACGAGACTGTGCGCGGTATCCACCGAGCGACGAAGGGCCGTGTCTCCGAGCAAAGGGCGCGCACGCGAGTCGAGGCCATGAACGACGCCTTCGAGGACGCCTGCGTGGAAGGTTGGGAGCCGCTCGAAGCGGCGATTATCGGGATGCCCGACCCTGATGACCGCCACGTTGTCGCAGCCGCTGTGAGAGGCCACGCGTCAGCAATCGTCACTGACAACACCAAGCACTTCCCGAAGGCCGTCCTGGAGCCGCTGGGGCTCCACACTCGCAGCTCTGACCGATTCCTCTTGGACCTGCTCCACCGCAACCCGGCACGTGCGGTGGCCTGCGTAGCTCAAACCGCCGACAAGCGCGGACACCCGCCGGTGACCACCGAGGTGTTTCTCGAAGCCCTCGCCGCCTCTGGCACAAAGGGTTTCGTTCGAGAGATCACGCCCTACTTCGAATCGGGGAGCTGAACCCACGGAGACCCCCATGGCCCACGTGCGCTCGGACACCGACGCCGACGGGCCGTTCATCCGCGAGCTGACCGTGACCGCCGATGAGGGCGCGGCCGTGGACTATCACGCGCTGCGGGCGATCCCGGCCCGTCGGCTGGCCTACACAGCGATGCAGACCGCCGCCCGTGAGCTGTGTGACCTGGGCGTGGAAGCCGTTGGCCACACCCTCGATGAGTCCGCACGGCCCGACGACGCCGATCCGCGCGTGTGGGAGGTCTCCCAGCGCGCCCTGATCGCGGTGTCCAACGGGCTGCCGGTGCGCGCCACCGTCGCTGAGGAAATGCACCTGACCAAGGCGACCGTCGACCGGCTGATCAAGAAGGCCAAAGACGCCGGATACCTAGACGCCGCCGACCTCCCCAAACGCCCCCAGCCACGACAGAAGGACGCCCGATGAGCACCGCCGACAGCAACCGCAAACGCCGCGCTGAGCCGATCTCGAAGCGGACCGCCGCCAACGGCGCGGTCAGCTACGAGTTCCGCGTCGATGTCGGTGCGAAGTCCGACGGCACCCGCGACCGGCGTCGGTTCACCTACCGCACGTTGGCCGAGGCGCGCCGTGAGTACCGCCGGATCACCACCGAGGTCGCGTCGGGCACCTACTCGAAGCCCACGGCGATGACCGTGGACGAAGCGTGCGACGCGTGGCTGGCCGGTCGCCGTGGGGTCAGGCCGGTCACCCTGGAGGGCTACGCCACCAGCCTCAAGCCCATGCGACGGTTCCTTGGCGGGAAGAAGCTCCAGGCGGTCACCAAGGACGACGGCGACGCGCTGGTGTCATGGATGCTTACCGGTGGCCGACAGAGCATGAAACACACTGTGCCGCATAGCCTTCCTTGCCGGGTCGTCGCGTTGGTCGAGAAGCATCCCGAGGGCATCACTGCTGCCCAGATCGCGGCGGCGTTCCCCGCTGAGGACACGGCCACACGGCTCTCCGATCTCGCACAGCGAGGCCGTGTGGTCCGGCTGCGCCGTGCGGTCTATGGACCCGCCCAGGCCCAGGAGACCGACGACGAACCGCGCGGCGGGGTGAAGCCGGTGACGGTCCGCTCGACGCTCACTGTGTTCACCATGGTGGTGAAGTCTTACGTCGATCAGGGTGTCCTGCCGCGCAACGTCATTGCGTTGGCGGAGCGGCCCGCCGGCCCCATCGGAGAGACCGACGATGAGGTAGTCACGGCGAAGTCGTGGGCGCTGGCCGATGCTGAGGCGTTCCGCGCCGCCGTCGCCGATCACCGCCTGTACGCCTGCTGGTTGCTCTCGATCTACGGAATGCGCCGATCCGAGGTCCTGGGCCTGCGGTGGTCGGCCATCGAGGGCGATGCGCTCCATGTTCGTCGGGGCCGTGTGTCGCTGGATTCGGGCCGTACCGACGAGGGGCTTCCGAAGTCGCGTCGGTCACGCCGGGACCTCCCACTGCCCGCCGATGTCGTGGCCGCCCTCCAGGCGCTCAAGCGTCGGCAGAAAGCTGAGGCGCTGGCGTTGGGCACCGGGTGGGACGAGAACCAGCTCGTCGCCACTCCGGCGAGGACGGCGCGCCGGTCTCGCCGGAGTGGTGGAGCGATGAGTTCCAGCGCATCCGCGAGCGGGCCGGTCTGCGGCGCATCCAGCTCAAGGGACTTCGCAACACCTCCGTGTCGCTGATGCTCGACCGTGGGTTGCCGGTCCACGTCGTGACGGCCTGGCACGGTCACTCACCGGAGATGAGCCTGGCCGTCTACGCCGATGCCAAGGCCGACGAGTTGCGCGCCGCCGGTGGTTCACTGTTCGGGTGAGCAAGCACCCCAACGGCGGCGACCTGCCGTCTGAGATCGACCTCTCGCTGTTCTCTGGCTGGGTCCGATTCAGTGAGCTGCCGAACGCCGACGTGCCCCGTGGGCCAGGCGTCTACGTTGTGGTGCGGCCCACCGACACACCGCCTCAGTTCCTCGACGTGTCACCGGCAGGCCACTTCAAAGGCATCGACCGCACCGAGCCCGTCGCCGCCCTCCAGGATCGCTGGGCACCGGAGAGCCGTGTGATCCATATCGGCAAGGCCAACGCCGGAAACGCCGGGCGTCGCGGACTCCGCGTGCGCCTGAGTGAGTACCGCCGATATGGGGCCAGTGAGCCCGTGGCGCACACCGGTGGCCGCCGTGTCTGGCAGCTCGCCGATCACGCCGACCTTCTCGTCGGCTGGCGTGAGACATCGGACGCCGAGGCCGCCCCGACCGAGAGCGCCATGATCGCCGCGTTCCGTGACCACCACGGCCGTCTGCCCTACGCCAACGGGCGGCTGTGAGGCCGTTGTTGGGCCGCCGTGGGGCCACTGAAACCCCTTGGCCCACTGTTGGCCCACTGAAACTTTGAGGCGGGCTACCTCGGGAACGAGAAACCCGCTCCGACCGAGGTCAGAGCGGGGTTCTACTTGTGGAGCTAAGGGGACTCGAACCCCTGACCCCCACACTGCCAGTGTGGTGCGCTACCAGCTGCGCCATAGCCCCGTATTCAGTTTCTCTTCACGTCCGGGGCAAGCCCCGTGCGCTGGAAAGAAAACTACACCATCGCGCTCGACGCCAACAAATCTGCTGGTCAGCGCGGTGGTGCCGGGATCATCGCCCGGCACCACCACGGATACTCAGCCGAGTTCGGCAACCCAATTGTCGTTGCCGAAGGCGTCGATCACAGTGCCGTTGTGGATGACGGCCGGGGTGCCGGATGCGCCGGTGGTGGCGAGCAACTGTCGGCCCGCCTCCGCATCGGCGCGGGCCTGCTCGACGCGGGTCCCGTCGGCAATGCACTGCGCGGCGTCGTCGGACGCGCCGGCGTCACGGGCCATCTGCGCCAGGTCGTCGTTGCTGTGGTCGCTGCTGCCACGCTCGGCGGGCTGGTTGTCCGGCGACATGAGCGCAGTGTGGAACGCCGAGTACGCGATCGCGTCACCGGTCTGTGCGACACACTGCGCGGCCGCCACCGAACGGGTCGAGTAGTCGCCGCTGGCCGAGAGTTGATCGAGGAACGCGAGCATGTGGTAACGCACCGCGACCTTGCCGTCGTCGATCGCCTGCGCGAGTTCCTGACCGTGCTTGTGCTCGAGTTCCGCGCAGTACGGGCACATCGGGTCCTCGAACACGTCGATGGTGGTCGCCGCGTCGGGCAGCCCGAGCCGGGTCACGCCGTTGTCCTCGATGGTCACCTGCACCGCGGAGTTCTGCACCCCGCCGTATCCCTCGTTCCGAGATTTTCCGCTGTCGGCCTGCCACAGGACACCGCCGATGACGAGCACCGCGATGACCACGACGGCGATACCACCGAGGATGAAGGTGGACTTGCTCGATGTCGGTTCCGGCGAGTACTTCACCGGTTTGATCTTCTTGGCGCTCACGGTTGCTGCCCTTCGCTACTCGGGAATATCGGACGGGGGATCACTCTGCCACCGGCGGCTGAGCGATAGCTGAGGGAACCGGACGGGATCTCGGACCCAGTGCGGCGGGACTGCGCGGGAACACGATCAGCCACCCGGCCATCGCGAGAAAACCGATGTCGCGCAGTATCTCTCGGGCGTAGTCCCAACCGTCGACGTCGGCAACACCGCCACCGCCGAAGCAACCGCAGTCGATGGACAGCCCACGCGCCCACACCGACACGATCACCGCGATCAGCCCCACGAGCACCGCCGCGCTCACCACCGCGACCGGCCGAACCGCCAATCCGATCAACAGCAGCAGGCCGAGGACGAGCTCGAGGACGGGCAGGCCCGCCGCGACAGGCCGAACCAGATCTGCGGGGAGCAGCTGATATGCGCGGACCGCGACGATCGTCTGCGTCGGATCGGCGAACTTGATCCAACCGGAAATCAACCACACTGCGGCCAGGCCGAGCCGGGCGATCAGGCTGACGATGCGTATCCACACGTCGACGACAGTACCCAGCGCACGCTCAGCGGCGTATGTCGTCGGTCACCACCGGCTCGGTCACCGGGCCGGGCGGTGTGGTGCGGGCGAGCAACGCCCACGGCAGCGCCGCGACGAGCAGGATCACACCGGTCACCGTGAACGCCACCGCGTAGGTCAGGTGTTCGGCGAGCAGACCACCGACGATCGGGCCGACCACCGTTCCGATGTCCGCGGTCATCTGGAACGCCGCCAGGACCGGGCCGCCGCGGGCCTTGCTGCCCACCACGTCGGCGACGGCCGCCTGTTGCGGCGGGCCGAGCAGGCCGGATCCGATCCCGGCGACGAACGAGGTGACGAAAAGCAGGGGCAGGGTGTCGGTCAGACCCATCCCGATCGTGCCTGCGCCACACACCAGCAGCCCGACCAGCACGAACGGTCGGCGGCCGTAGCGGTCGGACAGCCGGCCGGACGACATGAGTACCAGTGCGTTGCCGACCGCGAACACCGTCAACGCGACTCCGGCCAGTGCGACATCCCGCTGCAGGACCTCGACGACGAACAACGGCATCATCGCCACCCGCACCCCGAACACCGCCCACCCGTTGGCGAAATTCGACGCGAGCGCCGCGCGATAGATCGGTTCGCGCAGCGCGTCGCGCAGTCGTACCGTCGGGGCACCGGAGGCCGCCGCCGGTTCTGCGAGCGCGGATCCGCGCAGGCTGATGCCGACGACAGCGGCCGCCACCAGCAGTGCCACCGCGTAGATCAGGAACGGCACGCGCAACCCGAAACCGACGAGCGCGCCCCCCACGAGGGGACCGCCGATGTTGCCGAGCAGGAAACTCGTCGCGTACAGGCCGGAAACGCGCCCCCGCGCGTCGGGCGGCGCGATACGGATGATCAGGCCCAGCGCGGAGACGGTGAACATCGTCGATCCGATGCCGCCGAGACCCCGGAACACCAGCAACTGCCAGTAGCTTTCCGCGAACGCGCACGCGCCGGTGGACAACGCGACGATGAGCACACCGCCGATGTAGACGGGGCGCTCCCCCAGTTTCTGCACGAGCACACCACTGGCCGGCGCGAACGCCAGCCGCATCGCGGCGAACGCGGAGACGACGACGGTCGCGGCGGTGATACCGACATCGAAACTGCGGGCGAACTGCGGCAACGCCGGGGTGACGAGCCCGAACCCGAGGGCGATGACGAAGCTGGCGCTGACCAGCACCCAGATCTCCCGCGGCAGCGCCGCGTCACGTGTGCGCATGATGAGCCGATGTTAGCTTCGCGCACGACCGCGGCCGGGTCCCGGTCGGGCGCGGGTGTCGGCAGCGATCAGGCGAGCACGCTGGAGACGAGGTCGCGGGCGGCGTCCTGCACCTGCGTCAGATGCTCGGGGCCGAGGAACGATTCCGCGTAGATCTTGTAGACGTCCTCGGTGCCGGACGGCCGGGCGGCGAACCACGCGTTCTCGGTGGTGACCTTGAGGCCACCGATCGCAGCACCGTTGCCCGGTGCCTCGGTCAGCGTCGCGGTGATCGGTTCACCGGCGAGTTCGGTGGCACCGACCTGGTCGGCGGAGAGCTTCGCGAGCACGGCCTTCTGGGCGCGGGTCGCCGGGGCGTCGACCCGGGCGTAGGCGGGACTACCGTGGCGGGCGGTCAGGTCCGCGTACCGCTGCGACGGACTCTGCCCGGTCACCGCGATGATCTCGGCGGCGAGCAGCGCCAACAGGATGCCGTCCTTGTCGGTGGTCCACACCGACCCGTCGGTGCGCAGGAACGACGCGCCGGCACTCTCCTCGCCCCCGAAACCGAGCGTGCCGCCGAGCAGACCCGGCACGAACCATTTGAACCCGACGGGCACCTCGAGCAGGTCGCGGCCGACACCGGCGGCGACCCGGTCGATCATCGACGAACTGACGAGTGTCTTGCCGACCTTCGCGGCGACCGGCCAGCCGGGCCGGTGCCCGTACAGGTAGTCGATGGCGACGGCGAGATAGTGGTTGGGGTTGAGCAGCCCCGCATCGGGAGTGACGATGCCGTGCCGGTCCGCGTCCGCGTCGTTGCCGGTCGCGACATCGAATGTCTCGCGCACCCCGATCAGCGAGGCCATCGCGTTCGGCGACGAGCAGTCCATCCGGATCTTGCCGTCGGTGTCGAGCGTCATGAAATGCCAGGTCGCGTCGACGAGTGGGTTGACGACCGTCAGGTCCAGCCGGTGCCGCTCGGCGATGGCAGCCCAGTAGTCGACGCTCGCGCCGCCGAGAGGGTCGGCACCGATCCGCACGCCGGCGGCACGGACCGCATCGAGATCGACGACGTGGGGCAGGTCGTCGACGTAGGCGGCGAGGAAGTCGTGGCGGCCGGCCGCCGCGAGAGCACGTGCCGCCGGTATCCGGCGGATCCCGCCGAGTCCGGCGGCGAGCAGTTCGTTCGCGCGGGCCGCGATGACCGAGGTGGCATCGGTGTCTGCGGGACCACCGTGGGGCGGATTGTATTTGAAACCGCCGTCGCGTGGCGGATTGTGCGAGGGGGTCACGACGATGCCGTCGGCGCGCGGGCCGGTCCCCGCGTTGTGCCGCAGGATCGCGTGGCTCACCGCCGGGGTCGGGGTGTAGCGGTCGCGTGCGTCGACGACGACCGCGACATCATTCGCGGCGAGCACTTCGAGGGCGGTCGTCCACGCCGGCTCGGACAGTGCGTGCGTGTCCCGTCCGATGTAGAGCGGACCGGTGATCCCCTGGGCGGCACGGTATTCGACGATCGCCTGGGTGGTCGCGAGGATGTGCTGTTCGTTGAAGGCTCCGTCGAGACTCGACCCGCGATGCCCGGATGTGCCGAACACCACCTGCTGCAGCGGGTCCTGCGGGTCCGGCTGCACGGTGTAGTAGGCGGTGACGAGATGAGCGAGATCCTCCAGATCACCGGGTGCCGCCGGTTGTCCTGCTCGTTCGTGCGCCATTAGTCCTCCTCGTCGACGGCAGTGTCGAGTCCATCTTGCCCGCGGACCACCACGAGCGCGCGGTGGACGCCGTCAACTCGTCAGCGCGTACCCGGCCCAGGCGGCGGCGAGACCGGCGACGACACTGACGACGATGTAACCGATGCCGCTGAGTTGCCGCCCGATCCGGGTGAGACCGACAGCTTCGACCGCGAAGGTCGAATAGGTGGTGAGGCCACCGCAGAAGCCGGAACCGAGCAGCGCGAACAACTCCGGGGGCAGGGTCGCGCCGGACAGCATCCCCAGCAGGCCGCAGCCCACCACGTTCACCAGCAGCGTCGCGACCGGCACGCTGCGATAGGACCGGATGTACCGTCCCGCGAGGTAGCGCAGTGCCGCACCCGATCCCCCGCCGAGCGCAACGAACAACACGGTCACGCTGCCATCCTCCGCCGGTGCCACCGCTGACCGACGGCCATGCCGCAGCGGGCCGCGATCAACGCCCCGGCGAGCGTGACCGTCACGTAGGTCGCCGCGAGTACCGGAGTGCGGACCGCGTCGACCGCGAACGTCGAGAACGTGGTGAACCCGCCCAGCACCCCGACACCAAGAAACAACCGCCACAATCGGTCCGGTCCGATCATCGCGGTGAGCGTGCCGAGCAGCAGCGACCCGACGACGTTGATCACCGCGATCGTCCACAGGCCGGGGAAGGCCGTCGCCAGCCCGTATCGCACGACCGCGCCGAGCGCGCCACCGGCAGCGACCACCGCGACCGCGCGTGGCACCACGGCCGTCACCGGCGTGGCGCCGTGGGATACGTCGAGTCGGGTATCACAGAGCCTCCGCGTTGTCCGTCATGGTGGTTGTCCGTCGTGGTGCCGACCCGCCTACGCTAACTGTCCGGACGCAGGGTTCACTGTCGCCGGCCCGAAATATGTGCGATCGGCTGGGACGGCACGGTGGCCGCGTCGGTCCCGGACCAGATCGCGGCGAAGTGCCGTCGATTGCCGATGCCGAGGATGTGGAGCAGGACGAACCGTGGGACTGCGGGCACGAGGTGGACGACGTGGTCGCGGTTCGCCTCGTCAAGGCCGTCGAGGAGCCAGACCCCTTCCTTCCCCAACGCCGCCATGCTCTTGGGTGCGATGTTGGTCTCCTCGTCCCAGGTGCGCCACTGCGCGTCGGTGATGCTCGCCGACACGACCGGCATCATGTCTCGTTCTTCTCGGTCGAGGTGCGGGAGCAGCACGTCGGACAGTGCCGCGAGGGCTGCGTTCAGCCGGGACTGCGAGCCGGACGTCGCACGGCCGAATTCTCTTGCTGCCGCGTCGAGTTCGGTGATGGCGGGTTCGATCTTCCGGTGGTCGTCGTCCATTCGGTGGACGAGCGCTGCGGCGTCCGGGTTGCACCGGACGACGAGTGGGTAGAGCACCGTGTCCTCACCTTCGTGGTGGTGGCGCAGGAAGTCCATGAGCCACCGGATGTGCGCGGAGAGCCGCGCGCGACGGTCGTCGGGGACGTGCCCCGCGGCCAGGACCATGCGGGTCCGGATCAGGTCGCGCCGGAGCGCGGAGTGCACGATGCCCATCATCCGGGTATCGGCGGGTCCATTCGGGTCGGAGATCATGACTTCTCCAGTGTTCAGATGACGGCGAGTGTTCGATGACGACGTTCACTCGGGGTGGTGCGGAGGCTCGGCGTCGGATCGGTCCGGTGAGAGAAACCGGAGGATGGTGTCGGCGATCCAGTCGCGGTATCGCTGCGGTGTCCACCCGGAGTTCTCGACGAGAAGCAGGTAGACATCGGGGCTGCCGACGGCCCACAGGCCGTCGACCAGATCGGGTTCGGCGGCCCGACCGAGAACGAGTTCGATTCCTTGACCGATGTTCACGCGGCGACGCTCGTGCTGCGCCCGCTGCCGGACGGCGAGGCCGGGGTCCGCGGCGGCCGCGTGAGCGAAGGTGCGTTCGAGCAGTGCGACGCGGCCGAATTGGGCGGTCAGCAGGTCGGCGGCGACACCGACACGAGCGGCGAGGTCGCCGACTCCCAGCGCCGCGAATTCGGCTCGGGCCGCCACCGGAATCGGCTCGGCGTCGCCGACCAGTGCCACGTCGATGACCCGCACCAGCAGGTCGGCCTTGGTTCCCGCGGTGGCGTACACGGTTTCGACGGACACCTGAGCGCGCTGTGCGACGTCGCGCATGCCGGTCGCGGACCAGCCGCGTGTGGTGAACAATTCCGTTGCCGCGTCGAGGACGGCCTGACGGGTCTCCGCAGCGGTCGCGCGGCGGCGGGGTGAGTGGTAGGACCGTCGTTGCGGGACGGGTTGTGCCGTCGAATTCGTCTTCGGCATGCATCCAGTGTGGAACAGCCGTGAATTCAATACAAGGGCGTTCCAGTGCGAAAACGCTGCGAAACGGGACGATCGGCCGGTTTCATGGAGGTATGGACAACGCGAAGTGGGACCCGGAAACCCCCCTCTTCACCGAAAATTGCGCGGCGGGCGAGGCCACCCTCGCGGTCGGTCTCGGCGCGGTCGTCGCCGTACTCGCCGTGGTCTTCCTCCTGCTCTGACCGGTCCACGACCCGGTCTACAGGTGTGCTCCGCGTCTCCGGTACAGGGGGTCCGGAGACGCGGAGCACGGTGGTGACCGCAGCGAGCGTATCGGGGGCGCGTCGCTGCGACCACCGGAGGTTGAATCGGCAACGACCCGCCGGGCGTTACGCGTAGTTCGGTACCCTTTCCGGATTTGAACCTTCCCACCGTCTGTCACCCGCGCCGCATACCGCGCCGCATACACTGGCAACCGTGTGCTACGGGTGGCGGAACGGGGCGGAGATAGTCTTCTTCATCCTGTCCTGGCTCGTCGCCGCAGCGATACCGGTGGCATCGATGTCCGCCGGGGACAATACGGCGTTACTGGCAGGGCTGTTGGTCGCAGTCGTAGCTGTGGCAGCGCTCGCGCTCACCACCGGCGCCGACGACCCACTGTTCGCCTTCGGGCGAAACATTCGAGGTCCGACGACCGAGGAACAACGCTTGCACGGCGAGTTCCGTCGTCACTCTCACCCCGATACCGCCGGTCGACCGCGCCCGCGAGCGCCCGGGTCTCTCCAACGGGGACCGTAGGGGCGATCTGTCCGGCCGGCCGCGGCCGAAATCGGAATCGAAACATGTTGCCACTCGGCGGTTCCCATCCTCGTGTCCAGTTCATAGCTCCAGAGGATGACCGGAGACCTCCATGCACGCCCCCGATACGCACGGCGCCCCCGCCGTCGCGATTCGCAATGCTCATCGTTCGTTCGGAGAACTGACCGTCTTGGCCGGCGTCGAATTCGACGTCGCCACCGGCCGATGTTGCGCCGTGGTCGGCGCGAACGGAGCCGGCAAATCAACCCTGTTGAAGTGCGTCGTCGGCGCCGATCGACTCGACCACGGCGTCATCGAGATCGGCGGCACTCCCGTCGACGAGACGTCCCCCGCCTTTCGGAGGAACGTTGCCGCAGTGCTCGGCGATGTCGCGACGTTCGCGCACCTCACGGCGCACGAACACCTGCAACTCGTCGCGACGGGTCACGCGGTGCCCGACCCGTTCGAGGCGGCAACACAGGCCCTTACCGACGTCGGTCTGCGGTCGGTGGCGGACCGACTGCCCGTGACCTTCTCCAGCGGTCAGCGGCGCCGACTGGCGTTGGCGTCGGCATTCGTCCGGCCCCGGACACTACTGGTGCTCGACGAACCCGAACAGCACCTCGACGCGGCCGGGCGCATCTGGCTGGCATCCGTGCTCGCCGCCGAAAAGCACGCGGGTGGCACCATATTGATGATCTCCCATGATCCCGACTTGGTGGATGCGGTCGCCGATCAGATCGTGGAGGCGGATACATGGTGCTGATCGACAACGTTCTTTCGGCGCGGTCGGTCCGCTCGCTCGTCCGGCGATTCGAACGACGACACGCACCGACTACCGGCCGCACAGCGACATTCGTGCTGGCGATGCTCGGCCTGTACGTCGGAACCGGCGTGCTGTGGTGGTTGTTCACGCTGCCGCCGACCGTGCTCACCACATCCGACGCCGTTGCCGCCGCGCAGCCGTGGACACCGACGTGGGGTTGGGTCGTGGTCGCGACTGCTGCGGCGGCGGGGATCGCCCTGGCGCGGGCGGTGGGGCCGGTGACGACCAGCGCGGAATTCGGGTTCTGGCTGGTGTCGACGCCCCTCGATCGCGGCGCTCTACTGCGCCGACGAGTGGTGATCACGCTCGGATGCGGTGCGCTGGTGGGCACGCTGGTAGGACGGATCGCAGCATTCGCCGCAGAATTGGCGGTATGGGTGCCGTTCACCGCGCTCATAGCGCCGGTTGGGGTCGGCGTGGTCACGCTGTCGATTCTTGCCCAATGCCGGATGCTTGCATCGCGATCCGTCACCGGCCTGATCTGGGTATGTCTGGCGGGATCGGTGGCCGCGGCCGTCGCGGCGATTGCCGGGGTGAGCATCCCGCTGCCGACCGACTGGTGGCCCGTCGCCGCGGTCGCGATGACTGTCATGGCTGGGATGTTGGTTGCCGCACGGTCGTGCAGCAGGATCGGGGCAGCGGACCTCACGGCTGGAGCAGACACCGCGGTAGCCCTGTCTGCCTCGGCCACGGCACTGGATCCGTCGGTGTTGCTCGGCGCGCTCGAACAGAAGGCGTGGCGGCGCGTCGGGCGGCGCCGCACCCACCGCCTACCCGGTGGCCTGGTATCAGCGCTGATCCGATCCGACCTGCTCCGGTATCGTCGCCGGCCGATCTCCCTGCTGCTGGCGTGCTGCGCCGTCGGTGTCGCGGCCGTCGCCGCGGTGGCGGCGCCGCCCCCGGCGGTGGCCGTGCTGCAACTCGCTGCGGTCTTCGTCGTCGCGATGATCTTCAGTGCGGGACTACGGGATGTCTGCCGTGATCGTGACTTCGGTGTGCTTCTCGGTGTGATCGACCGGCAGATACGGTTACCGCTCACGGTCGTGCCCGGTGTGGCCGCATTGCTGGCGGCCGTGTCGTTGTCTCTGCTGACCGGCGGCGTGGCAACGCCGGTGATCGCGCTGATCGGAGCGTGCGGTGGCGCCTACCGGGTGCGGACGCGGTCGTCGATCCGCTACGACGGCCTGATTCTCGAAACCGCGCTCGGTCAGATCCCGGTCGACCTGCTCCGTCAGTGGCTTCGCGGACCAGACGTTCTCGTCGCCGCGGCGTGGCTGTCCGCGCTGCTCAACTGAGGGTTAATGGCCAGAATGTGTGTACAGAACCCCCAATATTTGGGCCCTGACCTCGAATGACGAGACACCGAACATGCTCTGAAAGCATGTTCGGTGTCGGTTACCCGGAATCCCCCCAACTGTGGTG
>NZ_JBAQXC010000236.1:0-5967 GCF_049299235.1 Rhodococcus sp. (in: high G+C Gram-positive bacteria) | reverse complement strand
CCTGCAAGAGGGGCGAATTCCGAATCGGGCGGCGTTTGCCAGCTCCGACCGAGCAGTCAGGACTTGGCGGACTCCAACTCGCCGTCCTTCGTGTCTCCGTCCTTCGTGTCTCCGTCCTTCGTGTCTCCGTCCTTCGTGTCGTCCACTTTCACGTCGTCGTTCTTCGTGTCGTCCACTTTCACGTCGTCGTCAGCGTCAGCAGGCGCGTCGACGGGCGTGGTCGGGGCAGCGGCGGCAGCGATCGGCGTACCGGCGGCCGGGTTGCGGCGGATGAAGGCCACGACGATCAGCGCGACGCCGATCACGGTGAGCAACAGCGGAAGCCACTTCGAGACGATGTCGAGCATGGTCTGCGACGAGGACAACTCGGCGGCCGCGCTCGCGACCGAGGCATCGTCGGTGTTCACGACGGCGCGAGACAGGTCGAGCAGCGGGATCAGTTCGTCACCGGCCTGCATGTTCAGCACGGTGGTCTGGTCCTGGACGGTGCGCAGCGGAGTGCCGAAACGCTGATCGACGTCCATGTCGATCGTGGTGTCGGCGGTCAGCACGACGGGCACCAGGTCGGGCTGGGTGGCCAGCGCCGCGGTGAGCTGCTGAGCCTGCTCGGGCGGCAGGAAACCGGCGAGAATCTCGAGGATCTGCTTGGGGAGTACCGACCCGTCACCGACACCGGCCATCGCGGCGATCCCCGTCTGTGCCGGAGCGAGAACAGCGGGATCGACGATCGGTGCGGTGAGGCTGCCCGTCAGCTGATAGACGTTCCGGCCCCCACGAACCCCGTCGCCGTCGTATTCGAGCGGGATCGGTTCGCGAGTTACCGTGTCGTACAGCGCGTTTCCGTCCGGGGACGGGTTCATCGGCAACGACAGGACCATCGCGTTCTTCTGGTCCTCCACCTCGAAACCGTCGGGAGCGGGCTGCTGACCGTAGTCGACCCGGCTGATCGCGTACGTGTGAGCCGACGTGGAATCCCCTTCGGGCCGTTGAGTTTCGGCCACACTCGTGATCACCGCGACGTCACCGTCGACGTGGTCGACCTCGACGTGCCGCGCGACGGTGAACGCGACCTCCTCGCCGAGGGCGAACCTGCCGGGGTCGAACGACTGCAGGCTGCCCGCATACGTCGATCCGCTGTCGATGTCGGCGGGCAGTTTCGTCATCGACGGGACGGCGACGAACCGGATGAGAGCGGCGGCTGCGATGAGCAGTACGCCGAGAATGGCGAATACGAGCGACGAACGGCGCAAAGACACGTGGTCCTCCTGAGATTACCGACAGCATCAACCAACGGACCTCCACTGCGGGGTCCGCTCGATACTGTTGAAATTCGCGATGTACTGCACCGCAACGGATTCCGATCGATCCGCCGCGACGTTCCCAACCCCTACCGGCGCCCCCGCACCGCATTCCTCCGATCGTCCCCACCCAGTGGTGCGGTCAGCATACGGACTGCATGTATGAAATACACCTCATTGTTCGGAGAATGTTGGTGCAAACATAAGTTACACGTACAGGAGATTCTTTTCGTGCCGGCCAGCGTAAGATGGATCGGTCTGCTTGTAACCTGAAGTACCATATATCCGCCGGGAGTGACGTGACCAAGACCCTCGAAGCCACCATCGACATCGCCGCGACTCCACAGCAGGTATGGGCAGTCATCGGCGACCTCGGGCGTATGAAGGAATTCAGCCCCCAGTGCCGCCTCATGAAAACCGTCGGCGGCCCGGCTCGCGTCGGCAGCACCACGATCAACGTCAACCGCAAGGGCGTGCTCGTCTGGCCGACCACCTCCAAGATCCTCGCCTTCGAACCGGGCCGCGAACTCCGCTTCCGCATCAACGAGAACCGCTCGATCTGGTCGTTTGTCCTCGAACCCACCGAGACCGGAACCCGCGTCGTGCAACGCCGCGAAGCACCCACCGGCACCAGCAAGGTGTCCCAAACCCTGATCAACCTCGCGATGGGCGGAACCGAGTCGTTCGACGCCGACATGGTCGTCGGCATGAACGCCACACTCGCCCGGGTGAAGAACGTCGTGGAGACCACGCCCGCAACGCTCTGACATCGCTCTCGCGTACGCTGTGATAGCCCGCGGGCTCGTCGGTCCGCGGCTCACATCGCAACGCGACAGTAAGAGGAGCCGTGGCACGTAAGCCCGCACCCGCCGGAATGCCCCCGACCAGCGGTGTCGCACACATCGCCGATTTGGTCCGCAAGGCGGTTCCGCCACTTCACCCCGCCGGTATCCCCTTCGTCGCGGTGCCTCTCGCGGTGGCTGCGCTCGGCCGCAACCGCACCTGGGTGCGTCGCGCGGGCCTGGCCTCCGCAGCGGCGACGGCGGCGTTCTTCCGGCACCCGCACCGGGTTCCGCCGAACCGGATCGGGGTCGTCGTTGCCCCCGCCGACGGCGAGGTCGCGCTCGTCGACACCGCGGTGCCGCCCGCCGAGTTGAACCTCGGCAGCGAACCGTTGCCGCGGGTAAGCATCTTCCTGTCGGTGCTCGACGTGCACGTGCAACGCAGCCCCGTCGGCGGCGTCGTCCGCACGGTCGTGCACCAGCCCGGAAAATTCCTCTCCGCCGATCTCGCCGACGCGAGCGAAGTCAACGAACGCAACAGCATGCTCCTCGAAACCCGCGACGGCCACCGGGTCGCGGTCGTCCAGATCGCCGGGTTGCTCGCGCGGCGCATCGTCTGCGACGCCGGCGTCGGCGACACCCTGCCCATCGGCGACACCTACGGCCTGATCCGTTTCGGTTCCCGCGTCGACACCTACCTGCCCGCCGGCACCACCCTGCTCGCCGAACGCGGCCAACGCACCATCGGTGCCGAGACCGTCATCGCCCAACTGCCGTGAACCCTCCCCCTCCCCACCCGGAGCCGGAACGGAAACGCCGCGGACGACCACAGGCGGTGCGCCTGCTGCCCAGCGTCATCACGATCCTGGCGTTGTCTGCGGGACTGTCCGCCGTGAAGTTCGCACTCGACGGTCAACTCGGCACCGCACTCGGCATGATCGGTGCCGCAGCGGTACTGGACTCGCTCGACGGACGCATCGCACGACTGCTCGACGCCACCAGCAAGATCGGCGCGGAACTCGACTCGCTCTCCGACGCAATCTCGTTCGGTGTCGCCCCGGCGCTCGTGCTGTACGTGACGTTGCTGGACGGCAGCGCCGCCGGCTGGATCATCACACTGCTGTATGCGGTGAGCATCGTGCTGCGGCTGGCACGTTTCAACACCCTGCTCGAGGACGACAACGTCCCGGCGTACGCGCGCGAATACTTCGTCGGTGTGCCGTCCCCGGCCGGCGCGCTCATCGCGCTGTCACCGGTCGCCGCGTACATCCAATGGGGTGACGGCTGGTGGACCTCCTATCCGGTGGTCGCGGCGTGGATCCTGTTCACCGCCGCGCTGGTCGTCAGCACGGTCCCGACGCTGGCGATGAAGTCGGTGTCGGTGCCGCCGCGGCTCGCAGTCGTCCTACTGTTCCTCGTCGCCCTCTCCGCGGCGGCCCTCGTGACGTACCCGTTCGTGCTGATGCTTCTTCTCGTCGGCGTGTATCTCGTGCACATCCCGTTCGCGGTCCGCTCCAAACGGTGGGTCGCGGCACGGCCGGAAACATGGGACATCAAACCGTCCGAACGACGCGCGATCCGGGCCGAGAATCGTGCGTTGCGTCCCCGCCTCGTCGCCATCCGGCGTACCACCGCCACCGCAGATCGTTCCCCGGCGCGCCTCGGGCTGCGACGCCCGCGGGGACGGTGAGCACACTCTAGGCTCGGCGGAGTGACCACCGCTGAACTCGCGCTGACCGTCCGGCTCAACACCTCCGCGGCGGACGCCCGCCGCGGCGTCGTCCGCCTGCACCCGGAGGCACTCACCGCACTCGGTCTCCGCGAATGGGATGCGATCGCCCTGGTCGGTGCACGCCGCACCTCCGCCGTCGCCGCACTCGGCTCCGCCGGCACCCCCACCGGCACGATCCTGCTCGACGACGTCACCCTGTCGAACACGGGCCTGAGGGAGAACGCCACCGTCATCGTCTCGCCGGTCACGGTGTACGGCGCCCGGTCGGTGACCGTGACCGGGTCGTCGCTGGCGACACACTCCATCGGCGACGTGACACTGCGGCAGGCGCTGCTCGGCAAGGTCGTCACGGTCGGCGACGCCGTGTCCCTGCTCCCCCGCGACCTCGGGCCAGGAACGAGCAGTGCCGACACCACCCGCACCCTGTCCCGCACCTTCGGGGTCGCGTGGACGTCGGAACTGCTGACTGTCACCGGAGTGGATCCGACCGGACCGGTGAGCGTGCAGCCGAACACCGCGGTGACCTGGGGTGGTGACACAGGACCGCACATGCCGACCACATCCGGACACGCGGCCACCGCGGCATCGTTCGCGTCACCGGAACGCATGATCACACCAGCACCGGAAGACCTGGTCGGTGTGCAGGACCAGGTCGCCAAACTCACCGAATGGCTGAAACTGGCCCTCGACGAACCCGAACTGTTGCGCACACTCGGCGCCTCCCCACACCTCGGGGTGCTCGTCACCGGCCCCGCCGGCGTCGGCAAGGCCACGCTGGCCCGCGCGGTACTCGCCCCCCGGACGGTCGTGGAGATCGACGGCCCCGGGGTCGGGTCGCTCGCCGCCGACGAACGACTCCGCCGCGGGAACGCCGCCGCCGTCACCGTCACCGGCGGCGGTGTCCTGCTCGTCACCGACGTCGACGCGCTGCTCCCCGCCACCCCGGAACCGGTGTCCACACTGATCCTCGACACGTTGCGGCGCGTCGTCGACACCCCAGGGGTCGCGCTGGTCACGACCACCGCGCATCCCGATGCGGTCGATTCACGGCTGCGGTCCCCCGACATCTGCGACCGCGCACTGAACCTGCCGCTGCCGGACGGCTCCACCCGCCGGGCGCTGCTCGAGGTGCTGCTGCGCACGGTGCCGTCGGAGAATCTGAAGCTCGACGCGATCGCCGCACGCGCCCCGGGGTTCGTCGCCGCCGATCTCGCCGCCCTGTGTCGGGAGGCGGCGCTCCGGGCAGCGTCCCGGGCCAGCCGCGACGACGAGGATCCGATGCTGACCCAGGACGACCTGCTCGGCGCGCTCGAGGTGATCCGGCCGCTGTCCCGTTCCGGCACCGAGGAACTCGCGATCGGCAGCGTGACCCTCGACGATGTCGGCGACATGGTCGAAACCAAACAGGCCCTGACCGAAGCCGTGCTGTGGCCACTGCAGCACCCCGACTCGTTCGCGCGACTCGGCGTCGACCCGCCGCGCGGGGTGCTGCTGTACGGGCCGCCGGGCTGCGGCAAGACGTTCCTGGTCCGTGCGCTGGCGAGCACCGGCCACCTGAGCGTGCACGCCGTCAAAGGCGCCGAACTGATGGACAAGTGGGTGGGTGCATCCGAGAAAGCTGTGCGCGAACTGTTCGTCCGCGCACGTGATTCGGCGCCGTCGCTGATCTTCCTCGACGAAGTCGACGCGCTCGCCCCCCGACGCGGCCAAAGTTCGGATTCGGGGGTGGCCGACCGGGTGGTTGCAGCCCTGCTCACCGAACTCGACGGTGTCGAACCGTTGCGTGACGTCGTGGTGCTCGGTGCGACGAACCGTCCCGATCTCATCGACCCGGCGCTGCTGCGACCCGGGCGACTCGAACGTCTCGTGTTCGTGCCGCCACCGGATGCCGAGGCTCGCGTCGCCATCCTGAAGACCGCGGGCAAGTCCGTTCCGCTCGCCGACGACGTCGATCTCGATTCGCTCGCCGCAGACCTGGACGGATATTCCGCGGCGGACTGCGCGGCGCTGCTGCGGGAGGCCGCGCTCGCCGCGATGCGCCGCAACGTCGATGCCGCGGTGGTCACCGCCGACGATGTCGCGACCGCCCGTACCGCGGTGCGGCCGTCGCTGGATCCGGTGCAGGTCGAACACCTGCGGGCATACGCGGAGAACC
>NZ_JBAQXC010000235.1:0-4692 GCF_049299235.1 Rhodococcus sp. (in: high G+C Gram-positive bacteria) | reverse complement strand
CCGGTGCAGCCCCGGAGGCCCTCGTCGTATGAGCAGTGGCGGTCGTATGCGCGGTGACGACTGTCAGGCGTCGAGTTCGCGGGCGACGGCGCGCAGCACCTCGGAGATCCGCTGGGATGCTTTGCGGTCCGGGTACCGGCCGCGCCGCAGGTCCGGCTGCACCGCGGTGTCGAGCAGAGTGATCACATCTTCGATCATGCTCGCCAGATCTTCCGGATTGCGGCGTTCGCGGTCCGGGGCGTTCTCGCGACGGCCGCCCTTCTGCCGCATGGTGGGTTGTTCGAGCAGCTTCACGCTCAGAGCCTGCGGACCACGGCGGCCGACGGCCATGCCGAACTCGACACGCTGGCCCGGCTTGAGTCCGTCCACCCCGTCCGGAAGCGCGGATGCTCGGACGTAGACGTCCTCGCCCTCTTCCTGAGACAGGAAGCCGAAGCCCTTCCCGACGTCGTACCACTTCACCTTGCCGCTCGGCACTGCGTTCACCCGTTTCTCGACAGCCGTACCCAGGGGTACCTGTGGATATGCAAAACAACGCGCCCCGCAATCGGGTGCGGGACGCGTGGACGGCGCCAGTGTACCCCGGTTTCGGGGACCGACTGCCCGTGCGACCGTCACGTACCGGCATCGAGGAACTACCGTGGGCGGGGTGGGTACTTCCGATTCCTCTGCCGGGCCGAGCAACGGCCTGCTCAAAGCTGCGCTGGTGTGCTTCGCCGTCGGTATCGTCGCAGTCGTCGCCATCTTCTTGACTCCGGTCGTCACGGACGGCAAACCGGGCCTGGTGCTGTATCTGCTGACTGCGGCGTGGCCGCTGGGCTTCGTGTTGGCGATCACGTTTGCCCTGCGGTCGGGTCGTCGCGCGCGTGGAGGTGGATCGTGAAGTTTCTGCTCAATGTCATCTGGCTGATCTTCGGTGGGCTGTGGCTGGCGCTGGGGTACTTTCTCGCCGGCATCATCTGCTGTGTGCTCATCGTGACGATCCCGTTCGGTATCGCGGCGTTCCGCATCGGGGTGTACGCGCTCTGGCCCTTCGGCAAGACCGTGGTGGACAAGCCGACGGCCGGCGCCGGTTCGATGATCGGGAATGTGATCTGGGTGATCGTCGCGGGCGTCTGGCTCGCGATCGGGCATATCGCGACCGCGATCGCGATGGCGATCACGATCATCGGAATTCCGCTTGCCGTCGCCAACCTCAAGATGATCCCGATCTCGCTGATGCCCCTCGGCAAGGACATCGTTCCGGTCCGTTGATACCGACACGTCGTGTGATGTTAATCACATAACGACGACATAACGGTCCGGACTCGGATGCGTCCGACACCCCAAGATGGCGCACTACCTGCAGATTTTCCAGCGTGAGTATCCAGGTCACCGTACGGGCGCAGAAGATCGCGCGTTATCAATTGGTGACACTCCACCCTCCGACCCGTTACCGTCGAATCCGGTCGGACTGGTCCGGCCACCCCGGACCCGCCGCGCCAAATCCTGTCCCGCGGATCCGGACTCCCCACGAACCACCCAGGGGACAGGAAACGGGGGACCCACACGGTCTCCCAGGGAGCGGAAGTTCCCAGGAGGCACCCGGGCCGCGGCACCAGCAGCGACCCTCGGGGTGAAGCCGAATCGCTCCCAGTGGGAGCAACGCGGCCGGGCGACCTCTTCAGCCCGAACCCGACAGCTGACCTCGTAGGCGCGTGCGGAGAGGAAACCGGAACCATGAGCGGACGCCATCGCAAACCCACCAACACCGGCCGTACCGTCGCGAAGTTCGCGCTGACCAGCGCGGTTCTCGGCGTCACCGGCGTCGCGTTCAGCGGCACCGCCAACGCGGCCCCCGACTCCGACTGGGACCGCCTCGCACAGTGCGAGTCCGGCGGCAACTGGGGTATCAGCACCGGCAACGGCTACCACGGCGGACTGCAGTTCTCCCCGAGCACCTGGAACGCCTACGGCGGCCAGGAATACGCGGCGAGCGCCAGCCAGGCCACTCGCGACCAGCAGATCGCCGTTGCCGAACGAGTCCTCGACGGACAGGGCTGGGGCGCATGGCCGTCCTGCTCTTCGAGCCTCGGCCTGAGCAGCGCCCCGACACAGCGTGCGGTGCCTGCCTCCGGCACCCTCGCGGACACCGTCCAGGGCCAGAGCGCCACCGAGCAAGCTCCGACCCTGCAGGAGAACGTCCCGTTCCTCGCGCCGCAGAGCGCCAAGGCGGGATTCGCCCAGGGCATCGACGCGCTGCGTTCGGCCGGCATCCCGGTCGATCAGATCCTCGTCGACCAGGTCACCTCCATCCTGCCGAACTGACGTCGTACACAGAGAAGGGCCCCACACCGAACTTTCGGTATGGGGCCCTTCTCTGGGTACGGAGAATCAGCGATTGACGACGGTGTAAGGGTGCGTGTACGGGAGTGAATCGACCGGAACGGGAAACTCAGTCTCCTCACCGTACGGAGAGAGCGGCCCCGAACGCGTGGAGGACAGCTCGGTGACGGCAAGATCGCCGTCGACAAGCTCCGGCCACCCGCGATCGACGTACTGGTTCTTCGAAGTGTCAGCCATGCGCTCATTTTGGCAGGTGAGTTCGCGGCGGGCCACCTCAGGTCTCTAATCTGAGTCGGATGACCCACACCACCTCGTCCGGGCCGAACGCGCAACGGTCGCTCGCCCGGTGGCTCGCCGAACGCCGCGACTCCGCACTCGCCGCACTTCTGAAGGCTCGCCCCGATCTGGTGGTACCTCCGCCCGCCACCGTGACCGTACTGGCGAACCGCGCGCAGCAGCGGGCATCGGTGTTCCGGGCCGCCGACGAACTGACCACCGGCGACTTCGGTGTGATCGAGGCACTCGCCCAGCTCGGCGCCGCCGACGCGCCCGTCTCGCGACGCGCACTACGCGACCAGCTCGACGGACGCACCACCGCGAAAAACCTGGACCGCATCCTCGACCGGCTGCGCTCCCTGCTGCTCGTGTGGGGTTCCGCCGACGAGCTGTCGCTGGTACCGGCGGCCGCCGACACCGTGCCGTGGCGTATCGCGCGCACCGAATCCGACCTTCCGGACACCTCGGAACTCGAGTCTATGATCGCCGGACTCGACGATGCCCGACGCGGCATCCTCGACACTCTGGCCCGCACCTCCCCCGTCGGACGAACCAAGGACGCCGCACCCGGCACACCGGCGGACCGGCCGGTGCAGCAACTGATCGCCGCCGGGCTGTTGATCCGCCTGAACGACGACACCGTCGAATTGCCCCACCGCGTGGGACAACACCTTCGCGGCGAAGCGCCGTTCGATCCGGCTGCGCTCACGCCGCCCCCATCGGTGCCGGCGTCACACACCGTCGCCGACGTCAACGCGACCGCCGCTGGCGCTGCCCTCGAGGTGCTGCGGCACGCCGAGGAACTCGTCGACGCACTCGGGGACGGTCCCGCCCCCGCCCTCAAATCCGGGGGGCTCGGCGTACGCGAACTGCGCAGGCTCGCGAAGACGGTCGGCATCGACGAAACCCGAGCGGCACTGCTCGTCGAAGTTCTCGCCGCGGCCGGACTCATCGCGCGAGGTCTTCCCGATCCGGCGCCCCAATCCGACATCGACGACTACTGGACGCCGACCACTTCTGCCGACGGCTGGTCGAAAGCGACCACCGCGCATCGCTGGGCGGTGCTCGCCGGCGCCTGGCTCGACGCCGCACGGCGGCCGTGGCTCGTGGGTCGGCGCGACCAGAACGACAAGCCGATCGCCGCACTGTCCGAGGAAGTGCAGTCACCGGCTGCGGTGCGCGACCGGCGGCTGCTCCTCGAACTACTCGCCGAAACCCCCGGATCGGCACCCGATGCGGGGCAGATCCGCACGGCACTCGCCTGGCGGCGGCCCCGGTGGGCGGGTCGGCTCGGATCCGACGCGATCACCGAGACGCTGCGGGAGGCCACCGCGCTCGCCGTCGTCGCGCACGGATCGATCGCGTCCCCGGGCAAGGCACTGTTGCACGGCGGCGACGCCGAATCCGAGATGGCCGCCGTTCTGCCGGAACCGGTGGATCACGTTCTCGTGCAGGCGGACCTCACCGTGGTCGCACCCGGGCCTCTGCTACCCGATCTCGCCGCGCGCATCGCGCTCGTCGCCGACGTCGAATCGGCAGGAGCAGCGACGGTGTACCGCATCACGGAGGCCACGGTGCGGCGGGCATTGGATGCCGGGACCGGGGCAGACGACCTGCACGCACTGTTCGCCGCGCATTCACGGACACCGGTTCCGCAGTCCCTGACCTATCTCATCGACGACGTCGCGCGTCGGCACGGACGGTTGCGCACCGGCGTCGCGTCGTCGTTCGTGCGGTCCGACGATCCGGCACTGCTCGCCGAGGTTCTCGCGGCCCCGGTCGCCGACCGGCTGGCGCTGCGGGCGCTGGCCCCGACCGTCGCGATCTCCCAGGCTCCGCTGGCCGAGGTGTTGCAGGAACTGCGCGCGGCGGGGTTTTCCCCTGCCGGTGAGGATTCGTCGGGTGCGGTACTGGACCTGCGTCCACCCGGTGCGCGGGTGTCGGTGCCCCGCGCCCGCGCCCGCTATGCCGGGCCGACCGTACCGTCCGCCGAGCAACTCGACACCCTGGTGCGCACCCTGCGCGCCGGTGACCGCGCGGCGAGCGCGACCGCGTCGACGTCCGTGCAGGCGGACGGCAGCCGGACCGGCG
>NZ_JBAQXC010000234.1:0-13749 GCF_049299235.1 Rhodococcus sp. (in: high G+C Gram-positive bacteria) | reverse complement strand
GGCGTGTGACGTTTATGTCCTCCGGGGAAGGGGAGGGATCGCCCGATGGGTGGTTGTGGGCAACGATAAAGGCCGCGGCATCGAAGCTGAACGGTGCGTCCGCCCGGAAGCTGCGGGGGTCGAACGGCTGCAACGGATGTCGTGTCACGATGCCGCCTGGTTCCTCGTTCCGCCCGTCCCCCGACCGCGCGGTACCGGTCATTGCGGCAACGACGTCGCGCAGTTCGCTGAGCGGGACCGCCGGTGGGCGCGTCGCTCCGGTGACAGGGTCGGCGCCGGTGTGGAACAGCAGCACCCGGTCGCGGGCGGACATCAGCGCGTCGAGTAGGAGCTGTCGATCCTCACTTCGTGGATCACGTTCCCCCACAACGGCATCGACAGCAGTCACATCGTCGCCGTCGATGTGGGTGCCGCGCGGGAAATGTTCGTCGTCGAGTCCGAGCAGCACCACCACGCGATGTGGAACCGATCGCATCGGCACCATCGTGCAGACCGTGAGCTCGCCCGTGCGGAAGTTCGACCGGGTGGGCCTGCCCGCGAGCCGGCTCGCGAGCATGGCCCGCACATCGGCGAGCCGGAGTTGTGCGTCGCCGCTGTGTTCGACGGCCGCTGCGAGTTCGCGATGCGCCTGGACGAGTTGCCAGCCGTCGACCGGTGCGACGTCGGCGAGCAGGTCGACGGCCCGGGCCAGGTCCGTGGACCACCGGGTTGCGAACTTGAAACCTCGAAGGCTGTGCAGCACCGAGTGCACTCGGTCGATGAATTCGGCGAACCGCCCCGCACGATCGATGTCGTTGCTGTCCACATCATCGAACGGCAAAGCGAGCGAAAGCCATTCGCTCTGCGAATCGTCGGCTGCCACCCCGAGCAGGAGCCGGTCGACTGCAGTGCCGAACGTGTTCTGCGGGAAGTCACCGAGCCCGACGGCGGCACGCTGACCCTTGGCCAGACCCCAGCGGGCGCCGGTCTCCACGGTCCATTCCTGCAGACGTTCCAGGTCGTCGTCGGTGAATCGGAACCGGCGGCGCACCGGCGGGGCCGCGGCCAGGTCGAGGACCTCGCTTGCGGTGACGCGGGCATCGGCGAGGTCGAGCAGGGTCGCGACGACGGCGAGCACCGGGTTGGTGCGACGCAACCCCCGGTCGGCGACGCGCACCCGCAGACCGTGGCCCGGATGGCCCGCGACGCCCTGACCGAACGCGGCGTGGACGAGCGGAGCATAGGTCTCGACGTCCGGGCACATGACGATGACGTCGCGAGGTTCGAGGGTCGGATCGTCACGGAACAGGTGCAGCAGCGACTCGCGCAGCACCTCGACTTGGCGGGTCGGCCCGTGGCATGCGTGGATCTGCACGGTGCCGTCGACGGGTGCGGCACCGGCGACCGGGATGCGGTCGGCGCGGATATCGGCCTGCAGCCGGCCGAGCAGGGTGTCGCCGGACTCGCCCGAGCCGTGGTCCACATCGGTGGCGTCGAGGACGTTCAGGCGCGTCTGGAATTCCCGGATGTCGCGGGCAAGGGCGGCGAGGAGCGGATGGTGCACCGCGAGGGCGCTGTCGTCGTGCGCTCGCCGCCGTATCGCCGGCGCAGCCGACAGTGCCCGCCACATCGCCGGGCTCGGATGCGGCAGCCACAGATGCACATCGCGCTGCTCGCCGAGCGCGCCGATGACCGCGAGCTGCGCCGTGGTCAGCCGGGTCGGGCCGAACAGCGAGAGTCGTTCCGGTAGGTTCACGACACCCGGCTCGGTGCGTAGCCGCGAGCAGGCCGCATCGAGTCGCTGCGCGGGGCTGTCGCTGCCGATGCGTGCGCGGAGCCTGCGCCACAGTTCGGCCTGCCACCGCAGGTGCTCGCCGAGCGGCGCACCGACACCGTCCGTGTCGGCTCCGGCAGCCCAGTCCACCAGCATCTGCGGGCGCTGGGTGCCGTAGCCGCGCATCAGCTCGGCCAGGTGCGCGGCAGTCGCATACCGGCGACCGGCGCGGAAGTCGTCGCGGCCGTGCCCGAGATGGCGGGACAACACCGCGCACCACGGCTCGCCGACACACTCGTCGATCACGGTGAGCAGCGCCCACAACACGCGGGACGGGTGCCACGGGTCGTTCTCGAGAGTGGTGCCTGCAGCCGCGGACAGCGCATCGTCGACCAGCCTGGCAGGTGACGGGAAGTCGATGTTCGCGGCAATGCCGTCGCCTTCCGTCGTGCCGAGCGCAGCGGACAGTCGCTGGGTGAGCCACCGTTCCATCCCGCGGGCCGGGACGGCGACCACCTCCCGCACCAACGGGTCGGGCGGTGGTGTCGCGAGCAGCCCGGCCAGCGCATCGGCGAGAATCTCGGCGCGCTCGGCGCGGTGCAGCGTCAGCACGCATGTCCTCCTCGACGTCGTCCGGTGTTCCCCAGCGGTCTATCACACCGGTCGGACATCGAGCACGAACCCGCACCTCCCGGAGTCGGAGGATCGGGGCGCGACCTCGCTATGCGAAGCTCAGGCCGTGGCGTGTGAGCTCGTCGCGCAGGATGCGGACCGCCTTCGGACCCATCCCGTGCAACGCGAGCAGGTCACGCTCGGTGTACCGAGTGAGGTCGTCGAGGTTCGCGACGCCGATGTCGTCGAGCGCACGCTGGGCGGGAGCCGAGGTTTTCGGCAGCGGGTGTCCGGTCACACGAGCCAGTCTCTACCGGGTTCGCCGCGCGCGCAGCGGTTGCCCGCAACACACCTCGGCTGAGGATGTGAACACCGCGCTGCGCGGGTCTCCGACGATCGAGACGACATCGCCGGGGGTGAGATGGACTCGGGGATTGCGGACTGACAGGTGATTGATCCGTACCAGGCCCTCCATGAGCAGGGCCGCGGCTTCACCGGGTGATCCGGCGAGGCCGCTGTCCTGCAGAAAGCCGAACACGGAGTCGGGAACGAGCGTCGGCATGCCTGCGAGCATGCCGGGCGCGCGCGTCGCCGTGTGCACGCACACGGAACGACGCGATGAACGATCCGGGAATTTCCGGGCGTGGGCGTTGACTCCAGCCGAGCACAGTGCAACACTTAGCCGAATGGTTCAGTATTCGGATCTGAATTCGACGTTCGCGGCACTGGCCGATCCCACCCGGCGCGGAATCCTCGAGCACCTGGCGAACGGCCCCGCGTCGGTCAGCGACCTGGCCGCACGATTCGACATGAGCTTGCCCGGCATCACCAAACACATCCGACTCCTCGAGGAGGGCGGCCTGGTACTGACGGAGAAGCAGGGCCGCGTGCGGCAGTGCTCGCTCGGACCCAACCGACTCGACCACGAGGCGGCCTGGATCGGCGGACATCGCCGGAGGATCGAAGCCCGCATGGACCGGCTCGCGGCATTTCTCGACGACACAGCACTTCTCGACGACACAGCACTTCTCGACGACACAGCACTTCGCGACGACACAGCACTTCGCGACGACTTGAAGGAGCAGCAATGACCTCCCCGAACACCACCGTCACCACCCCCGGCGACCGGGAAATCCACATCGAGCGCGTCTTCGATGCCCCGATCGACCGGGTGTGGGCCGCCCATGCCGACCCCGCCCTGATCGCTCGGTGGTGGGGTCGCGGGAACCGGGTCGACATCGAGAAATTCGAATTCGAACGCGGAGGGCACTGGCGGTTCGTCGAACACTCCGACGGCGACACCCACGGGTTCGAAGGCCGGTTCCGCGAGATCATCCCGAAGGAACGCATCGTCCAGACGTTCGAGTGGGACGGCATGCCCGGCTATGTCTCGATCGACACCGCAACTTTCGTCGATCTCGGCGACGGCCGCACCAAGATCGTCACCGACAGTCTGTTCCACACCGCCGAGGAGCGCGACGGCATGATGCAGAGCGGCATGGCCGACGGATTGAGCGAGAGCTACTCCGCGCTGGATCGTCTCCTGGCGGCGTGACGTCGGTTCAGCCGCCGTCCGGCGCCGCCTGCTCGGCCACCCACTCGGCGACCCGCCTGGCACTGTCCTCCTCCGACAGGTCCTCCACCCGCGTCATGACGGACCACCGCACCCCAAAAGGGTCCCGGATCGACGCGAACCGGTCTCCGGAAACGAACGTACCGACCGGTTCGCGGATGGTCGCGCCCGCTCGTTCGGCGTGCGCGACCACCTCGTCGACGTTCGAGCAGTACAGACCGATCGAATAGCAGTCGGCGTCACCCGCAGGCGCCGCGATGAGCCCGTAGTCGGAATTGGGTTCGCCGAGTTGCATTCTCCCGCAGCCGAAGTCGAGTTCGGCGTGCACAACGATGCCGCCCGACTCTGTGACATCGACGACCCGAGCGCCGAACACGGAACGGTAGAACTCGATGGCCTCGCGGGCCGCAGGAACAGTGATGAACGGCGTCAGGCTGGTCGATCCGTGCGGGACTCCGCCGGTCGTGTGGTCGCCGGTGACGCCGATTCCGGTCATGATGTTTTCGCTCATGCCACGACGGTAGGGCCGGACTGTCGGAGGTGGCTTGTAGATTCGCGACAGTGTCCGGGAACGGCAGCGCTCCAGGAAGGACAGACGTGACGAACGGCGACCGACGCGGTGTCCTGTATCCGGCGCGGCTGCCCACGTTCCATCGCGAAGCACCTCCCGCCGAACTCGCGGGTCTGGTGCGATGGTTCTGGATTCCGGAGTGGCGGCTCGCACCGGGCCGGACATCCCGGCAGGAGATCCTGGCATTCCCCGCATCCAATCTCACCGTGGAACCAGGCGGGGTGACGCTGTCCGGAGCGACGACGCGACGATCGCATCGTGACCTGCGCGGGTCCGGCTGGGCCGTCGGTGCGCTGCTGCGACCCGCTGCGGTCCCATCCCTCATCGGCGACCCGCGCATCGTGCGCGACCGGCAGATCCCGCACGATGCACCGGAACTCCACCGGGCTGTGACGGCGGCGATGTCCGCCGACGACGGCGCGACGCGGCGGACTCGGGCGTCCGCGGCGTACTCCGCCTGGGTCGCCGATCGTCTCGCCCCACCGGACACCGACGGCACACTCGCCAACACGATGGAGGAGGTGATCGCCACCGACCTCGCCGTGACCCGCGTCGACCACCTGGCGCAGACGCTCGGGATCTCGGTGCGCAGTGTGCAGCGTCTCGCGCGGCGGTACGTCGGCATGACACCGGCAGCGATGATCCGCCGCTACCGCCTGCAAGAAGCCGCCCAGCGCCTGCGCACCGATCCGGCGATTCCCATCGGGCAGGTCGCCGCCGACCTCGGGTACGCTGACCAGGCACACCTGTGCACGGACTTCCGTCGCATTCTCGGATTCAACCCGAGCACGTACCGCGAACTGACCCGCCCCTGAGCACACCGGCCGGTCGACCGAGCAGGCTCGTCGAACGGGCCGACCGCGGCCCGCCCGATCGGTACCATCGAATGCGTGCCCGCCCCGGAACACATGCGCGCGGCCTATATCGAATCGCTCGGTGGTACCGACGCGATCCGCTACGGCATGTTGCCGATTCCACGGTGCGGACCGCGCGATGTGCTCCTGCGGGTCGAGGCGGTCGCCGTCGACAACGTGGACACCTTCGTCCGGTCCGGTGCCTTCCCCACCGCACTGACGTTCCCGTTCGTGCTCGGCCGCGACGTCGTCGGTACCGTCGTCGATTGCGGCGGCGAGGTGACCACCCCGCACATCGGTACCCGCGTGTGGTGCAACAGTCTTGGGCACAACGGCCGTCAGGGACCGGCCTCGGAGTACACCACCGCACCCGCCGACCGCGTGTATTCGCTACCGGACCAGGTCGATCCGATCGTCGTGGTTGCATCCGCACACCCTGCGGCGACCGCGCACCTCGCGTTGTACACCCACGCCGGGCTGCGCGCGGTCGACACGGTGTTCATCGCCGGCGGCGCCGGGCACGTGGGATCGGCACTGACCGTCATGGCGGCCCGCTCCGGCGCGCAGGTACTGGCCTCGGCGCGTCCGGAGGACTTCGAGTGGTGCCGGTCGTCGGGTGCGGCGACCGTACTGGACTATGCGGACCCCGACCTGACCGAGCGTCTGCGGGCCGCTGCCCCGGACGGCATCGATGTACTCGTGGACACGTCCGGCAGGCACAGCCTCGTGAGCACCCTCGATGTGCTCGCGACGCGCGGCCGGATCGTGGTGATGGCCGGGATGGACCGCCGGCTCGAATGCCGGGCCGGCGACCTCTACCCCCACGACCGCAGCCTGCTCGGCTTCGTGATCAGCAACGCCACCGTCGACGAACTGGCCGAGGCGGCACGGCACGTCACCACCTTGCTCGCCGACGGCCTGCTGCGACCCCGGCACATCGAGGAGTTCCCGCTCAGTGCCGCCGCCGAGGCACACCGTCGCCTCGAAACCGGCGAGGCGCGCGGCGTCCGTCTGGTGCTTCGACCCGAACACTGAACGGGAGGCCTGGGCGATGAGCACGGGAAACGACCGGGTTGTGATCGAGTGGGACGGTGGCCGCACCGTCGTGGACGCGCCCGAGCAGGTGCGCATCGGCCGGGACGAGACCATGGAGGTCACGATCGCCGATCCGATGGTTTCCCGGGAGCATGCCCGTCTGCAGTGGGACGACGGCTGGTACCTCACGGATTCGGGAAGCAAGAACGGCACATTCGTGGACGGTCACCGGGTGGAACGGCTCGCGCTGACCGAGTCCGTCGTGGTGTGTTGTGGCGGTCCCTACACTGCGCCTTCACTACGGATCGTCGTGTCCGATCCGTCCGCGACGCGAACCCGCAAGGGTTTGGTCGAACAGTTACGGACGATGCGAGCCGACGATCTGCGGCCCGCGCCGCGCCGCCGGCAACCGGTCGACACCGGCGGACGAACCGTCGGGCGCGACCGCACCTGCGACATCGTGGTGTCCGACGTGCTCGCCTCCCGCGTCCACGCTGCCCTGTATCGCGGCCCGTCGGGTCTCGAAATCGAGGATCTGGGCAGTGTCAACGGAACGTTTGTCGACGGGGAACCGGTGACGCGCACACCGATCCACGACGGCGACGTGGTGACCATCGGCAACACCGATCTGGTGGTGCACGAGGACAATCTCGTGCCGCGGATCGAGGAGCCGTCGACCACGGTCGGGCTGCGGGTGCACGGCGTCGGGCTGACGATCTCCGGTGGGCAACGACTGCTCGACAACGTCAGTCTGACCGCCCCGCTCGGCACCCTCACCGCTGTGATCGGCCCGTCCGGAGCGGGCAAGTCGACGGTCGCGAGGATCGTCTCCGGTACCAGCAGCCCGACCGACGGCGTCGTCGATTTCGAGGGCCACGACGTGCATTCGGAGTATCAGGTGTTGCGGTCGCGGATCGGACTGGTCCCGCAGGACGACGTGGTGCATCGGCAACTCACGGTGCGGCAGGCACTCGGCTATGCCGCGGAACTGCGATTGCCACCGGACACCGGACGCACCGACCGTGACGACGTGATCGCGACGGTGCTGGCCGAGTTGCAACTCACCGAGCATGCCGACACTCGTGTCGATCGACTGTCCGGCGGACAACGCAAACGGGCGTCGGTGGCGTTGGAACTGCTCACCGGACCGTCACTGCTGATCCTCGACGAACCCACGTCCGGTCTGGACCCCGCCCTGGACCGACAGATCATGGCCACTCTGCGGCACCTGGCGGACCTGGGCCGGGTGATCCTCGTGATCACACACTCGCTGTCCTATCTGGAGATGTGCGATCAGGTGCTGCTCCTGGCGCCCGGCGGTCGGACGGCATACGTCGGTCCGCCCGCGCAGGTGGGTTCGGCGCTCGGCAGTACCGACTGGGCCGAGATCTTCGCCCGGGTCGCGGCCGAACCCGATGCAGCGCATGCCGACCATCTGGCTCGCGGCGCCACGTTCGACGCGCCGCCGCCGACGGAACGCCGCCCGCTGGGCCGTCCGGCACGGACATCCCGGATCCGGCAACTCGGCACGGTCGCTCGACGCCAGTTCCGGCTCGTCCGAGCGGACCGCGGCTATCTGATCTTCCTGTCTGTGCTGCCGTTCGTGCTCGGCGGTCTGACGATCCTGGTGCCGGGTGATGCAGGGTTCGGCGTCCCGGCTCCGGGTGCGGAACCCGGCGAGTTGTCGTTCATTCTCATCCTGCTGATCCTCGGTGCGTGCTTCATGGGTCTGTCTCTGACGGTGCGCGATCTCGTCGGCGAGCGGCAGATCTACTTCCGTGAACGTGCGGCGGGGCTGCAACCGTCCGCGTATCTCGCCGCCAAGATCCTGGTGTTCTGCGCCGCGGCGCTCGTCCAATCGATCGTGCTGGTGCTGATGGTCATGGTGGGCAAGGGAATTCCCGGTTCAGGTTCGGTGATTCCCTTCGGCGGTGTCGAACTCGTCGTGGACGTCGCGATGACCACGTGTGCGTGCGTGGTGCTCGGGCTGGCCCTGTCCGCGGTGGCCCGGTCGAGCGAACAGGTCATGCCGATGCTGGTGGTGGCGGTGATGGTGCAACTGGTGATGAGCGGCGGCCTGATCCCCATCACCGGCCGGGTGGTGCTCGAGCAGTTGTCGTGGCTGTTCGCGGCGCGGTGGGGGTATGCGGCGGCCGCCTCGACCGTCGATCTCCGTGCGAAGGACCCGACAGCCGAGGACGACCCGTTGTGGCAGCACGCCGTGTCGTGGTGGCTGCTCAGCATGGCGATGCTGGTGTTGATCGGTGTCGCGCTGGCACTGGTGACCTACAGCCGGCTGCGACTGCGTGGTCACCGGTCGGCGTTCACCCGCGCACCCGGGTAGCCCGAAGCAACCGCGCGGCCCGTACGCCCCTCCGCTCATCCGAGCGAGTGAGCGCATGGATCACCCGGTCGAATGAACGAGACTCGCTCGGGAAACCGCGGGGTGCACCCCCGTCGGTCCACAGCGTTCCCTGCGATCTGCTGCCTATACTCCCGGCATGCTGTTCATTGGGATCATCCTCTTCGGAGTGCTCGTCGGTGCGGTCGCACAGCTCATCGTGGGAAAGTCCAAGTCCACGATCGACTGGACGCTGGCGTTCGCCGCCGGTGTCGGCGGTTCGTTTCTCGGCGGCCTCCTCATCAGTCTGCTCGCCGGTGACGGTCTCGCGTTGCGACCCAGCGGAATCATCGGTTCCATCGCCGGTGCGGTCATCGTGACCGCGCTGTGGTTGTGGTGGAAGAACCGCGCGGCGTCACCCACCGACTGAGGCCTGCGCTCGGCGAAACCTTCACCCATGATGTCTGCTGCCCGGTGGGGCACGATCCCGATGTCCACGGTGGCACTGCTCGCGGCCCTGTACTTCGCGCAGGGCCTCCCCTACGGTTTCTTCACTCAGGCGTTGCCGGTGGTCCTCCGCGAATCCGGGTTCTCGTTGTTCGCGATCAGCGCGACCGGCGTCCTGTTCGCGCCGTGGGCGCTGAAGTTTCTGTGGGCGCCGTACGTCGACCACTACGGAACCCGTCGTCGCTGGCTGCTGACGTTGCAGTTGCTGTCGGCGGCCGTCACCCTCGGTTTGGCCGCGCTGGACCTCGGGTCGTCGCTGCGCTGGCTGCTCATCGGGATTGCCGTCGTCAACGCGATCTCGGCCACTCAGGACATCGCCACCGACGGCCTCGCCGTCCAGTTGCTCGGACCGCGAGAACGCGGGGTCGGCAACGGCATTCAGGTCGGCGCATACCGGATCGGCATGATCGTGGGCGGCGGGGCACTGCTGTGGTTGTTCTCCATCGCGGGATGGCGAGCATTGTTCGTCGCGATGTCGGTGCTGTTGCTCCTCACGACGATCCCGGTGTGAATGATGCGGCACACGGCCGTGCGCAGCGCCCAGGAGACGACGACACCGGTGCGGTTGGCGGCCGGGTGGTGGACGCGACTGCGTCGCCCGGGGATGGTGGCGTTCATCCTGCTCATCGGTGGATTCAAGTTCGGGGATTCGATGGGGTCGGCGATGGTCGGACCGTTCATGTCCGATGTCGGCCTGTCACTCGGGCAGATCGCCCTGGTCAAGGGGGTCCTGTCGTCGGTGGGCGCGCTCGCGGGGGCGGCACTCGGTGCGTGGTTGTGTTCGCACTGGGGTCGCCGCCGGGCACTGATGATCGGCGGCGTGACCCAGACCGCGAGTCTGATGCTCTATCTGTTCGCCTCGCTCGGCGCAGGCGGGTTCTGGCTGATCGTCTCGGCGAGCCTGGCCGAACACATCCTCGGCGGCGCGGCGACCGTGGCGGTATTCACGCTGATGATGGACGCCGCCGATCGCGACCACGCGGGCAGCGACTACACGCTGATGGCGTGCGCGATCGTCACCGTGCAGGGCATCGCCGGTTTCGCGGCCGGCGCGGTCGGCGACCTGTTCGGATATCCCGCATTGTTCGGGGTCAGCGTCGTGCTGTCGGGGATTGGGTGCGCGGTGCTGCTTCTCGCACTCGACCGGGGTGCGGGCCCGCGGGGCATCCGCAGGGTCTGGCGGAAGCCGACGCGACCACTCGCCCATTCATCGTGAAAGGAACGCGGTTCCGACTGCCGCACCGGACGTCAACGTGCCCAGTACTCGAGCATGGACTCTTCGGCCAGAACGGTAGCGCCGTCCGAGATGATCAGCGAGGACGCTGAAATCTGATACTGCACATCATCATTGGTTGCGGTATAGCCCGATCCGGTCGCGCTCGGGTCGTCGATCTCGATGCCGGCGCCGTCGTCGAGACGCACGCCCCGGTAGTAGAGCCGACCGACACCGGTCTCGCACACCACCACCAGCGAATCGGTGGTCCGGCCGAGTGCGATCGCCGGATTGGTGTGGTTGCACCGGGCCTGCGGCACATCGACGAAACCCTGACTGTCCGTACCGACGAGTGTGGGCGCCGCCGCTGGCGGCGTCGCTCGTGGCCGTGTCGTCGATGTCGCCGGCGGCGTTGTCGCGTTGGTGATGGGCGTCAGTTCGAGATTGCGGACGCCGAGGGCGAGATCGTCCGGATGGATTCGCACGTAACCGTTTCCCTCCACGACATCGTTGGCGACGATGCAGTCGACGTCCCCGTTCAGACAGGACAGCCGCTCCCAGTAGCCACCCGACGAATCCAAGGGCCGGACCGCATATTCACCGGGTTCGATGTGGGTGCCGACCCTGAGGATGTCGGTGGGCGGGAGCCCGCGCGGTGTGGACTTCAGAACCGGCACAGCGGTGGTCGTCGCGCCGGGAGGGCCGTCGGCGCGCGGCGACGACGTCGAGGTGACGTTGCTCGCGGCCGCGCCCGCGTCGGCGACACTGCCGCCGGATGTACTCCACACCACCGCGGCCGCGGCACCGGCGACGACGAGGACCACGGCGGCTACCGTGGTGACGACCATCCACGTCTTCCGCGCACCGGACCGAGGGGCAGGCTCGACCGGAACCGGGAAGACGCTCGGCTGCGGCGGAAGCGGAGGCGCCGCAGGCCGTTCCAGCACGGCGGTATCGCGGCGGTCGGCGACGGGGACCCCGCCAGCAGCGAGCAATGCGCCTTGCGCGACAACCGTTTTCGGATCGTCGAGCGTCGCGATCGGCCCGAGCTGCCCGATGCGGGTGTGCACCAGCGGGGTGCCCGCCGATCCCCCGGTCAGATAGAGAGCCGCGAGATCTCCGGGGGCCACTCCGGCGTCGGCGAACGCTGCCCGCGCCAGCGCCGCGGCCCGGTCGATGTCCCCGGCGATCAGCCTCTCGTACTCGGCTCGGGTGATCGAGACGGTACGCCGATGCCGGCCGATGTCGACGGAAATCGACGCACTCGGCGATTCCGACAACAGCTCCTTCGCGCGCCGGACCTGCTCGTCGACCGCCCGCTGCACGTGCGCCGGAGCGTGCCGGAGCGCGTCGACGGCCTCGGAATCGTTCTCCGCAAGAGCAGCTTCGAGCCACCGGTGCAACCGGGCATCGAAATTCTTGCCGCCGAGGCTGTTGTCACCCCGCGCGGCGACGACCTCGAAGGTGCCGGTGCCCGTCGCGGTGAGTACCGCGACGTCGAGAGTTCCACCGCCGAAGTCGAACACCGCCAGTCGCGTGCCCTGCACGGCACTGGTGGCCCGGCTGTAGTGGTGAGCGGCGGCCCGCGGCTCGGACACGGTGGTGACCGTCCGCGGGTCGATACCGGCACGGGCTGCTGCGGCGACGAGCACCGCGACCTGACTCGGCGACCAGCCTTCCGGGTGGGTGAGCACCACCCGATCCGGCATCTGCCGGTTGTGGGCGGCCAGAGCCCGGTCCAGGACGGTGGCGAGCACCCCCGAGATCAGCGCGTCGACGGGGACGTCGGTGTCGCCGACCCGAACCGACGGGACCTGCCCGACAAGCCGTTTCGGGGACGTGACGAACGCACCCGGATTCCGGTCGGCTTCCGCTGCGGCTGCCGCACCGGTCAGGACGGTCTGTCCGGCACCGACCGCCACGGACGACGGCAGCAGGTTGCCGTGATGGGTCAACGACAGCGTTTCGATGCGTCCGGACACCGCGCTGGTGTGCGCCGCCGCGGTATTCGATGTGCCGAAATCGATCGACAACGCCCAGCCGCCCATGACTCCCCGTTCGATCAACCCACTCGTCCCGTGCCGGAACATCATGCCGCACCGTCACCCGGCGTACACGACGGCTCCCGGATGAGCGGTCCGTCCCGCCTCAGAGTGCCCGTTCGAGCCCGACGTGCGAGTCGTCGTACCCGAGTCGCGCAAAGAAGGTGCCGGTCCGGTCGCGAGCCTGTGCGGTGGTGACCTGCGCGAACGTCGCGCCGCGGTGCCGTCCGTGCTCGTGCGCCCACCCGAGCATCGCGGTGCCGACGCCGAGGGAACGCTCGGCGGACACCACCCGGACCCCGTCGATCTGCAGGCGGGTGGTGCCGCCGCGCGCCAGCCCCGGAACGATGGTCAGGTGCATCGTCCCGACGATCCGGTCGTCGTCGGCGCGCACCACGGCCAGGTAGTGCGCGGAGTCCCGGACGATGGCGTCGTATGCCTCCTCGTACGCGGCGATCTCACCGTCCACACGGCGCCGGCCGCTCTCATCGTCGGACAGGAGCGCCGCCAGCGCAGGCACATCTACGCGGCCGGCGCGCTGCACCCGGTACGTCCGGTCGCCGACGTGTAGGAGTCCCCCGATCGAGGCGCGTGCTCGCGACCGCAGCCGCGCGATGAGCAGGTCCAGCCAGGTGCCGACGTTCCGGCGTGCCTCGGGGGTGTCGGGGTATCGACAGCGCAGATGCAAACCGGACTCGTCGAGGATGAACCAGAGCATCACACCGTCGGTCCGGATCGTCGCGCCGACGTACTGCGCCTGGAGTCCGGTGGCGTCGATCCGAACGGGCAGTCGGCGCAGATCCAGCCAGGAAATCGCGAACATTCCCGGCGCCTCGGGCATCCCGCCCCACGGGCGCAGTACGTCCTCGAGTGGCCAGGACCCCAGCCGGACGGCTTCTTTGACCGCTGCCGCCGCGGCGGTGGGATCGGTGTCGGTCGACTCGAGCACCGAGTTGGTGATGAACCAGCCGACGGACTCGTGCCAGGTCGTGTCGTACCGGCTGTGCACCGGAAATACCGCTCGGAGCGGGATTCCTGCCAGTTCGCGGGTCACCTCGGTCATCGCCGCGACCACCAGTGCGAGGGTCGAGACACCGTCGCCGCGGGCCTGCGCCGAGAGCGCGGCGCTGTCGTCGACATCGAGTACGTCGCGCACTTCGACGCGTTCCGCGTGCAGCGAGGCCGTGCCCAGCGGCAGCGGGAACCGGGGCATCACCTCACCGCCGGCCGCCAGGACCTCCGCCCAGC
>NZ_JBAQXC010000233.1:0-18446 GCF_049299235.1 Rhodococcus sp. (in: high G+C Gram-positive bacteria) | reverse complement strand
CCCACACGGGATGTACGTGATGTGGTCGACCGGACAGCTGCCTACCCGGAATTCAACCTAGGCGTGCGCTTCGTTGTACGCCTCGACGACATCCGCCGAGATCCGTCCCCGCGCCGAGACCGCATAGTCGTTCTCGCGGGCCCATTCCCGAATGACGGCACTCGACTCCCGATCCGATGCTCCGTTCCTGACGCTCTTCCGGCCGGCCGGTGCAACCGGAACCGACTTGGCACGCTTGCGCCCACCGACCCGCCGGGCGTGCTCCACCCAGAATCCCAACTGCTCGCGCAGGTTCGCCGCATTGTCGTCGGACAGATCGATCTCGTAGGTGACCCCGTCGATTCCGAATTCCACGGTCTCATCCGCTGCCGATTCCTGATCGACATCGTCGATCAGCGTGACAGTGACCTTCTTTGCCATGTGCCGCAATTCCTCTCGAATGAGATACCAGCCCCCCGGCTATGGGCACAAGAGTACATGCGAATTACACAATGGCAATCCGGATTCCGGCCGTAGGTGCGAGAAATCAGCGTGAAGGCCGAACTATTGGAAACAGGATAGTTTCCCTGATTCCAAGTCCGGTGAGTGCCATGAGCAAACGGTCGATTCCCATGCCGGTACCCGTCGTGGGTGGCATACCTTGCTCCATCGCCGCGAGGAAATCCTCGTCCAACACCATCGCCTCGTCGTCGCCGGCAGCGGCCAGTCGCGCCTGATCGGCGAACCGCTCCCGCTGGATCACCGGGTCCACCAACTCCGAATACCCGGTCGCGAGTTCGAAACCGCGCACATACAGGTCCCACTTCTCGGTCACGCCGTGCCTACTACGGTGATCGCGTGTCAGTGGCGACGTTTCAACCGGGAAATCCCGAACGAACGTGGGCTGGTGCAACTGATCGCCGCACATGTGCTCCCACAATTCCTCCACGAGTTTGCCGTGACCGTATCCCTTATCTTTCGGCACCTCGAGTCCGACCCGTTCGGCGAGCGCCGTCAGTTCATCAACGGTAGTGTCCGGCGTGATCTCCGCACCGATCGCTTCGCACAACGACGGATACATCTCCAGGGTCTTCCATTCACCCCCGAAGTCATACTCGGTACCGTCGGCAAGGGTCACCACATAGGATCCGAACACCGCGAATGCGATCTCCTGGATCATCTCGCGGATCATGCGCGCCGAATCGTCGTAGGTTCCGTAAGCCTCGTACGTTTCGAGCATGGAGAATTCCGGCGAATGCGTCGAATCTGCGCCCTCGTTGCGGAAATTCCGGTTGATCTCGAAGACCTTGTCGATCCCGCCGACAACGCACCGCTTGAGAAACAGTTCCGGTGCGATACGCAGGAACAGATCGATGTCGAGCGCATTCGAATGCGTGACGAACGGTCGCGCAGCCGCACCACCGTGCAGTGTCTGCAACATCGGAGTCTCGACCTCGAGGAAACCACGACGATCGAGCGCAGCACGCAACTCCCGAACCACAGCAACACGCATTCGTGCGTTCTCCCGAGCTTCCGGACGCACGATCAGATCGACATACCGCTGCCGAACTCGCGACTCCTCACTCATCTCCTTGTGCGCGACAGGCATCGGCCGCAACGACTTCGCAGCCATCTGCCAAGTGTCGGCCATCACGCTCAACTCACCGCGCCGGGAGCTGATCACCTCACCGTGCACGAAAACGAAATCACCGAGATCCACATCGGACTTCCACGCCGCGAGCAAATCCTCCCCCACCCCGGCCAAACTCAACATGACCTGCAGCTGTGTGCCGTCACCCTCTTGCAGGGTCGCAAAACACAACTTGCCGGTGTTACGGAAGAACATCACCCGGCCCGCGACACCGACGTGCTCACCGGTGACGGTGTCGGGTTCGAGCTCGGGATACTTCGCGCGGATCTCGGCGAGGGTGTGGGTGCGGGGCACCACGACGGGATAGGGTTCCTTCCCCTGCGCCAGGAGTCGTTCGCGCTTCTCGCGGCGGACCCGGATCTGCTCGGGGGTATCGTCGGGCTGCTGAACGCTGGCATCACTCACGGGTAATCAGACTATCGGAACCCTCGCTTATCCACGCCGCAGCCCTCCCTGCGAACATCGAGCTCAGTGCCACCGGGAGCCGAGCTCCATGCCACCGGGAGCCGAGCTCCATGCCACAAGGAGCCGAGCTCAGTGCCACCGGGAGAGCTCAGTGCGCCGTGACGCGCGCCACATCATCCGCAATGTGCTGCGCACGCGTGAGGGCGTCGACCAGATCGGCCGCCCGGACCGCGGCGTACCCGCCGACGAGCCCGGTCACACGACGCAGTCCGAGTTCCTGCAGGACCTCCACGGATCGGTGCGCGGCAGAACCGTCCTCCGAAACGACAATCCATTCGACGTCGAGGTCGACGGCAAGTGCCAGCCGCCCGGCCCCGGCCGGATCCAGCCGTTGTGTCAACAACGCAGAATCGATTGCGAGCGCTCCGGGAAGTATGCCCTGCACGGTGCGCTCCGCACTCGTGCGGATGTCGACGACGACGGCGCCGCGCGCGACAGCGTTGGCGAGTTCAGTGGGATAGGTCCGCTCGGTAGTCAGCGGCAACAGGCCGACAGAAACTCGAGTGGTAGAAGAAGCAGAAACAGCAAGCGCAGCACGCATGAAAAAACTCCAGGAATGTGTTGTCGGTCGAGGCGGGCGTCAGCCTCGACAACACTCCTGGGCGCTCATGCAGCGGATCACGGCGACCATTGTTACACAGATGCGTGATCAGGGGAACCGGGCGGACCGTGACGTGCGGATCGCCGAGCCTGATTCCGCTCGAACACCAGACGCAACCCCTCGAGCGTCAGATCGGGTTCGTGATGCTCGAGAGTCGTCGCCTCCGACATGATCAGCGGCGCACTGTCGCCCGTCCCGATCACTGCGACGTCGTCCCGGTCGAACCCGGAAACCTCGGCGCGCACGCGGCGCACCAGGCCGTCGACCATCCCTGCAAACCCGAAAACCGCACCGGCCTGCATACATTCGACGGTGTTCTTGCCGACCACACCACGCGGTCGCGTGAGTTCGACCTTGCGCAGCGCCGCAGATTGCGATGCGAGTGCGTCCATCGCGATCTCGACGCCGGGTGCAATCGCGCCGCCGAGAAACTCGCCCTTGCCGGAGACCACATCCACACAGGTGGATGTGCCGAAGTCGACAACGATGCACGGCCCACCGTAGAAGTGGTGCGCGGCAAGACTGTTGACGATCCGATCGGCGCCGACTTCCTTCGGATTGTCCACGAGTAGCGGCACACCGGTGCGTACACCCGGCTCGACGACCACGTGTGGCACGTCCGCCCAATACTTCCCGAGCATGCCGCGCAGTTCACGGAGCACCGACGGTACGGTCGACAACGCGGACACCGCGGTGATCCGGTCGACGTCCGCGCCCAGCAGGCCGCGGAAAAGCAGCGCGAGTTCGTCGCCGGTCATGCCGGCATCGGTACGGACACGCCAATCCTGCTGCAGCTTCGCGTGCGAGCCACTACCGGTGAACAGGCCGAGAACGATATTGGTGTTCCGGACGTCGACGGCGAGCAGCACCACTACACCAGTGAACCGGCGTCGAGGGTGGCGAGCATGCGCGGGGTGATCAGACCCGAACCCTCGGGCGCGTGCGCCGGGTCGTTACCCAACTCCACCTGGCGGTTGTCGGCGTCGACGAACACCACGCGCGGAGCGTAATCCTTGCACTCCTGCTCGTTCATCACGCCGTACGCGATGAGAATGACCAGGTCGCCAGGACTCACCAAACGCGCTGCGGCACCGTTGATTCCGATGATTCCGGATCCTCGCTCACCGGCGATGACGTACGTCTCGAGACGGTTACCGTTGTCGATGTCGACGATGCACACCTGCTCACCTTCGAGGAGATCGGCGGCGTCCATCAGATCCTGGTCGACGGTCACCGAACCCACATAGTGCAGGTCTGCGTGGGTGACCGTGGCGCGGTGGATCTTCGACTTCATCATGGTGCGGAACATGCTCTGTCCTCAGCTCTTGTCGTTCTGGTTCTGCTCGTTCAGCGGTTCAGGAGATCGTCGGCGGCCGGATCGACGGGACCGGTCGCCCGCTCCAGGAAGCCGGTGCCGATCGCAACGCCGACGTTGTCGATGAGCCGGGTGGTCCCGACCCGCGCGGCCACCAGCAGTCGGCCGTCACCCCGCTCGGGCGGCTGCCCGAGATCCGCGCCGCGCACCTCCAGGTAGTCGAGTTCGATGTCCGGCGCGGATGCGAGCACCGCACGAGCAGCATCGAGGATCGCCGTGGCACCACCGGCAGCGGCGTGGGCCCCTGCCACGAGTGCTGCGGACAGCACCGTCGCGGTCGCACGCTGCGTCTCGTCGAGGTAGCGATTGCGCGACGACAGCGCAAGCCCGTCCTGCTCCCGGACGGTCGGCACTCCGACGATGCGGACATCGAAGTTCAGATCGGCGACCATCTGCCGGATCAACGCGAGCTGCTGGTAATCCTTCTCGCCGAAGTACGCGGTGTTCGGCGCGACGATCTGCAGGATCTTCGCAACGACGGTGAGCATGCCCGCGAAGTGCGTCGGCCGACTGCCGCCCTCGAGGTCCGCGCCGAGCGGACCCGGGTGGATCACCGTGCGGCGACCGTCCGGGTACATCGCCGACACGGTCGGCACGAACGCCAACTCGACCCCGGCGTCGCGCAACAGCGCAAGATCCGCGTCGAGGGTACGCGGGTAGGCGTCGAGGTCCTCGTTCTCCCCGAACTGGAGTGGATTGACGAAGATCGACACGACCACGACGGCGCCGGTCAGTTTCGCCTGCCGCACCAGTTCCAGGTGACCCGAGTGCAGCGCACCCATCGTCGGCACCAGCGCGACCGTCCGTCCGACACCGCGCAGCGCCCTGGTCACCTTCGTCAGGGCCGCGGGCTCATGGTGCACGGTCAGTTCGCCGCGCACATATCCCCGTCCCGTTTCATTCACCGTGATCATTCCCTTCGAGAAGCTCGATCAGCTCCTGTTTCGAACCCGCGCGCTGCGCCGACCGCAACGACAATGCCCGGTAGCCCGCGGCGATCTGCGGGTCGACCTCGTCGAGCACCCGCAGGTGCGTGGCGACCGCGGCGATATCACCACGCGCGACCGGACCGGTCAACGCCGCCGGGCCGCGACGCAGCGCATTGTCGAGTGCGGCGACGAGCAGCGGCTGCAACACCCGTTCGGCGACCCCGCCGGGATCGTCGCCGACGAGTTGCTGTCCCAGTAGTTCCTGGCCTTCGAGCGCCACGCGAAGTGCAGCGACAGCGTCGACGACGAGGGTGACGAGATGGTTGCTGCCGTGAGCGAGTGCGGCATGGTAGAGCGGGCGCAGGTCCTCGCGGACCCGAACGGGTTCGCCGCCGATCTCGAGGACGAGGGACTGCGCGATCGCGTAGCCGATGTCGTCGGCGGCGGTGATCCCGAAGCACGCGGACGACAAACGGGCGGTGTCCTCGTCGTGGCCGGTGAATGTCATGGCCGGGTGGATCGCGAGGGGCACCGCCCCCTGTTCGGTCAACGGAGCCAGTACCGCGATGCCGTTGGCTCCCGAGGTGTGTGCGACGAGGGTGCCGCGCTGCACCGCGCCGGTCGCGGCGAGGCCCGCGACGAGGTCGGCCAGTTCGGAATCGGGCACAGCGATGAGCAGCAGATTGCAGCGGCCCGCGACGACATCGACGGGCAGGATCTCCGATTCGGGCAGGCGAGTGCGCGCCCGTCGGGTGGAGGCATCGGACACCGCGGAGCAGGCGACGACAACATGACCGACCTTCTCGAATGCCGCACCGATGGCGGTGCCCACCCGGCCTGCCGACACGACACCGACGGTGAGACGTGCGGGGGCAGGCGCGTTTGTGATCCCGAAGGAAGTCACGGGAGTCCTCTCGTTCGTTCCAGTCCCGCTCGGCGGGTACCAGACGTTCTGCCCGAGAATAGCGCGGCGCGCTCCGGGGCGGCCACGGGAGGCGGACGTGATCTACACCTCACCACACGGTGGGACTACTCGCGGACGGGGCGCTCGGTCAGGGCTTCACCGACAACGATGCGAGGATGTCGGCGACGCTGCGACCGTGCGGTTCGTCCTCCTCGCCGGCTTCTTCTGCGCGCAGCCGACGCGCGCGGCGTCCGCTCACCGGCCCGTTCGACAGATCAATTTCGATGGTCGAGTCGTCGGGATCGGCGGGTACGGATCGGCCCGGTCCCGGCCTACCGGCCGCATTCGGAGCCACGACAGTCGTTTCCGCGGTGAGAGGTTCGTCGTCCGGGGAGGCGAACGCGGGCCCCGCAGGCCTGGGGGCGCTGACATTCGGCGAACTCACGCGCGTCCCGATCTCGCGAACCGGTTTCGCGACGGACTTCAACGCGGTCCGGTCTTCCTGCACTGGCCCGTCCAACAGTATTTCGAGGTTCCGACGTAGCGCAGCGAGATCCGCTCGGAGCTGCGCCATTTCTCCTGCCTCGACCTCGAGCTGGGAACGAACCTTCTGCTCGACGGTCAGTTCGTATTCGCGTCGCGCCGAAATCTCCCGTTCGAGCTGCAACTCGTAGACCGTCTTGAGGTCGTCGATCTTCGCCTTCTCCAGGGCCGATTCACGACGGTACTTCGTCATGGCGATCGCGCCGATCGTCGCGGCCCACAAGGCGACGACAATGCCGATGCGCAACAGTTGGACGCTCTGGCTGAACACCAGGACCAGTGACGCGGCCATCGCGAGGGCGAGAAGCGCCGCAACGATCATCGAACCTGCGCTACGCCACTGCCGACGTTCGTTCCTGTCCCGGCCCGAGGTCCCCATGCGGACCAGGGTACTTGTCCGGACCGTGATCCCCGAGGATCGCTGTTGCGCGATCTCAGGGCGCGGGTTCGCCCGGATCCTCCGGTGTCTTGCAGCAGTGTTCGAGACACAGCGCCGATGCGACGAGAACGATTCCGCCGACCGCGCCGATCACCACGCCGACCGTGTCCTCCGAAGCCGCCTGCACGTACGACCGCTGCGGCAACAGGAACAGCAGGAAACCCGTCCAGACGCCGACAACCGCGGCACCGACCAGCGCCGATGCCTTCGCGAGCGCAACCGCGCGGGCAGCGGTGATCGGGTGAAGTTGACGCGGCCCGTCACCGACCTCCCGCTTCCCGACGCGCGAACGGATCATGAAGGCGAGCACCGCCTCCAGCATCGCGACCGGGTACAGCGACGCACCCGCGTAGACGGGGATCGGTGGCAGCGATCCGTATGTGGTGCGGACAAGCAGCCACGACACGACGGCGGCGAGCACCGCCAGACCCAGCAGATCACGGACCCGCGTCGTTTTCAGCACGAGTTCTCGCCCCGCCGTCTCGGGTTGCGCTGCCCGGGCTGATCGTCCACGAGCAGGACATTCGTCCGGTGAACCCCGTCGCGTTCGGAGTCGTCGAGATCGGCGAGCCAGCCGGCCAGCGACCGGCGTTCGCCGTCGACCGTGAGCGTGCCGTCCGGTTCGACATCGAGCCACGGCACCAGCACGAATGCACGCTGATGCGCCCGCGGATGTGGCAGTGTCAGTTCCGGGTCGTCGCTGACGATCCGCTCGCACGTCACCACGTCCACATCGAGGCTGCGCGGTCCCCAACGCTCCACCCGCACCCGGTCGGCGGCGGCCTCGAGTTGCTGCCCGAACCGCAGCCAGCCTCGGCTGTCGAGTTCCGGATCGTCGGCGACGACGACGGCGTTGAGGAAGTCCTGCTGGTCGACACCGCCCCACGGTGCGGTCGCGTAGACCGGTGACACGGCGACGATCCGATCGCCCAATGCCGCGGTGACCGAACGCAGGTGCGCGAGCCGATCCCCCAAGTTCGACCCGATGGACAGCACCACGCGGCTCATCGCGGCCGAGCCCGGTCGACGACGACTGCGACATCGCCGAAGGTCAGCGGAATCGGCGCGGACGGCTTGTGCACGGTGACCGCGACCCGCTCCACCCGCAGGTCGGTGAGCACGTCGTCGGCGATCTCGCCCGCGACGGTCTCGATCAGATCCCGGGCGGGACCTGCGACGATCGAGGCGGCTCGCTCGGCGAGAATCCCGTAGTGAAGTGTGTCGCCGAGCGCATCGCTCGCCGCCGCGGGCGCCAGATCCATCCAGACGACGATGTCGATCAGGAAGTCCTGACCATCGCGCTTCTCGTGTTCGAACACTCCGTGGTTGCCGCGCACCCGCAATCCGCGCAGCTCGATCCGATCGCTCATCCGAGTTCCCCCGCCGCACTGCCACGCCGCCATGCCCCCGCGACCGCGAGCGCATCGAGCGATGCCCGCACGTCGTGCACGCGCACACCCCACGCGCCGTGGGTGACGGCGAGCGCCGACACCACTGCGGTGGCTACCTCACGTCCCACCGGCGGACGCGGGTTACCTTCCGGGTCGGCGAGCAGCGAACCGAGGAAACGCTTACGGGACGCGCCGACGAGCACCGGAAATCCGAGCTCTGTCAACTCGGGCAACCGCTGCAGCAGCTCCCAGTTGTGGTCCGGTCGTTTCACGAATCCGAGGCCGGGGTCGAGGATCAGATCTTTCGGGTCCACTCCTGCGGCAACGGCAACATCGACCTGGGTGAGCAGTTCCTCGCGCACCTCGCGCACAACGTCGTCGTAGTGCGTAGATCCGCCTGCGTGAACAAATCCGTCCGTCGGTCGCCAATGCATCAGGATCCAGGGCACACCGGCGGATGCGACGACCCCGGCCATTGCGGCGTCGGCGCGACCACCCGACACATCGTTGACGAGGGTCACGCCCGCCGTGATCGCAGCGTCCGCGACCGACGCCCGCATCGTGTCGACACTGGTCGCGACACCTTCCGCGGCGAGCGCTTCGATCACAGGCACGACCCGGTCCGCTTCGACGTCGGCGTCGACGCGCTGCGCACCCGGCCGGGTGGATTCGCCGCCGACGTCGACGATGTCGACGCCGAGGCCCCGCAGTTCGAGTCCACGTGCGATCGCCGCATCACGATCCAGGTAGCGGCCGCCGTCGGAGAACGAATCGCTGGTCACATTGAGAACGCCCATCACGACCGGACGTCGGAAGTTCCGCAGCACGCTCACCTGCGCAGAATCAGACCCAGGGCCTCGGCGCGGGACGCCGAGCTGGTCTGGAACAACCCGCGCACCGCCGACGTGGTGGTGCTCGCACCCGGCTTGCGGATGCCGCGCATGGCCATGCACAGGTGTTCGGCCTCGACGACGACGATCGCCCCCCGCGGATCGAGTTTGCGGACCAGTGCGTCGGCGATCTGGCTGGTGAGTCGTTCCTGCACTTGCGGTCGCTTGGCGTAGAGGTCGACGAGCCGCGCCAGCTTCGACAGTCCGGTGACCCGTCCGGTCGGGCCGGGGATGTACCCGACGTGCGCGACACCGTGGAACGACACCAGATGGTGTTCGCACGTCGAGTACAGCGGGATGTCGCGGACGAGGACGAGTTCCTGGTGTCCTTCGTCGAATGTCGTGTTCAGCACGTCATCCGGGTCGGTGTACAGCCCTGCGAACACCTCTCGGTATGCGCGCGCGACGCGGCCGGGGGTGTCGTGCAGACCTTCCCGATCGGGGTCCTCACCGACCGCGATGAGCAACTCCCGGACTGCTGCCTCGGCGCGGGCCTGATCGAAGACCCGACCGGTCACCAGACTCGGCATCTCCCCCTCGTCCGCCGCGCTCGCGGAACTCGTTGGGGCATTCAGATGATTCACCGACACCCGACCGTCCTCCACTCTCGTTGAAATCGGCTTCAGCGCGGGCCGGTCGGCCCCTCCCAGGGCTGCGTGGTCGGCGGCTCCGGTGTTTGCTGTTCCTCGTCCTGCCGATCACCGGTATCGGCGGGACGGGCCGGCTGAGTCCATTGAGGGTAGCCGGGGCACGCGCCGCGGGACTGCTCGGACTCCGGTGGCCAACCGGGCGCCGACCATCCGGCGGGAGCACCGTAATCGGGCCGGGTCGCGTGACGCGGCCCGCCGGTGTACTGGCCGGGCTGAGGGAAGCCGGGCATGGGCTCGGACGCAGGGGCAACCGGTTGGGTGGCGGGATAGCCATTGACCGGGCGCTGCGGCGGAGTCGCATATCCACCCTGCGGCGGAGTCGCATATCCGCTCTGCGGCGGAGTCGCATATTCGCCCTGCGGCGGAGTCGCATATCCGCCGCTGCCGTTCTCCTGCGGGTATTGAGGTTGAGGTGTGGCCTGCTGGGGTGTGGCCTGCTGGGGTGTGGCCTGCTGGGGCGGTTCCGGCTGCGAAACCGTCTGATGGGTCGGCTGGGGCATCACGGGTTGGGGTACAACCTGCTGCGGAGGCAGTGGCTGCTGCTGCGGAGGCAGTGGCTGCTGCTGCGGCTTGGTCAAGGGCACCGCGGGCTGCGGAGGCCACGGTTCGCCACGCTCTACGGCAAGCTCGCCGGGGGTCTTGATCGGCGGGCGATCCGACGGGATGCGCTCACCGAAATCGTTGAAAGTGGTGATGCGGGCACGCTTGTCCACCGACACCAGGATGCGTTCAAGATCCTTGCGGGTGAGAGTTTCGTGCTCGAGCAGTTCTCCGGCGAGCAGATCCAGCGCGTCGCGGTGCTCGTTGAGAATCGACCATGCTTCGGTATGGGCCGCCTCGATGAGGTTGCGAACCTCCTCGTCGATCTCTCTGGCCACCTCGTGCGAGTATTCCGATGCCTGTCCCATCGACCGGCCGAGGAACGGGTCGCCCTGCTCCTGCCCGTAGCGGACCGCACCGAGTTTGGCGCTCATGCCGTATTCGGTGACCATCGCACGGGCAATCTTGGTGGCCTGGTCGATGTCGGACGACGCACCGGTGGTCGGCTCATGGAACACCAGTTCTTCGGCGGCGCGACCACCCATCGCCATGACGAGGCGCGCGATCATCTCGGATCGGGTCATCAAACCCTTGTCGTCTTCGGGAACGGTCATGGCGTGACCGCCGGTGCGCCCGCGGGCGAGGATCGTCACCTTGTACACGGGTTCGATGTCCGGCATCGCCCACGCGGCGAGGGTGTGCCCGCCCTCGTGGTATGCGGTGATCTTCTTTTCGTGTTCGCTGATGATGCGACTCTTGCGACGCGGACCACCGATGACCCGGTCGACGGATTCCTCGAGAATCGCTTCCGTGATCACCGTGCCGTTCTCGCGGGCGGTGAGCAGCGCGGCCTCGTTGACGACGTTCGCCAAGTCGGCTCCGGACATTCCGACCGTGCGCTTCGCCAGCCCTTCGAGGTCGGCGCGCTGGTCGATCGGCTTGCCCTTGGAATGCACCTGGAGGATCGCGCGCCGACCAGCGAGATCCGGGTTCGACACCGGGATCTGACGGTCGAATCGGCCGGGACGCAGCAACGCGGGGTCGAGAATGTCGGGCCGGTTGGTCGCGGCGATGAGGATGATGCCCTGCCTGTCGCCGAACCCGTCCATCTCGACAAGCAACTGGTTGAGGGTCTGTTCACGCTCGTCGTGACCGCCGCCGAGCCCTGCGCCACGCTGACGGCCGACCGCGTCGATCTCGTCGACGAAGATGATGCACGGACTGTTCTGCTTGGCCTGCTCGAACAAGTCGCGCACCCGGGACGCACCGACACCGACGAACATCTCGACGAAATCGGAGCCGGAGATCGTGAAGAACGGAACACCGGCCTCACCCGCGACCGCGCGCGCAAGCAGTGTCTTTCCGGTTCCGGGTGGGCCGTACAGCAGGACGCCCTTCGGGATCTTCGCTCCGAGCGCCTGGTAGCGGGCCGGGTTCTGCAGGAAATCCTTGATCTCGTACAGCTCTTCGACGGCCTCGTTGGCTCCGGCGACGTCCGCGAACGTCGTCTTCGGCATGTCCTTCGACAGTTGCTTGGCTCGCGATTTGCCGAAGCCCATCATGCCGCCGCGGCCACCGCCCTGCATCCGGGTCATCATGAAGAAGAACACCCCGAGCAGAATGATCATCGGAACGATGAACAGCAGAATCGACGTCAGCCAGCTCTCCTGGGTGACAGCGGTGTCGAATTCGCCTGCGCCGGACGCGGCAACCTTGTCGAAAATCTGTTCCGAAGCCGAAACCGGATACTTCGCGAGGATCTGTGTCTGGTTCTCGGTGGAATCGTTCCCGCTGTTCAGCCACAACCGGACCTGCTGTTCGCGGTCGTCGATCTGCGCCTTGGAGACGTTCTTCGCGTCGAGTTGGGCGATGGCCACCGAGGTGTCCACCTTGGTGAACCCACGCGTGTCGTTCCCGAAGTAACTGAAGGCATAGATGACCAACAGAATGCCGGCGACTATCGCCAGATTACGGAACACCGTCTTGCGATTCATACAGGTTCGGCCCGGCCGGCCGGTCCTTTCGATAGTGCGGTCATCATGGTGGTCATCGTGGTGAGCGTGCGTCGACCGTGACAATCCGGCCAACGCAAGGTTACCGCGTGCGCGGATACCGTCGCCGCTGTGTAGTCCACCGTCCGAGAGCTTCAACGCCCGGAACCGGCGCAGCGTTCCAACGTGGCAGCGCGCTCTTCATGCGACTTCTTCTGCGGGCGAGGCCGTCGGCGTGGGTATCATTTCGCATGGCCACGCGGGATCCGCATGCCGTTTCCGGTACCGAACCGACGCAACTGTCGAACTCCGAGACCACGCAGGACTCCGAGACCACGCAGGTCGCGGAGAATGAAACGAGCCGGCTCGGTTCCAACCACGCCACAGACCCCACCCGCGCCACAGACCCCACCCGTGCCGCCGATGCCCTCACCGATCCCATGACTCCCGGTGTCCCGGTCACCGTCGACGAGTTGCGGGCAGGCCGGCGGATCGACGACTTCGATTTGCTCACGAGTCTCGGCCGAGGCGCATTCGGGCAGGTGTTCCTGGCCCGGCAACACTCGATGCAACGTCTGGTCGCAGTGAAGATCTCCCCCGATCGGGGCAGCGAGGCGCAAACCCTCGCGCAACTCGACCACGACTACATCGTCCGGGTCTTCGACCAGCGGATTCTGCCGGATCAGAGCCTGCGGTTGCTGTACATGCAGTATGTGCCCGGCGGGACACTGCTGCACGTACTGCACCGGGCACGGCGCACACCGCCGGAGCAACGTAACGGTTCACTGTTGCTCGAGGCCGTCGACGAATGCCTGACGGAGAAGGGTGAGATCCGGCCTGCGGAATCCGCCGTACGCGGCGAACTCGAATCACTGACGTGGCCGGAGGCCGTGGCCTGGCTGGGACGACGGCTCGCCGAGGCGCTCGCCTACGCAGACCGGCGCGGGGTCCTGCACCGTGACGTCAAACCTGCGAACGTACTTCTCACCGCGGAAGGCGTCCCGAAGCTCGCCGATTTCAACATCAGTTACGCGGAATCCGTCGGCGGCAGCTCTCCCGTCGCCTATCTCGGCGGTTCACTGGCATACATGTCGCCCGAACAACTCGAGGCGTGCCATCCGGGATTGCCCGGGACCGCCACGGATCTCGATACGCGTAGCGACATCTACGCGCTCGGGGTGATGCTGTGGGAACTGCTCACGGGAGTTCGTCCAGGTGATCCGGAGCCGGGTGAAGCCCTCGACACGAACACCCTTCCCGCGCTCGAAACGATGGTGCGACGCAGACGGGGTGGTCTCACCCCGGCGATGACGGGCAAGCTGCCCGCGGATTGCCCGCAAACTCTGCGCCGGGTACTCGCGAAATGTCTCGAGCCCGATCCGACAAACCGTTGGTCGTCGGGGACCGAACTCGCACAGCAATTCGAGCTGTGTCTGGATTCCCGCGCCCGCAACCTCGTCGACCCTCCGCCGAACAGCTGGCGGGTCCGACTACGTGGCCCCGTCGTACCGGTCCTGGTCGCCGCGATCGGGATCCCCAACGCCCTCGCCGCTCTCTACAACTTTCAACACAATTCGTCGTTGATCATCGAGAAATTACCTCCGGACGCACGGCACGACTTCGAAATCGTCTCGCTGATCGCCAACGCGATTCTGTTCCCGCTGGGCGCGTTGATCATCGTGTACCTGGGTCGCCGCCTGATCACGGTGCCGCGCGGACTGCACCGTGGACGTGCCTACGATGCCCTCACCTTGGCTCGCACCCGACACGACGCACTGCTGTTCAGCGACCGGGTCGTGGCAGTGGTGATGAGTCTGTGGATTGCGTCCGGCGTCGCGTTCCCTGTCGCCTTGAGCGTGATCACCGGGGAGATCGACACGCGCGCCGCAACGCATTTCGTCACCTCGATGGTCGTATGCGGTGCGATCGCCGTCGCATACCCGTTCTTCTTCGTGGCCTTCTATACGGTGCGGTCGTTGTATCCGGCGGTTCTTCCTCATGTCTCCGCCGACGCCACCGACGCCCGCGAACTCACGGGATTGCACCGCCGGAGCATCCGCTATCTTGCGGTCGCCGCGGCGGTGCCTCTCGTCGGTGTCGCCGGGGTGACGTTCCTGACCGCATACGAGATTCCGCGGGTACTGTTCGCGGTCCGGGTGCTTTCCGTCGGCAGCATCGCGGCATTCGTGCTGGTGTATTGGATGTTTCGCCTCATGGAACAGGATCTCGCCGCGCTGAGGCGCACCGTCGCGATACGCCCCGGACCGAACGAGCGTCAGCTCGAGTAGACCCCGACGAGCGTCAGCTCGAATACACCTTCGGGTCGAGCGTGCCGATGTACGGAAGGTCCCGGTATCGCTCGTCGAAGTCGAGTCCGTAACCGACGACGAACTCGTCCGGGATGTCGAAACCGACGTCCGCGACGTGCACGTCGATCTTGACGGCTTCGGGCTTGCGCAGCAGCGTCACCACCTCGAGAGAGGCGGGATTGCGCGAGGACAGGTTGCGGATGAGCCACGACAGTGTGAGCCCGGAATCGATGATGTCCTCGACGATGAGCACGTGCCGGCCCGCGATGTCCTTGTCGAGGTCTTTGAGGATGCGCACCACACCCGACGACGATGTCGACGACCCGTACGAGCTGACCGCCATGAACTCCATCTGGGTCGGAATCGGCAGTGCCCGCGCAAAGTCGGTCATGAAGAAGATCGCGCCCTTGAGCACACCGATGAGCAACAGATCGCCCTCGGGCGTACCCACCGGGTAGCGCTCGGCGATGGACTCGGCCAGTTCGGCTGTGCGTTCCTTGATCTGTTCCTCGGAAATCAGTACCGACGCAATGTCGCTGTCGTACACCGGCTTGTTACCGCCCTTCCGTCAGTCGTCCGTATACCGCTTCTGGTCGACGAACTCGGCCTCCAGCCTGCCACGCCGACGCGACACGACCAACCTGATCCCCGGCTTCCGCCCTCGCCCGACCGCCACCGGCCCCTGCCCACGCCAGCGTCCGATCAGATCGTCGACGGCCCGCAACTTCCGGTCCGTCGGCGCCGCTGCGCCCAGTTCGCCGAGCCAGCGCCGCAGCACGCGACGCCGTACCGCGGGGTGAACCGGATCGAGCACTGCCACGTCGAGCCCGGGACCGGTTGCGCTCGCGGCAATCAGCACATCGTCGGCGGCGGTGTCGAGGACCTGCCCGTCCTCACGCAGTTGTGTCGCCGTCCGGGCCAGCGCCGGAGCAACTCCACCGCCGAGTACGTCCTCGAGCAGCGGCAACACTTCGGTGCGCAACCGCACGCGGGTGAACCGCGGGTCGCTGTTGTGTGCGTCGTCGTAGGGTTCGTATCCGAGGTCGCCACATGCCGCATGCGTGACGCTGCGGCGAACACCGAGCAGCGGGCGGCCCCACGGGTCGTCGAAATCGGCCATGCCGCGGATCGAGCGAGGGCCGGATCCCCGGGCCAGGCCGAGCAGCACGGTTTCGGCCTGATCGTCGAGAGTATGCCCGAGCAGCACCGGAAGACCGTCACGGGCATCGTCGAGCGCCCGGTAGCGCACCGCCCTGGCAGCGGCCTCCAGCCCACCGGGCCCGGTCACCTCCACGGGAACGACCTGTACCGACGCGCAGCCGCGCGACCGGGCGAAATCCGCGGCCCGAGCCGCGACGACCTCGGATCCGGCCTGCAACCGGTGGTCGACGACGACGGCCCGCACCGAATCCGCCTCGGCGACCGCCGCGGCAGTCAGCGCCGCCGAGTCCGCGCCACCGGACAGCGCGACCACGACAGTTCGCACACCGTGACGACCGAGCCAGGCCCGCACGGCCAGACGGAGCTGGTGGATCGCCGAGGTTTCGGGAAGGAGCATCCGGCCCCGAGCATCGCCGGCGGCCGGGTCCCCGGTCACCCGATCAGCCCAGAACCCGTGCGATCCAGGCGTCCGGATCGTCGATTTCGGCGAGCGTGGGCATCTGGTCGGGTCCGGACCACACGGCATTGAACTCGGCCATTCCGACACGATTCACGACCGTGTCGACGAACTTCTTGCCGTGCACATATTGAGCCATCTTCGCGTCCATGCCCAGCAGGGCGCGAATCATCCGGTGCAGTGGGTTGGAGCTGCGACGTCGCCGGTTGTCGAACGAGCGGCGGATGCGGGCCACCGCAGGTACCACACCGGGTCCGACAGCGTCCATGACGTGGTCGGCGTGGCCTTCGAGGAGGGTGCCGAGCGCAAGCATGCGGTCGAGGGCGAGCTGCTGGGTTTCGGATTGGGTGGCACGTAGCAGGCCGAGAACACCACGCTCGGACATCGACTTCTCGTCGGTACCGCGGCGGTCGCGGACGACGGCAATGATCCGGCCCGCCACCTCGGTGACGGACTCGTCGGCGGCGGCGCCCAGTTCGGCGGTGGCGGCGCGCATCGACTCGGCCATCCACGGTGCCTCCGCGAACTGCACGCGATGTGTGACCTCGTGCAGGCACACCCACAGCCGGAAGTCCGCGGTCGGAACCTTCAGCGCTCGTTCGACCGCGACGACATTCGGGGCGACGAGCAGAAGGGTGCGGGAGAACGGATCGTACTGTCCGAGTACCGCCGACGACAGATACGCCAGCATCGCTCCGGCCTGGATACCTGCGGGTTTACCCGTCCAGGAGGCGTTGTCCTGCCCACCACCGGTCAGGTCCGCCATCGACCCCGCCGCGGCCCGCACCCAGCCGGTCCGGTCGACGACACGGGCCGGTGACGGTGCCTCGTGCCCGGCACCGAGACCGGTGAGTTGCCGCACCGGCTCCTCCGCCCGGTCGGCGGCGGCGGCGAGTTCGGTCACGACGGCATCGGCGGTGTAACTGGACATCGACGGGCCCGGCCGCGCCAGCCGTGCGCCGACTCCGGCCGCGAATGTCCAGTCGATCGCGTCGCCGATAGGACGTTCGTGGCCACTCATCGGCACCCGCATCCACGGAGGGTTGCTGCGACCGCGTCGAGGGCGGGTCTGCTCTCGCCGGGCGATCGGCCGTTGGACATCAACGCGAACGACAGGACCCGCCCGTCGATGTCCACGACTGTTCCGACGAGACCGCTCGCCTCCGAGAGAGTTCCGGTCTTCGCACGCACCCAGCCGGCACCGTCACGGTTCGCGGACGCGTAGCGGCCACTCAGCGTTCCGGTGGCGCCTGCGACCGGCAGGTAGTCGAGCATCGGGCGCAGGGTGTCGTCGTCGCCTGCTGCCGCGGCCATCAACGCATCGAGCAATCCGGCCGGGATCCGATTGTCCACGGACAGGCCACTCAGGTCGTGCATGGTCACTCCCCCGACGGCGAATCCGGCGGCCTTCAGGGTGGCGAGCACGGTGTCGATGGCACCGGTGAACGATGCCGGGGATCCTGATGCAACCGCGATTTCTCGTCCGATCGTCTCGGCGAGAACGTTGTCGGAATGATCCATCATCTGACGGAGCCGGTCGCGCAGCATCGCCGACTGCACCGATGCGAGGGGGGCGGCGCCGGGCGACGCGGTCCCGATCGCGACGGTCGACGGGTCGGCTCCGAGCCCCTCGGCGAGGGCGCGGGCCGCGTCGAGTGCGGGGGTCGCACTGCGCGGTGATTCGTCCTCGTGCGGGTTCAGCCGTCCTCCGTCGAGCATCACCGGTTCGATCGGTGCGATGTATCCGCCCGGGATGTCCGACGGTATCCACCCGGCAGCCATCGGATCGCCCATGAACGCGCCGATGTCGACGAGCACCGAGTCGACGTTCGCCCCCGAACGTTGGATCTGCTGCACGAGATCGGCAACGCGCGGCGCACCGGGGTAGAAGCCGTCTTCCCCGACCGGCAGGGCGGTGAGGGTGGGGTCGCCGCCCGCGACGAGCACGATCTCACCGGGCCTGCTGCCCTCGACGACTCGCGTGGTGACCCGGTGGTCGGGTGGCAGCGCCAGCAGCGCGGCCGAGGCCGTGAGGACTTTTGTCGTCGATGCCGGAATCATCGGGCGGTCGGGGTCCTGTGACCACAGCACGGTGCCGGTAGCCGTGTCCGTGACGGATCCGGTGAGGGTTCCGAGTGCGGGATTCGCCACCGCGGACGCCAGGACCGCGC
>NZ_JBAQXC010000232.1:0-26700 GCF_049299235.1 Rhodococcus sp. (in: high G+C Gram-positive bacteria) | reverse complement strand
GTTCCACCTGCCGAGTACGAGGCGACCCACTGGGCGAATCACACCGCGGACGACTACGGTGAGATACCGGTCCGCGCTGAGGCCGGAACCAGATAGCTGAGCCTCCACCGAACTCGGGGCGATTCAGTGAGTCGCTGAGTACCGATGTGGGGTGTGCCGGCGGATTGGCTCGTAGTAGTGGTGAAGCACCTGTAATGGGTGTGGAGCGAAGGGGCCGGACCATCCGGGTGCCCGCTGGGACGCAGGTGGCGAACTCTCCCGCGGCTCCCGAACCGACCGCGCAGCCTGAGGCCCCGCGCCCCCTGAGGCCCCCGCGCTCGGGTGATGGTTCCCATCACCCGGGTAGGCCGAATGATGGTTCCCATCGCCCACGGGGCGGTCAGGCGGGGACGAGACCGCTGACCTCGGCGACCAATTCGAGCGACCGCAGCCAGGCGGCGCGGCCGGGCGCCGACGACACGACGATCAGCTCGTCGGCCTGGGCACGCTCGGTGAACGCATCGAGGTAGTCGCGTACCTCGGCGGGGGTGCCGACGGCGGTGTAGTGCAGCATCTGCATCACCTGCCGGCCGGCGGGGGAGCCGAGCAGCATCTCGACCTCCTCGTCGGTGAATGTGCGTCCGCGACCGACCATCTGGACGACGCGGCTACGTGTGGTCGCCTCGAACAGGGTGTGCGCCTCGTCGGCGGTATCGGCGGCGATCACACCGACACCGGCGATGACGTAGGGCTCGGCGAGCTGCTCCGACGGCTGAAACTCGCGCCGGTACAACGCGACCGCCTCCTCCAGCGCCTGCGGCGCGAAATGGGACGCGAAACCGTACGGAAGTCCCAGCAGGGCAGCGAGTTTCGCCCCGAACAGGGAGGAACCGAGAATGTAGAGCGGCACATCGGTGCCCTTGCCGGGGATCGCGTCGACACCCGGAATGCGGGTCTGCCCCCGCAGATAGGCCTGCAGCTCCAGCACATCCTGCGGAAAACTGTCCGCCGACGACGGATCACGCCGCAGCGCCCGCATCGTGTTCTGATCGCTGCCCGGTGCGCGACCCAAACCCAGATCGATACGGCCGGGATGCAGCGTCTCGAGCGTGCCGAACTGCTCGGCGATGGTCAGCGGCGAATGGTTCGGCAGCATGACGCCCCCGGCCCCGAGTCGGATCGACGACGTGTGCGCGGCGATGTGCGCGATCAGCACACTCGTCGCCGACGACGCGATCGACGGCATGTTGTGATGCTCGGCGTACCAGATGCGCCGGTAGCCCCACTTCTCGGCGAGTTGCGCCATCTCGACGCTCGCGGCGAAACTGTCCCGCGCGGTCTCACCCTTGCCGATGTGTGCCAGGTCGAGGATGGAAAGGGGAACGGTCACCGGTGGGGTCCTTCGCGTCGAGGCCCGGGCTCGGTAACCGGGCACACCTCACGTTGCACAACGAGACGCGGCCGACAGGTTTTCCTGCCGGCCGCGTCGTCGGTATCTCGCTACATTTCGTCGAAGTGGCCGTACGTGCCGCGGTAGAACAGCAGTGGGCCGCCGCTGTGCAGCGTCGTCAGACCGGTCACCCGCGCCACGACGATCGTGTGGTCGCCGGCGTCGTGCTCCGATTCGATGGTCGCTTCCACCCGCGCGATCGCGCCCTCGATGGCCGGAGCGCCGTTGTCGCCCGGTGTCCACTCCACGCCACGGAACTTGTTGCCGCCGCTGACAGCGAACGCCGCGCACAGGGTGCGCTGGCTCGCGGCCAGCACATTGATCGAGAACGTGCCGATCTCGCGGATCTTCGGCCACGTCGTCGACGTGCGCGCCGGGCAGAACGACACCAGCGGCGGGTCCAGCGACACGGACGTGAAGGACTGGCAGGCGAACCCGAGCGGTTCGTTGCCGTCCAGGGCGGTGATGACGGTGACTCCCGTGCAGAAGTTGCCCATCACGTCGCGCATCCGGCGTGGATCGAGCACTGCGTGTTCTGCGGTCATCGTTCTCCAATCGGGGTCTGGTTCGGGACCAGTGTCCCCTACGATTCGTCCGGACGGAGATCGCGTTCCCGGACAGTGGACGGACATTCAGTGACGGGCGAGACGAGGATCGTCCCGGCCGGTCACGGGAAGAGTGCCCTCCGCGGCCAACGCCTCGACGCTGTCGTGCAGGTCAGGGCAGGTGCGGGAGGCGGAGTCGGCACCCAACCGGGCACACACGGCGGTGCTGTCGAGCCACTGGATGTTGGTGTGGAAGGTGCCGTTCTTCTCGGCGAGGACACGGTTGCCGCAGGTGCGGCAGGTGACGGACTGCATGATCTGCTCCCGTTTCTGGTCGGTGGTCGCAGGAGTTTCCCGGACGGTAGCGCGCGAGTCCGTGACACCGACAGGGCACTGTCCCGTGTGGTGGAACATCTTCTGTGCGGAGCGGCTCGTGTCGATCGTGCGTGACCACACCGCAAACCTCGACGACAACGTATCGGCCGTTCGAACGACGCGTTCTACGCCTCAGGATGCGTAGTCTCTCCTGATCAGCCGCCCTGCGTCCTCGCGGGCCGAGTGCCGTAGAGAGGACACACGATGTGGTCGAGACGTCTGTTCGGGGGTATGGCCGTCGCCTGCATGGTTGCCACCGTGGGGGGATGCGGATCTGAAGCGGGGAACACTTCGGCCTTCGGGCAGAACGATGGTCTCCTGCCCGGCACCTCGGTGCCCGGCCGATCGGTGACGGCATCGGTCCCGGACGTCACACCCGCTCAGCGGCTGTATTCGGCGCTGGTCGCCACGGACGAGTTCGACACGATGCGCGCCGACTACGTCCTCGTCGCATCCGGCGGGGCGGAAACGCGCGCGACGTATCAGGTCGGGCGCGACCCCGACGTGATGTACATGGTTGCGGTCGACTCCGGGGCAGGCATGGGTGGTCTCGCCGGCGGCGGTGAGATCCTTGCGCAGGGCGAGGAGATTCTGCTCCGTTTCCCGTCCCTGAACGAGATCGCAGGGATGGGCCGGCCGACGATCACCCGGGACACGTGGCTGAGACCTGAGGGCGACTCCCGTGCGATGTTCGGATTCGTGGACGAGTTGCAGAGCGATCCGAGATCGGTGTTGCTGCTCTACCGGAACAGTTTCGCGACGGTCGTGGAATCGGGTCGAGCGTGGCTGGAGGATGGACGTCTGGTGGTCCGCTACGACGCGACGATCGATTTCGCCAAGCTGCTGTCCGAGTTGGCGCAGTTGTATCCCGAGACCGTGGGCGACGCGACCGCAGCGGATCTCGCTGTCCTCGGGTTCCCTTCGCGTATCGAGTATTCGGTGGGTGAAGACGGACTCGTCCATCGCACAGTTTCGACCATGGACGAAGGCATGCAGGCCGGTACGATGACCACGGACTACCACAGCTTCGGCCTCCCGCTCGATCTACCCGACATCGATCGGAACGCCGTGCAACCGTTGAGCAGCCCATCGCCGGATGCATGTGCTGCTCCTCGAGACCTGCGCGGGATGCTTCTCGTCCAGTCGTCCCTGGACTGCGATCAGGCCACCGAGGTGGTCGTAGGATTTCTGGATCTGCGGGAGAAGTACGGCACGGTCGGCGAGTGGGATTGCCGGATTCTCGGTGCCGCGAACGCTGAGGAGCACGGCTACTACCTGTCGTGCGACAAGTCGAGCGACGAGTGGATCCGGATCGAAAACCCGTGAATCGCCGTGTCGGCCTACACATAAACGTCGATCACGTCGGGAGATGCCCGGCGAGACACGGCGACACGGTCGATGGGGGTACTCGGGGCAGTCGGCGCGATGCCCCGCACGGCGGAAGCCGTGCGGGGCATCAGTCGGATCGGGTGTGTCAGGACAGCACGCCGAGCGGTTCGCTGCCGGACCAGTCGTGACCCCAGTAGCTGTCCGCGGTGATCTCCTCGGCGCTGTACGACTGCTCGTCCACGCGCATCCCCTCGGTGCCGAACTCGATGTCCCAGCCGCCGGGGGCGCGGACGTAGAACGAGACCATCTTGTCGTTGGTGTGCCGGCCCAGCGTCGACGACACCGAGTAGCCGTCGCGCACCACCCGGTCGAGGGCCTGGCCGACCGCGTCGAGGGTGTCGACCTCCACCATGATGTGGATGAGGCCGGGGTCCTTACCTGCGGGAACCGGCATGAGTGCGAGGCTGTGGTGCCGCTCGTTCACCCCGAGGAAGCGGATGCGCATCGGCCCGATCTCCGGCGGGGTCGGCAGCCGGAACGCACCGCGCGGAAGGAACCCGAGCACCTCGGTGTAGAACTCGAACGCCGCATCCGGTGCGGCGACGGGAAGCACCACGTGTCCGAGTCCCTGTGCGCCGGTGACGAATCGGGAACCGAACGGGGTGACGACCGGGCTGTGGTCGAGCACCGCACCGTGGAACACCTCGATGGACGTGCCCGCGGGATCTTCGAACGCGATGACCTCTTCGACGCTGCGGGCGTCGGCGTCCTCCACCGACAGTGGCTTCACCGCGATCCCGGCGGCCTCGACGGCGCTCTGCACTCGCAGCAGGGCCGCGTGATCGCGTACCTCCCAGCCGATGTCGACGATCCGGTCGGTCTCACCCGGAACGACGACGATCCGCGCACGCCGCTCGTCGGTGCGCAGATAGAGTGCGTCCGGGTCCGGTCCGCTGCCCTCGGCGAAACCGAGGACGTCGAACGCGAACGTGCGCCAGCGGTCCATGTCGTTGGTCTGGATCTTGACGTAGCCCAGAGCCTTGATGTTGCTCATGTTCTCTCCGAAAGATTCTCGTACGGTCAGATCATTGCCCGCAGCGGGCCCTCGGGGTCGACCCCGAGTCGGCTCAGCGAGGCCGCATGGAACACGGTACCGGGCACATGGATCGCGTGATGAAGACCGGCGTGGGCATCGCGCCAGAACCGCTGCATCGGCTTGTCCATACGCAGCGCGTTGCCGCCGCAGCGCGGATAGATGCGGTCGATGGCGTTGACGGCCCGCCACGCGGCCTGCACCTGTGTCTGCCTGCCTTCGGCGCGCTGCTCGAACGTCGGCGTCTTCCCGGAGTCGACGAGGTCCCACATGCGATCGACATTGGCCAGCAACGTGTCCCGAGCGGAACGCAGGTCGGCGACAGCCTCGCCGATCGCGAACAACGTGTACGGATCATCCTTGATGGCGGCGCCCTGTGGGTTGATCCGGTTGGATTGGTATTCGTCGGCGTGCAGCACCAGGCCCTCGCAGATGCCGATGGTGGCGGAGGTGATGCCGAGCGGGAACATGTTCGACCACGGCATCAGATACAGCGTTTCGGTGCGGCCGTAGTTGCGGACGGCGGTGCCGTCGATGACCTCGTCGCAGTCCATCACGCGGTAGTCCGGGATGAACGCGTCCTTCACCACCACGTCCTTCGAGCCGGTGCCGCGCAGTCCCATCACATCCCACGAATCGTCGATGATCGTGTAGTCGGTGCGGGGGATGATGACGTGCAGCATCCGCGGCGGCTGCGCGACCGTGCCGTCCGGGTTGCCCAGGAGGCCGCCGAGGAACGCCCAGTCGCAGTGGTCGGTGCCGGACGAGAACTGCCAGCGCCCCGAGAACCGGTATCCGCCGTCCACCGGAGTGCAGATGCCGGCCGGCATGTACGGCGAGGCCACCCACGTATCCTGGTCGTCGCCCCAGATCTCCTGTTGGACGCGAGGATCGGCGAACGCGAGCTGCCACGGATGCACGCCGACGATGCCGTGGACCCATCCGGCGGACGGGTTGAGCGCGGCGGTGCGCATGACGGTTTCCGCGAACTCGCGCGGGTGAACTTCGAGTCCGCCGTGCTCCTTGGGCTGCAGCATGCGGATCGAACCGGCTTCTTTCATCCGCTTCGCGGTGTCGTCGGCCAGCCGCCCGATACGCTCCGCCTCGATGCCTTCGGTGAACAGTTCGTCCGCCATCGCGTCGATGTGCTTGCGTACTTCGTAACTCATGGTGGTGTTCCTCGTGTCGGTGTATCGGGTCCGGCTGATCAGGAGACCGGCTCGGCGGTGGAATCTGCTCGGGCCGCGATGTTCTCGGCCATCTCACGCTCCCAGTGGGTGGCCGACCTGGTGGTGTCGATCACGAACTCGAACCGGTTGGTCATGTCCTCGGTGACGTCGGCGGCATCGACGTAGAACTGCTGGTACCAGCGGCGCAACTGGTAGACCGGGCCGTCCTCGTCGCACAGCAGCGGATTGTCGATCTTGGCCTTGTTCTTCCAGATCTCGACGTCCTGCTCGAACGTCTTCTCGGTGCCGGCGCCGAAGAGTTGGGCCATGCCGTTTGCTTCCTCGGCGGACATGCCCGGCAGCCGCTTGACGATGACGCCGTACTGCAGCACGAACGAGTTCGGTGTGACCGGGTAGTGGCAGTTGATCAGTACCGTCTCGATGGTTCCGTGTTCGGTGTCGCTCCACAACTTGTCGATCATGTAGGACGGGCCGTAGTACGACGCCGCCGACCGCGACACATCGTCGGACCCGAAATCGAGGTCGAGTTCGACGTCGTTGCGCTGCGTGAACGACATGTTCTGAGTGGCGATGTGGCCTTCGAAGATGTTCTCGAACGAGCGCGGCACGCTGAGATGGACGTAGAAGAAGTGCGCCATGTCGACGACGTTGTCGACGATCTCGCGGCAGTTCGATCCCTCGATGAGCACCGAGTTCCAGGACCAGTCCGACCATTCGTCGGTGCCCTGACCCTCGATTTCGGGGATCGTGACGCCCTCGGGCGGGGGATTTCCTTCCGGGTCGTTCCACACGAACAACTGCTGGTTGCGTTCGAGGGTGAGCCAGGCGCGGGTCTTGGCGAGCGGCGGAACCCGGCGTGCGTAGGGGATCTCGGTGCAGCGGCCGTTGCCACCCCAGCGCCAGTCGTGGAACGGGCACGCGACCGAGTCGCCCTTGATCTCGCCGTGCGCGAGATTGCCGCCCATGTGCCGGCAGTAGGCGTCGAGAACCTTGATGTCGCCTGCGCTGTCGGCGAACACGACGAGGCTGGTGCCGAACGCGTCGACCTGGTGCGGCTTGCCGTCACGGTAGGTGCGGGCAAGGCCGAGGCAGTGCCAACCGCGTGCGAAGCGGTCGGGTGCGGCGTCGGCTTCGATGCTGCGAATCTCGTCGTCGGGGATGGTGCTGGACTGCGTCATGGACAACCTCCGGGCCGGAAGGGGTGATGTGCGCCATAGTGCCGGTCCGTCGAGCGGGCGAGACAGGAGTCGTCCCGCTGCGTGGGATACTTTTTCGCGGCGCACCGGCGCCGGACGCCGAATGCGCCCGGCGATTCGGAATCCGCCCACGCTGCACGCGCTGCAAATTCTGAATCACCGGGCATATCAGTAGGTCCGCGGCCCGCGCGTCAGTTCTCGACCTGTGCGAGGAAGGCGTTGTACTCGGCCTGCCTCGGATAGTCCGCCGGATTCCGGACGCAGTCGGGACACCAGTGCCCCGCCAGGAGGATCAGTCGCGGTGTGGCGGTGAATCGGTGCCCCGATCCGCACTTCCAGATCAACGGCACGTCGATCGCGCCGCGGTCCACGTCCTCGGAAACCAACTCGCCGCCCCGGAACCCGGCGGCGTCGATGTAGTCGTCGGTGTACCACTGAAAACTGGGCTTGTTCTCGTCGTACCCGTGGTTCAGGTTGCTGGGCCGGCGGGACGGGTTCGGGGGAACGAACGTGGACCAGTCTCCGATCTGCCGCCATTGCTCGAGGGAGCCGAAGTGTGCGGCGATCTCCTCGGTTCTGTTGGCGCGGACCGCGTCCATCGTGCCGCGAGGTTGACGTGTCAACGGTTTCATGACGAAGTTCTTCACGATCCATGCGGGTACCCGACCCGCGGAGCGGACGGTCACCGGTGCTGCGGCGATCGCCCGGGCCATCGCGTCGTCGAAGGTGTCCTTCCGGAAGGGAACGAGCTCGTGCAACCGGTCACTGTCGGTGTACCACTGGCCGTGGAAGTTCCTCGTCGCGAACCAATTCCGGTCGTACCAGACGCGAGTGTCCGAGGCGCCCATCGCCTGACCGAGGGCAGTCTGGAATTGCCAGTTGGTCAAGCGCCACGGCTCGCCGCCGCCGATGTTGTAGATGTCGTTCCAGAACTCGTCCGGTACGGCATCGCCGCTCACACCGACGAGCAGGCGCGCCGAATCTTCGGCCGACGCCCATTCCATGACGCCGTCGAGCGGAACGTGGGTCATGATCGGATCGCGGATCTCGAGCATTCCCGGGTAGAAGATGCCTGTTTGGCGCAGCCACGCCCAGCGCGGCAACCCGGATTCGACGAGGAGGCGTTCCGCGACGACCTTCGTCTGGCCGTACTCGTCGAACCGCGACACCCGGACAGGATCCCCGATCCGGCCCCAATGGTGCGGGGCGGCGCGATTGCCGGTCTCCGCGACGGAGCCGATGCCGACGACAGCGACCCGTGCCGGATCCGGGAGGGCCTGCACGGCCGCAATGATATTGCGCATGCTGCCGATATTGACCTGATGGGCGAGTTCGGGTTTCGTATCGGCCAGCGGCGAGACCACCGCACCGACATGCAGCACGACATCGACGTTGCGGACGGCGTCGGCGACGTCGCGGGAATTCGTCAGGTCGCCCCAGGCCACGCTCAGATTGTCCATGTCGTCGAACTCGGCGAGAACCGCGCGGTCGGTGTCGGTGGGAAGGGCGAAGGCGACGACGTCGAACTCGGGGTGTTCGCGAAATTCACGGAGCGTTGCGCGCCCCCAGTTCCCGGTCGCGCCGGTCAGAAGCACTCGCCGTCGGATATCGGATGCGGTCATGGCGTACTGAATCCCCCTCGATTCGATTGTCGTGATGACGCAGTGTTCTGCCTCCCGAAGGGGTGTGGATAGAGCTGTCCCATTCCTCGGGAGAGCCCATTGCGGACGGGCACACCGCCGGTCCGACGAATGTGTGAGCACGCACGATCGAACGAGGGTCCGGTCAGTTCTGCGGTGCGGGTTCCCCGCGCTCGTAGAACTGCGGTGTCGTGTCCACCCGGAGCCGGGTCAGCGCACGACGGCTGATCAGCCAGCGGCCGTTCTCCCGGCGATATTCCTCGTGGTAGTGACCGTAGCCGTGGAGGTGCTCCTCCTGATCACCGTTCGTCCACCACAGGTGGTCCTCCATCGCCCAGACGCCTCGCGCGGTCGTATCGGACGTCAACTCGATCTCGGGAGTGTGGCCGTGATGCACGGACGTGATCGGGAAGCGGCCGTCCAAGACCCGCTTGATGGACGTGGTCACCGCGTCGGCGCCGACGACGCTGTGATCACCGAACGTCAGGCTCACGACGTCGTCCGTGTGGAACGTCGGATAGAGGTGCCACTCCTTGTTGTCCATGCACCGTAGCCGTGCGGCGAAGGTGCGCTTGATCTGTTCGACGGCCAGGCACTGCTCGGCCGGTGTGAGGGTGAGTTCACTGGTCATGATGGCACTGTCGACCGTCGAGAAGTCCGGGCGCAATGGTCTCCCGGAGAACGGGAAACCGTCGTGTGCGGGTGTATGCGGCGCCATAGCGTGGGCCGATGACGACTGGACGATCCACCTCCGATCAGAAGGAGGAAGGCGTGCGCCGATCCGACCTGCACCCCGATGTCGAGGCGATGCTTGCCAACCTGGAAGCAGGATTCCCCGACGTGACGCAGTATCCGGCCACCGAACTGCGGCAGATCATTGCTTCGCGACGGGCGCCGCTGACACGGACCCCGGATATGCGCACGGCACGGGACGTCATGATCGCCGGGCCGGGCGGCGATCTGCCGCTGCGGGTGTATGTCCCGCACGGTGACGCGACAGTGCCGCGCCCCGTGATCGTCTTCGCGCACGGCGGCGGATTCGTCTTCTGCAACCTCGACAGCCACGACGAGTTCTGCCGGTCGATGGCGGCGGCGGTGGACGCGGTCGTGGTGTCGGTCGACTATCGGCTGGCACCGGAACATCCGGCGCCTGCGGCGATGGAGGACATGTACGCGGCGGTGTGCTGGACGGTGGACAACGCCACGTCCTACGGCGGTGATCCGTCACGGGTCGCGGTGGCCGGGGACAGCGCAGGCGGCAACTTGTCGGCTGCAGTGTCGATCGCGGCGCGCGAACGAGGGGGCCCGTCGATCGCGGCACAGATCCTGCTGTACCCGGTGCTCGGCGACGACTTCGACACCGAGTCCTACCGCCGATACGGTGTCGGCTACTACAACACCACCGCGGCGATGCGCTGGTACTGGGATCAGTACGCGCCGCAGGAACGTGACAGCGCGCTCGTCGTTCCCCTCCGCGCATCGACACTGGAGGGACTGCCGCCTGCGCTGGTGGCCACTGCGGAACTGGATCCGCCCTGCTCGGAGGGCGAAGAATACGCCGAGAGGCTTACGGCGGACGGGGTTCCCGTCATCGCACGCCGCTTCGACGGGTTGTTCCACGGATTCCTCACGTTCCCGCAATTGTCGTTGACCGGGCCGGCGCGGGACGAGTTGTGGCAGTTGATCGGCCGGGTTCTCGACCCCGCGTTCGCGAATTCCGCCGGCGCCGCGACGTGACATCGGACTGATCGAGGGCATGATGATGCAGAAAAGTGCGTCGCAGGAACGGTTTTCCAGCGGTGTGGCGGTGGTGACGGGTGCGGCAGCCGGGATCGGTGAGGGACTGGCCCGGCACCTCGCTTCCCTCGGAATGACCGTGGTCGTGGCGGACATCGATGCCGAGCGAGCACGGATCGTGGCCGACGACATCGTGTCCGGGGGCGGTCGCGCCGAGTCGCGCGGGGTGGATGTCGCGGACCCCGAGTCCGTCGAGTCCATGGCTGCTACGGTTTTTGCCTCGTATGGCAGTGTCGAACTGCTCGTGAACAATGCCGGGGTGGAATCGGCGGGCCTGCTGTGGGAGATCGACCGGGACCGGTGGCGTCGTCTGATGCAGATCAATGTCGACGGGGTGTTCTTCTGTCTGCGGTCGTTCGTGCCGCGGATGATCGAGGCGGGGACACCGTCATGCATCGCGAATCTGTCGTCGGTGGGTGGACTCAATGCCGTTGCGGTCCAGTCACCGTACATCGTGAGCAAGCACGCGGTGCTGGCGATGACCGAGTGTTTGCACCAGGATCTGTCGATCGTCGGTGCGCCGATCCAGGTCAGTGCCGTGATCCCGCATTCGATTCGCAGCGAGATCTTCCGGTCGGCGCAGCGTGAAGCACCCACCGACAATGCCACCGCGAACGCGGTGTTCGCGGCGATGCAGCGTGACAATGTGGAGACGGGACTCGACCCGCTCGTCGCGGCCGAGCACATGATCGAGCAGATTGCCCGCGGCGAATTCTGGGTCTACTCCGACGACGAGCTGTGCGTCGCCGCCGCGCATCGGCGCAGCCGGCAACTACTCGACCTCACGCCCCCCGCCGACCCTCAGATCATGCTCAGCCGCATGGGGATCACGATCGACTGAGCGCTGTACGACGGCGGGCACCCGAACCGGTTTCGGGGGGTGACGCAAGGGAAGGTCTCCCGTGCAGCGGCAATCGCCGCCGCACGGGAGACCTTCACCGTTCGACGTATTACTCGCCCTTGCGGAGCAAGAACGCCAGCACGGCAGAGGTCCATGCCTCCTTCGCTTCGATCATCGTCCAGTGCCCGCAGTTCGGGAACACGTGCAGTTCCGCATTCGGGATGTCGCGCATCGGCAGCATCGCCATGTCGACGGGGCTGACCCGATCGTCGCGTCCCCAGGTCAGCATCGTGGGGGCGGCGATCTTGCCCAGTTGCGCCCAGTACGGCGTCGCACCGGAAGCGTTCGCCGCGGCGGCGTTCGCGGCGAACGCGGCGCTGCTGTACATCCGCGATGCAATTTCCAAGGTCGTCGGTTCGGTCGCGAGCGCCCAGCGCTCCTCGATCAACTCCTCGGTGACGACGCTCGGGTCGTACACCATCGAGTGGAGCCACCGCACCAGCCGCTCGCGAGTCGGGTTGTCGGTGAACTCCATCAGCAGCCGGATGCCTTCGCCCGGGCCGGGGGCGAAGACGTTCTTCCCGATTCCGCCGATCGTGACGAGCTTGTTCACTCGCTGCGGCGCGTGGATGGCGACGTTGGCGCCGACGATGCCACCCATCGAGTTTCCGATGATGTCGACCGGGCCGTCGACACCGATCGCGTCGAGGAACACACCGACCGACTGGCCGGCCATCATCATCGGATGGCCGCCGCCGGGATCGCTGACACCGAAGCCGGGAAACTCGAGGACCAGGCACCGGAAGTGCTCGGCAAAGTCCGAGAGGACTCCGCGGTAGTTGCGCCAGCCGGTGACGCCCGGTCCGGAGCCGTGGAGCAACAGCAGCGGCGGTCCCTCGCCCGCCTCGTGGTAGCGCAGGACGCCGAGGGAGGTGGCGACTTCACGTCGCGTCGAATCATGGGTGATCGCACTGGTCATGCCCTGTACGGTGCCCGTTCGACCGGCCTTGTGGAAGGTGTCTTCCCGGCCAGTGAGAGACCACCGCACGGATATCGCCGTCGGGGGCGATCCGGACGGATACCGCGGATGCCCGACGATTCGTGTACCTCCCGGTCACCGGGATGACGGAATCGACGCGGTCGTCGGAGGAGACGTAACCTGCCGCAAAATTCCGAGCCCTAGGGGTCCTACGCATGACCGAATCCATCGTCGGCACCGCCGAGGCGATCCGTGCGACCGTCCGTTCCTATCTCGCCGCGCTTGCCTCGGGGTGCTCGGCTGCGGTCGTCGAGTTGTACACCGACGACGCGACCCTCGAGGACCCGGCAGGGAGCGAACCACGCCTCGGGCGCGACGCCATCGCGCAGTTCTACCGTGCGATCGACGGAACACCGCAACAGACCGAACTGCTGTCGCTGCACGTCAGCGGGCAGAGCGCAGCATTTCACTTCCGGGTCACCACCCGTGTCGGCGACGCCGAATACGAAATCGAGCCGATCGACGTCATGACCTTCGACGGGGACGCCCGGATCACCGGCATGTGGGCGTATTGGTCGCCGGTCGACATGCGCAGGACCCGGTGACGATCCGAACGATGCCGTCCCGCCGTCTTCCCGAGTCCCGCTGTGTTCCCGAGTCCGGCTGTGTTCTCGAGTCCCGCTGGTAGGGAATGTCGCTGCTGCGGACAGCGGTACCGGTCTAGCGTCGTCCATCACTAGAGAAAGAATCAGGCGAAGGAGACTGGCATGGCGAAGAAGTCCGTACCGGCCGTGACTCGGGCACAGGACACCACCGTTGACCTGCTCGTGATCGGCTCCGGCACCGGCCTGGCGGCCGCGCTCACGGCACACGAGCAGGGACTGTCGGCGCTCGTCGTCGAGAAGACGCAGTATGTCGGCGGTTCGACGGCACGATCGGGCGGTGCGTTCTGGGTGCCGGCGAATCCGGTTCTCCAGGAAGCACGTTCCGGAGACACCAGGGAACGCGGCCGCACCTATGTCCGCTCGGTGGTCGACGGCAGTGCCCCCGTCGAGCGCGGGGACGCGTTCGTCGACAACGGTGCCGAGGCGATCGCGATGCTCAGCCGCACCACGCCGATGAAGTTCTTCTGGGCCAAGGGGTACTCCGACTACCACCCGGAGCTTCCCGGCGGTGCCGCCGTCGGACGTTCCTGCGAGTGCCGCCCGTTCGACCTGTCGCAACTCGGCGACGAGCGTGGCCGGTTGCGCCCCGGTCTCATGGACGCGGGCCTGCCGATGCCCACCACCGGCGCCGACTACAAGTGGATGAACCTCATGGCGCGGGTGCCGCACAAGGGGTTCGCGCGGATCTTCCGTCGTCTCGCGCAGGGTGTCGCCGGCCTGGCGATCAAGCGTGAATATGTGGCCGGGGGACAGGCGATCGCCGCCGGTCTGTTCGCGGGTGTGCTGCGCGCCGGTATCCCGGTGTGGACCGACACGTCGCTGGTGCGCCTGGTCACCGACGGTGAGCGTGTCACCGGTGCTGTCGTCGCCCAGAACGGCCGGGAGGTGACGGTCACCGCACGTCGCGGTGTCGTCCTCGCCGCCGGCGGCTTCGACCACGACATGCAGTGGCGGCACAAGTACCAGTCCGAATCGCTCGCCGACGGTGAGAGCCTCGGCGCGGAAGGCAACACCGGCGACGCCATCAAGATCGCGCAGGAAGTCGGCGCCGACCTGGACCTGATGGATCAGGCCTGGTGGTTCCCGGCGGTCGCGCCGACGCGCGAAGGCAAGCCGCCGCTGGTGATGCTTGCCGAACGGTCGCTGCCCGGATCGTTCATCGTGGACCAGAAGGGGGCTCGATTCATCAACGAGTCCTGCGATTACATGACCTTCGGCCAGACGGTCCTCGACCGTGAACGCTCGGGCGATCCGGTCGAGTCGATGTGGATCGTGTTCGACCAGAAGTACCGCAACAGCTACGTTTTCGCGGCGGGACTGTTCCCGCGCCAGCCGATTCCGGGTTCGTGGTTCAAGGCAGGGATCGCGCACAGCGGGACCACCCCGGAGGAGCTCGCGGACTCGATGGGGGTTCCCGTGGCGGCCTTCGCCGAGAACTTCCGTCGCTTCAACGAGGATGCGGCCGCCGGTACCGACGCCGAATTCTCGCGCGGGGCAAGCGCATACGACCGCTACTACGGGGATCCGACGGTCGAGCCGAACCCGAACCTACGTCCGCTCGATCACGGCCCGTACTTCGCCGTGAAGATGACCCTGTCCGACCTCGGGACCTGCGGCGGTCTGCGCGCCGACGAACGCGCCCGCGTCCTGCGGGAGGACGGCACCGCCATCGACGGGCTCTACGCGATCGGCAACACCGCCGCCAACGCCTTCGGTAAGACGTACCCCGGTGCCGGCGCGACCATCGGTCAGGGACTCGTGTACGGGTACATCGCGGCCCGTGACGCCGCGGAAGCCGCAGTGTCGGCATCCTGACCGCACCGGCGCCGAGCGAGAGGAAGGACAAAGATGAAAAGTATTGTTCCGGAAGTAGGTTCAGTGCCCACCTTCTTGTCGCTCGGCGCCGCAGCCGGCCGTCTCGACGGTGCAGGTGCCGACGAGGCCGACATCGTGTTCTTCCACCCGCCCCGGGCGGACGAACCGCTCAGCGGCCGTGCCCGTACGGTGCGGGACGCCGACAGTCGTCGTCTCGACCGGACGGTCGAGTACTTCGACAGCATCGGCCGCAGGGTCGCCGAGGTGTATCTGTCCGGGGTGTATCTGGCGGGGGCCGAAGACGTACCAGGCGGCTTCGAGCCGGCGGTCGGGGAACTCGCGCGCTGCGTCGTCGACCTGTTCGGCGCCGCGAACGTCCGGCGGTTCCGGGTCCGCATCACCGGATCCGCCGATGGCGAAGCAACGAACTGCACGGTCGCAGACCTACAGCACTACCGCACCGATCACGAATCCGTGCGGGATGTCGCGGTCGTGTGTGCGACCACCTCCGGGACCACGATCGCCCGTGCGTGGGTCACCGTCGCTGTTCCGGCGCAGTCGCAGGTGGCCGTCGACGGCGTGCCCGCCTGAATCGGATACCGGAGGCGGCCTGGGCATCTCACTTCTCGGTGACGAGACCGGCGATCCGTGCGCTCGTCGAACGCCCCAGTTTCGACGCCTGATCATCCACCCGCGCAAGCAGATTCGACACCGGGCGCGGGGCGATCCGGTCGCCGATGCTAGAGTTGAGTAGCACGCGCGCCCAGCCGGCGGCTCCGACCCACGGGGGACGTAGACGCGGCGGGAACGCTTCTCCAATCCATGCACGAAGGCCGCGGCGCACGCGCCCACCGGATGAACCCGGCCCAGGGGAAACGGGAGCGCAGCAAGAACCTCACCGAAACTGGGCAGGTCGGACCGTGTGGAACACACCGACGAGATTGACGTCGATCACCGCGCGGAACGCTTCCGGATCGGTTTGCAGCACAGAACCGTACGAGGCGATGCCGGCGTTCGCGACCACGAAATCGATACCGCCCGGTCGTCGCCGATCTCCGCGACCAGTTCACGCAGCGGCTGTGCGTCGACGTCGAACAGGATCAACCTGGCACCCTTGTCGGCCAGCATCCGCGCGGTCGCGGCGCCGATGCCGCGGGCCGCGCCGGAAATCAGAACGGTGCTGCCGGGCAACGTGGTCACCGCGATCACCTCGGTTCGGGGACGGTGTCCGGGCGCCGAGCACGCGGGAACCGCGCCGGTCGGTCAGTACGGATCGTAGCGAATGTTCTCGGGCGGCGTGCCCGTCTCCGCCAGTTTCTGCAGCGTCGAGCGAATCATCGCCGCAGGCCCGCACAACAAGACCTGATGGTCGCCGAACGCGCCGTAGGACGTGACGACGTCGTCGATGCTGCCCTCGATCAGATTGTCGGGATCTGCGCCGATGTCGCCCAGTTGCGCGGCGATCCGGTTGAACCAGGGGTCCGGGAATTCCGGATCGTCGATGGATTCGACGACCGGCACCACCGTCAGCCACGGCAATGCCTCGCCGAGCAACGACAGCATGTCCGAGGCATACAGCTCGCGGGGGGAACTGCCGCCGACGAACAGGAACGTGCGCGGCGGTTCGGGCCGGCGTGCCATGTCGAGGAGCAGAGCGCGCAGCGGCGCCAGGCCGGTCCCACCGGCGACCATGATGACGATCCGGCCGCTGTCGTCGACGTGCAGGTCGCCGCCCTGCGGCGCACCGATCGTCCACACGTCGCCGGGTCGGGTGTCGGCGACGATGCTGCCGCTGACCCACCCGCCGGGCACGGACCGCACATGGAACTCGAGTTTGCCGTCGAGCGACGGCGGCAGCGCTGGCGACAGTCGCCGCGGCAGACCGGGCCGCTGCGGGACGGTGACGTCGACGTACTGGCCGGCGCGGAACGGCACGACCTCACCGTCGCACTGAAGGCGGATGACGGACAGGTTGTTGCGCAGACGATGGTGTTCGACGACGGTCGCGGTCACCGTCGTGTCCGTTTCGGCAGGTGCGGACGAGGCAGGTTGCATGTGTGTATCCCCCGGGGTACGCGGTGTTGCCCCGAACTGTAGTAGCCCGCGCGCGTGTCGTTCCGGTGGGTCTCATGTGCGATCTTCGCGTTGCCCGGATCCGCTACCCGATTCGGAGTTCACCCATGCCGTAGCCCGCGTGGATTCCGAATCGGTGGGCAGGTGTCGGGGGAGTGCGCGCGCGGGCATCGAAATGCAACACGTTTCAGATTCTGTGAGTCTGCGGTTATCGTGGCGGAAGGTCGCGGGTGACCTCCGACACATCCGATGTGCGGCAACGGGCGCACCACCGACTGTTACTTCGAGACAAAGGATGGCCATGACCGAGGAGTACGCAGACCTGCACCGACCCGTGTTCACCGCGGATCTGCTCATCACCGCCCTCGACCGCAGCGCCGACAAACCCGCCCTGCACCTCGGGGACGTCGTGCTCACCGGCGGCGAAATGCGCGACGAGATCAGCCGGTTCGGGCAGGCACTCGCATCCGTCGGCATCGGGCAGGGATCGTCGGTCGCGATGCTGTCGAAGAATCGGCCCGAGGTGCTCATTTCGATGGGTGCGACGATGATCGCGGGCTGCCGCAACAGCGCCCTCAACCCGATGGGCTCACTGAGCGATCACCTCTACATCGCCGGTGACGCCGAGATCGAAACTCTCATCTTCGACCCGAACTACTTCGAGGAGCGCGCCGCCGAACTGCAGGCGCAGATCCCGTCGCTGACGAACGTGTTCTCGCTCGGACCCTCGAAGGTCGGGACCGACATCCTGGCGCTGGCCGCGCAATTCACGCCGATGCGTCTCGTCTCGGCGCCGGTCGGGGCCGAGGACACGTCCAGCATCGTCTACACCGGCGGCACCACCGGCAAACCGAAGGGCGTCATGGGTGCGTTCCGGTCCGGTGTCGCGCTGACCCAGATCCAGATGGCCGAATGGGAGTGGCCCGAGGAACCCCGCTTCCTGATCTGCACGCCCCTCTCCCACGCCGGCGCCGCGTTCTTCGTCCCCACCCTGCTGCGCGGCGGGTCGCTGTACGTGCTGCCGTATTTCGATCCGGCCTTGGTGCTGGAAACAATCGAGAAGCATCGCATCAATGCGACGATGCTCGTGCCGACGATGATCTACCTGCTGCTCGACCACCCCGACATGGACCAGCGTGACCTGTCGAGCCTACAAACGCTGTTCTACGGCGCCTCCGCGATGTCACCGGCACGACTGCGCGAGGGTATCGAGCGTCTCGGTCAGGTGTTCTTCCAGTTCTACGGGCAATCCGAATGCGGCATGACCATCTCGGTGCTCCGCAAGGACGAGCATCTCGCCGACGACCCGGAACGCCTCGCCACCTGCGGGCGGCCCGTGCCGTGGCTCGACGTGCGCCTGCTCGACGACGACCTCGTCGAGGTTCCCCGCGGTGAACTCGGCGAAATCTGCGTGCGCGGCCCGCTGGTGATGAAGGGCTACCTGAACAAGCCCGCCGAAACCGCCGAGGCGCTGCGCGGCGGCTGGCTGCACACCGGCGACGTGGCCCGCGCCGACAAGGACGGCTATCTCACCATCGTCGACCGCAAGAAGGACATGATCGTCACCGGCGGGTTCAACGTGTTCCCCCGCGAAATCGAGGACGTCATCTCCTCCCATCCGTCGGTCGCGTCGGTCGCGGTGGTCGGGGTTCCGGACGCCAAGTGGGGCGAGGCCGTGAAGGCGTGCGTCGTGCTGCGCGACGGCCAGACGGTCCCCGCCGACGAGCTGATCGAGAAAGTCCGCGCGGCAAAGGGTTCGGTGCACGCGCCGAAGTCGATCGATTTCCTCGACGCGCTGCCGCTCACCCCACTGGGCAAGCTGGACAAGAAGACGTTGCGCGCGTCCTACCGGTAGTCGTCGTGTAACCGAAACAGGTTGCGCAGCGTGTGGGTTGCGATGTCGGATGCCCCCGAACCACGGCCGTCGAGGCCGTCCGGTCGGGGGCATCTGTGCGTGACGGTGTGGAACGCGAACCTCCACGTGTCGTGCGCGCACGCTCACCCGTCGTCGATTCGACTCACGGCGACTGCATTCGTGCGAGATCGTACTCCTCGTCCGGAGGGGGCATCGCCCTCCCCGGCCACTTCATCAACGGCACCGCCTTCATCGAGAACACCAGCATGACCAAGAGGAGGACGGTAGCCATCATGTTGATCCACAGGAAACCGCCCACCTGCAACACGGTGCCGGCAGTCGCGGCCATCACCGCCCCGCCCAGGTTCATGGCCGAGTCCGACGCGCCTTGCAGAGTGACCTTCGCATGCTGCGGTACCGAGGCCGTCAGCAACGCCGAACCACCGATGAGGAACATCGACCAGCCCACCCCGAGGAGCAGCAGAGCGGTACTCAGCAGTGTCATCGACGACACCGCTGCCACCGCATCCACAACGCCGAGGGTGATGGCGGCGACGAAAACGACGATACCGGAGGCGATCACCGTTCCCGGGTCCCAACGATCGGACATCCAGCCGAACACCGGAGAGAGCGCGTACATCCCAGCGATGTGGATGCTCACCACGATGCCGATGGCTCCGAGGTCGAACTGCTGATGATGCATGTGCACCGGTGTCATCACCATGACGTTCGTCATCATCATCTGTCCGGTGACGATGGTGACGATGGCGAACAACGGAACCGGGCGTGCGGCCACGAAACGCATCGCTGGTCTGAGGCCGAGCGGTGCCGGTGCGTCGGTGGAAGTGTCGGTCGCGACCTTGTCCGTGCCTGCACTCGAACCGTTCCCGCTCGGAAGTGTCGATGCTGTCAGAGCCGCCAGGGCGAAGGCGGCCATCGAGATCAGGTAGGGGCCTGCCAACGGGTGCATCCCGAGTGCCTCACCCAGGCGCGCACCGGGTTCGGTGAAATTGGGACCCAGAACCGAGCCGATCGTCGTCGCCCCCACCACCAGCGACATCGCCCGCCCGGTCGCTGTCGGCCCGGCTGCGTCGACCGCGGCATAACGGGCCTGCAAACCCGCGGCTGTCGAAGAACCGCACATCATCATCCCGAGCATGAACAACGGGAGGAACTGCACCGCCACGGCCGAGAGAACCACCAGGGCACCGAGCGCGCCTACACCGAAACCCAGGGTGAGCGCCCTGCGCCGCCCGACGCGTGCCGCCAGCGCCGCGAGCGGATAGGCGACAAGTCCGGCGCCGAAGATCACGCTCATCTGCGCGAAGCCGGCCATCGCGGTCCGACCCGTGATCTGCTCGGCCAGCAGCCCGCCTACGGCGTACCCGGACGCGATTCCGGCGCCGGAGAACAGTTGCGCAGTGATCAGCTTGCCCTGCGTGAATACCGGTGACGCCATCGGCACGGCACTATCCTTTCGAGTTCGGTCGCCTTCGGAACGGCGGACAAGAAGCGGGACGTGAGCCGGGCGACCTGCACGACCCGTCTCAGCGATCGGCGTGAGCAGACATCCGTGTTTCGGGGATCGCGCTCACACCTGTCCCGCATCGCGGACAGTCATCGGTTCGGGTGTCGAAGCATGCGGTGCACACCGGCTGCGGCGGCGCAGGCGGCCAACACCGTCAGCGGGAACACGATTCCCGTAATGCTCTCGACGGATGTGAGGAGGGTGGGGAGCCCGAATCCGAGATAGGCGACAACGTAGAACACTCCTGTCAGCAGCCCCCGGGCCGGTGCCGGTGCCATGGTCTCCACGTCGACCAGTCCGTTACGCAGGCAGAGCCCGTACGCGGTTCCGAGCACTACGGCAGTCGCAACGAACGCCACCAACGAGTGGTTCGCGTCGGCCGCAACGGCAAGTCCGAACCCGACCGCTGCAAGCAGGGCGCCTATGCCTCCGGCACGGGGGCCCCACCCGCTCCTGCGGGCGACCACCTGGATGATCACGCCGGAGCCGAGTGCGACCAAGGCCGCCACCGCCGGAACGAACGGTCCCTGATAGCGATCGAGTTGCTGGACCAACGTCACCATGGGGACCGTGATCGAGGCAAATACCCAGAGCGCCATGGGCAACGCGAACCGCAGTGTCGTGCGTACCGTTCCCGTCGGGAGCGAGTCGCTCGGTCCGGGGGAGGGGGCGGCGGTTGTGTTCGGTGTGTCAGACGCGGAGGACGTCCTCGATGCAATCAGCACAACGAGCAACGAGCACAATCCGGTTGCCGCGAACGGTGCCGCCAGGGGATGCCCGAGTGTGGAAACGAGCGCGGTGATCAGCGGTCCCGAGGCGAAGCCGGTGGAGAGGGCCACACCGGCCACGGCGGCGCCGGCTCTACCCGCGCGATCGGCTGCCCACGCCGTTCCCGCACCGAACGTCAGTCCGGCTCCGATGCCGACGACCAGTCGTCCCGCGCAGATTCCGAGTTCGTGGTGGTCAAGCATCATGAGGAGGTTGCCGACACCTGCGAGTGCCGCCCCGGGAAGGACTACCGGTCGGCGGCCGATGCGATCCGAGATGGCTCCGCCGAAGAGGAGGCCGGGCAGCAATCCGATCGCGTAGATCCCGAAGGCGCCGTTGAGGACAGAAGTGCTCAATCCTTCATGTGAGGCCAGCAGCGGAATCATCGCCGCAAAGTGATTGGCTGCCCAGCCCGTGGTGAAGAGCACGAGAACGATCGGTGCCAGAGAGCGTCGAATGCCCGTCTCGGGCACTGCGGTCGTGGTCATGAGAGCGATTCCTCTCGCCATTTCGGGTAGTCCGAACCACACTTCGACAGTCCCGTGGCCCTGGTTGGGCAGTGCGGAACTGCAGTCCTGGACGCTCCGGCCGTCAGGGGGTCACGTCGGGTTCGCCGGGTGGGCCCCGATTCGCGGCCCGTGTGGCATGTAGAGCGACCGAGCACAATGTAGCATCCAACTTGGATGCAAGATGGTGCCTGCGTCACGGGCAATCCGGAGATCGGCCGGTTGCGATCAGGTATCCGATCGCTGCTCTTCGCGCACCTCCAGGCGCACCGGATCGAGGCGTCTACCGTAGTTGTGGCTCAAATGCGAACGGAGGGTGTCGGCGAATCCGGCGACGTCACCGGTCCGCAACGCCGCGACCAGTTCCCGATGTTCGGTGATGATGGCTTCGCCCCGCTCGAACAGGCGGTCTCCGTGACTGAAAAGCAGGAAGCGCTGACGGTCGGCGAGACGATCGTTGAGTTCCACCAGCACCTCGTTGCCTCCGCATTCGACGAAGGAACGGTGAAAGGCAATCGTCGATTCGACGAATCGACGTAGATCACGTGCACCGATCGCCGCCTCCTGCTCGGTAACGGCATCGTCGAGACGATCCGCCAATGCCTGCCGAGCCCGGCTCGACGAACGCTGGACCGAGATGGATTCGAAGATGAGGCGGGTGTCGGCCAAATCTTCGATGGTCTGAACGGTAAGTCCTCGGACAAGGGCGCCGCGCTTGGGATATATGGTGACCCATCCCTCGTCCTGCAGGCGGGCCAGGGCGGTCCGGACCGGGGTGCGGCTCACCCCGATCCGAGCGGCGAGGGACGCTTCCCCCAGCATGGATCCGCTGGGCAAATCCCCATTGAGAATGCTGTCGCGGACGCTGCGGTACGCCTTCTCGGTTGCCGACTCGACTGTCTCCGCTTCCACGTCCTGCCCTTCCTCGAAAACCCGTTGTTCCTATTTCGGCACAACACGTATTCAACCGCAGGGTCACCGGCACCGGCATGTACGACCACCCGGGCGCCGCAGCACGCCTACGGGGTATCCCCGTCAAGGCGATCCCGAGATGCGTGTGTCACAAGGGATCGAAACTGATGTTCTGCCTTGGTGTTCCCGCGGCGGACAGTGCGTACAGCGTCGTCTTGATCATCGACGGCGACCCTGCGATCTGGATCTGGCGGTCCGTCCACGACCCGAATTGGGCCACGACCTTACCGAGTTTGCCGTGCATCGTGCGGTGCAGACCGCTCGGCGGCTCCAGCACGGGAACCGGGTGCCACCAAGGGTTTTCCTTCTCCTCGACGACCGGGACGACGGTGAGCCACGGATTGGTCATCGACAGGTGCCACAGGGTCTCGATGTCGTACAGGTCGCATGGGTACCGGCCGCCGTAGAACAGGTGCACGCGCGGGTTGTCACCGCGCATCGCCAACTCCATGAGTTGCGCGCGCAGTGGTGCCAGCCCGGTTCCGGAGGCGATCATCAACACGTCACCGCGGGACCGGTCGACGTGCAGACCGCCGAGTGGCGGGCCGATGACCCAGCGGTCGCCGACCGCGGTCTCGCCGACGAGCGCCGGGCTCACCCAGCCGCTCGACACGCGGCGTACGTGGAATTCGATCTGCCCCTGCGGATTCGGGGGAATCGCCGGGGAAAGGTACCGCCACATCTGCAGGCGATGTGGTGTCTGCACGCTCATGTACTGGCCCGCGTGGAACGGAATGGGTGAGTCGGTCTCGAGCCGGATGATGGCCAGGTCCGGCATCACTCGTTCGTGGGCGACGACGGTTGCGCCCCAGACGGCGGGCAGGTCGTCCTCGGCGGACGCGATCGACATGGCGGCGGTCAGTCGGCTGATGACCTCGCGCCAAGTGTGTTCGAGCGCGGACGTCCACAGGATCAGCGGTGTGCATTCGCGGACCGCGATGAGCATCGCCGCCCCCGCCGCCCGGAAGTGCTCGGGTTTGACACCGTACTTGCGGTGGTCGCGCGCGAGTTGCCCGAGGAACGCTTCGACGGCAGCGAAATCGCCGAGCCGGTTGACGGCCCATCCGACCGCGGTCGCGAATCGGTGTCGCATCGTTTCCATGCCGGCGGGGAACAGTTCGCGTAGCGACGGGTTGTCGGCCCACAGTGCTGTGTAGAACGCCGAGGCGAACCGCTCCGGCCCGGTGGGGGTGGCGATGATCGACGCGAAACTGAGCTGGACACGGGCGATGGCGAAGGCTTCCACGCCACCCTCCCACGTGCTGTTCCTGCTGGTCGGACGCAACTGTAATCGTTTCGCGACCTTTCGGCCACCAGGGCTCCGATCCGATCTCGGCGGATGCCTCACACTGGGATGCGCAGGCAGTGATGTATGTCACCTGATGTCGCAAAGTTGAGTGGAACAAACTCAACTTTGAGGTCGTTGAACACGTCGAGTTCCCGCGGACAGTATCTGCGGAGCGTAAGAATTGATACGAACACACTCGAGAATGGAAGGGGCCCGTAGTGGACTCGTTCAACCCGACAACGAAAACCCAGGCTGCACTGACCGCCGCGCTCCAGTCGGCGTCTGCTGCGGGCAACCCGGAGATCCGGCCTGCCCACCTTCTGGTCGCACTGCTCGACCAGACCGACGGTATTGCCGCGCCGCTGCTCAAGGCCGTCGGCGTCGACCCCGCGTTCGTCCGGCGCGAGGCCGAGGGCCTCGTCGACCGGCTGCCCAAGGCCAGCGGTGCGACTACCACTCCGCAGCTCGGCCGTGAGTCCGTCGCGGCGATGGCCACCGCCCAGAAGCTCGCCACCGAGCTGACCGACGAGTACGTCTCCACGGAACACGTGCTGGTCGGTCTTGCGAGCGGTGACTCCGACGTTGCCAAGCTCCTCGCCGGCCACGGCGCGACCCCGGCCGCGCTGCGCGAGGCGTTCACCACCGTGCGCGGCAGTGGGCGCGTCACCAGCGAGAACCCCGAAGCCGCGTTCCAAGCACTGGAGAAGTACTCGACGGACCTCACCGCCCGCGCCCGGGACGGCAAACTCGACCCGGTCATCGGGCGTGACAACGAGATCCGCCGCGTCGTGCAGGTGCTGTCGCGTCGAACCAAGAACAACCCGGTGCTCATCGGCGAGCCCGGCGTCGGCAAGACCGCGATCGTCGAAGGGCTCGCTCAGCGCATCGTCGCCGGCGATGTTCCGGAGTCGTTGCGCGACAAGACCGTCGTCTCCCTCGACCTCGGGTCGATGGTCGCCGGAGCCAAGTATCGCGGCGAGTTCGAGGAACGACTCAAGGCCGTCCTCGACGAGATCAAGCAGTCCGCCGGTCAGATCATCACGTTCATCGACGAATTGCACACCATCGTCGGTGCCGGCGCCACCGGTGAATCCGCGATGGACGCGGGCAACATGATCAAGCCGATGCTGGCTCGCGGTGAGTTGCGGCTCGTCGGTGCGACGACCCTGGAGGAGTACCGCAAGTACATCGAGAAGGACGCGGCGCTCGAGCGTCGATTCCAGCAGGTGCTCGTCGGCGAGCCGAGCGTGGAGGACACCGTCGGGATCCTGCGCGGACTCAAGGAGCGGTACGAGGTGCACCACGGTGTGCGCATCACCGACTCCGCTCTCGTTGCCGCCGCGACCCTTTCGGACCGCTACATCACCTCCCGGTTCCTGCCGGACAAGGCCATCGACCTCGTCGACGAGGCCGCGTCCCGGCTGCGCATGGAGATCGATTCGCGGCCCGAGGAGATCGACGGCGTCGAACGTGTCGTCCGCCGTCTCGAGATCGAGGAGATGGCGCTGCAGAAGGAAACGGACGAGGCGTCCAAGGATCGGCTCGACAAGTTGCGCGGCGAACTCGCCGACGAACGTGAACGGCTCAGCCAGCTCACCACTCGCTGGCAGAACGAGAAGACCGCGATCGACTCGGTCCGCGAGGTCAAGGAACAACTCGAGGCGTTGCGTGGCGAGGAAGAACGCGCTGAACGCGACGGCGACCTCGGCAAGGCCGCCGAGTTGCGGTACGGACGTATCCCTCAGTTGGAGAAGGAACTTCAAACCGCCGCCGATGCGTCCGGTGCGGCAGCCGACGGCGATGTGATGCTCAAGGAAGAGGTCGGACCGGACGATGTCGCCGATGTCGTCGCCGCGTGGACCGGGATTCCCGCGGGCCGCATGCTCGAGGGCGAGACCGCCAAGCTCCTGCGGATGGAGGACGAACTCGGTGAACGTGTTGTCGGGCAGACCGATGCGGTGCAGGCCGTCTCGGACGCGGTGCGACGTGCCCGCGCCGGCGTCGCGGACCCGAACCGGCCGACCGGCTCGTTCCTGTTCCTCGGCCCGACCGGCGTCGGCAAAACCGAACTCGCGAAGGCACTCGCCGACTTCCTGTTCGACGACGAACGCGCCATGGTGCGGATCGACATGTCCGAGTACAGCGAGAAGCACTCGGTGGCACGGCTCGTCGGTGCGCCTCCCGGGTACGTCGGTTACGAGGCCGGTGGCCAGCTCACCGAGGCGGTGCGCCGCCGCCCGTACTCGGTGGTGCTGTTCGACGAGGTGGAGAAGGCGCATCCCGACGTGTTCGACACGTTGCTGCAGGTGCTCGACGACGGGCGGCTCACCGACGGACAGGGCCGCACGGTCGATTTCCGCAACACCATCCTGATCCTCACCTCCAACCTCGGTGCTGGTGGCGACAAGGATCAGGTGATGGCTGCGGTGCGAGCCAAGTTCAAGCCGGAGTTCATCAACCGGCTCGACGACGTCGTGGTCTTCGACCCGCTGTCGGAGGGGCAGCTCGAGCGGATCGTCGAGATCCAGCTCGGTCAGCTCGCCGAGCGTCTTGCCGCTCGCCGGCTCACTCTGGATGTGAACGGTTCGGCCCGCATGTGGCTCGCCGTGCGCGGGTACGACCCGCAATACGGTGCGCGTCCGCTGCGTCGTCTCGTCCAGCAGGCCATCGGTGACCAGCTCGCCAAGAAGCTGCTCGCCGGGGAGATCCGCGACGGCGACACCGTGCACGTGGGTGTCACCGACGACGGGGATCGCCTGACGATCGGCGCCTGACCCCACAGTGCGCGTTTCCGGTAGCACCCGCTACCGGAAACG
>NZ_JBAQXC010000231.1:0-37015 GCF_049299235.1 Rhodococcus sp. (in: high G+C Gram-positive bacteria) | reverse complement strand
CCCAGCTCCCGCTCCCGCACCACCGAAGCCGGCACCCGCGCCCGCAGCACCCAAGCCTGCACAGGCCGCCCCGAAGCCACCGGCGGCTCCCGCGGCTCCCAAGCCGGCACCGGCCGCGCCCGTCCCGTCGGGTGACGCGAACCCGTACGTGACCCCGCTGGTCCGCAAGCTCGCCGCCGAGAACGGTGTCGACCTGTCGACCGTCAAGGGCACCGGCGTCGGCGGACGCATCCGCAAGCAGGACGTGCTCGCCGCCGCAGAGGCATCGAAGATCCCGGCGACCACAGCTCCGGCAGCCGCCGCCCCGACGACACCGGCCAAGGCCCCGGGCGTGCGTCCCGAACTCGCGCAGTTGCGCGGTACCACGCAGCGTGTCAACCGGATCCGCCAGATCACAGCGGTCAAGACTCGCGAGTCGCTGCAGAGCACCGCTCAGCTCACGCAGACCTTCGAGGTCGACGTCACCAAGATCTCGCAACTGCGGACCCGGGCGAAGAAGTCGTTCGCCGAGCGCGAGGGCGCGAACCTCACCTACCTGCCGTTCTTCGCCAAGGCTGTCGTCGAAGCGTTGCGGGTGCACCCGAACATCAACGCGTCGTACGACGAGGGCAACAAGCAGATCACCTACCACCCGGCCGAGCACCTCGGCATCGCGGTGGACACCGAGCAGGGTCTGCTCTCCCCGGTGATCCACAATGCCGGTGATCTGTCGCTCGGTGGCCTTGCACGGGCGATCGCGGACATCGCCGACCGCGCCCGCAACGGTGGGCTCAAGCCGGACGAGCTGGCCGGTGGCACGTTCACGATCACCAACATCGGCAGCCAGGGCGCGTTGTTCGACACTCCGATCCTGGTTCCGCCGCAGGCGGCGATGCTCGGTACCGGCGCAATCGTCAAGCGTCCGGTCGTCGTGCGGGACGAAGCGGGCAACGAGTCGATCGGTGTCCGGTCGATGTGTTACCTGCCGCTGACCTACGATCACCGCCTGATCGACGGCGCCGATGCCGGCCGTTTCCTCACCACGATCAAGCACCGCCTCGAAGAGGGTGCGTTCGAGGCTGAACTCGGTTTGTGATCCGGTGACCCGTTCCGGCGGGTGACCACAGCTTCGCGACGCGGGGGCGGTGCCGATGCGGCACCGCCCCCGCGTCGTGTGTTTCGGGACGACTCGACCGAGCCGAGCAACTGGTTCCGTCGACGAAACACCTCCCCTTCTGGGAGCCGACCGGACGGCGTAGGGTCGACGTACATGAGTAGTGCCACCGCGTCCGCCCGCCTCGATCCGAATCCCGTCGTCGTCGCCCACCTCGGATCGATCGGCTATCTCGAAGCGTGGGAACGTCAGCGTGAACTCGCCGCCGAGCGCGCCGACGGCATCGGCGCCGACACGTTGCTGCTGCTCGAGCATCCGCCCGTGTACACCGCGGGTCGGCGCACCGAGGACGGTGACCGGCCCACCGACGGCACGCCGGTGATCGACGTCGATCGCGGCGGGAAGATCACCTGGCACGGGCCCGGGCAGCTCGTCGGATATCCGATCGTGCGGCTCGCCGAGCCGATCGACGTCGTGAACTATGTGCGGCGAATCGAGCAGGCCCTGATCGCGGTGTGCACCGACATGGGGTTGCGGTGTGGGCGCGTGGAGGGTCGTTCCGGGGTATGGCTGCCCGCCGAGCTGCGCGACGGCCGGTGGCTGCCCGAACGCAAGATCGCCGCGATCGGGATCCGGGTGCAGCGCGGTGTCGCGATGCACGGTTTCGCCCTCAACTGCGATTCGGCGCTCGACGCGTTCGATTCGATCGTTCCGTGCGGCATTCGTGATGCCGGGGTCGCGTCGCTGACCGGCGAACTGGGCCGCGCTGTGACCGTTGCGGAGGTGCTGGACGCCGTGACGACCGCGGTCGTCGACGCGCTCGACGGGACGCTCCCGGTAGCCGACCACGATATCGAACGGGTCACGTTCGGGCAGGCCGTTGCCGCATCCGATCCGGCACCGTCGAGCCCCGAATTCACCACGGTGCGCTTCTGACGGCCCGGTCTCCCCGGCCGGGGCCGGACCTATCCGCGGGCGTACGATCGACTCCGTGACTGTCGCCCCAGAAGGACGCAAACTGCTGCGGATCGAGACCCGAAACGCGCAGACGCCGATCGAACGCAAACCGAACTGGATCAAGACTCGGGCGAAGATGGGCCCGGAATACACCGAGCTCAAAGGGCTGGTGCGCAGCGAAGGTCTGCACACGGTCTGCGAGGAAGCCGGCTGCCCCAACATCTACGAATGCTGGGAGGACCGCGAGGCGACCTTCCTCATCGGCGGCGAGCAGTGCACCCGGCGCTGCGACTTCTGCCAGATCGACACCGGCAAGCCTACCGCCCTCGACCGCGACGAACCACGGCGCGTCGCCGAGTCCGTCCAGTCGATGGGTCTGCGCTATTCGACGATCACCGGTGTCGCCCGCGACGACCTGCCCGACGGCGGTGCCTGGCTCTACGCGGAGACGGTCCGCAAGATCCACGAATTGAATCCGGGCACCGGCGTCGAGAATCTCGTCCCCGATTTCAACGGCCGGCCCGAGTTGCTGCAGGAAGTGTTCGAGTCGCGCCCGGAGGTCCTCGCCCACAACCTCGAGACGGTTCCGCGGATCTTCAAGCGCATCCGTCCGGCGTTCCGTTACCAGCGGTCTCTGGATGTGCTCACCGCCGCCCGCGAGTTCGGTTTGGTCACCAAGTCCAACCTGATTCTCGGCATGGGCGAAACCCCGGACGAAGTGACCGAGGCGCTGCACGATCTGCACGCCGCCGGCTGCGACATCGTCACGATCACTCAATACCTGCGGCCGTCTCCGCGACACCATCCGGTGGAGCGGTGGGTCAAGCCGGAGGAGTTCGTGGCACATTCGACGACCGCCGAAGAGGTCGGCTTCGCGGGCGTGATGGCCGGTCCGCTGGTGCGTTCGTCGTATCGTGCCGGTCGCCTGTATGCCCAGGCGATGGCGCATCACGGACGTGAGTTGCCTGCCGGTCAGGCACATCTGGCGCAGGAGGGAACCGCATCGCAAGAGGCGAGCGCGGTTCTCGCCCGCTTCGCACAATAGTCAGCCGCTCGCTTCGCCCACGTCGCGCCGGTACCCGTGGTGGCGAATGCGCCACCACGGGGAACGTATCCTGAGAAGCATGGCGAACGGCAGCAAACCCACCAAGGAAGCGAAAGCGGCGGCGAAGGCCGCGCGCAAGCAGGCATCGAAGGAGCGGCGCACCCAGCTCTGGCAGGCCTTCCAGATTCAGCGCAAGGAAGACAAGCTTCTGCTGCCGTGGATGATCGGGGTGCTCGTCGCCTCGATCATCGTGTTCTTCCTGATCGGCTTGATCTTCGGACTGCAGTGGTTCTTCCTGCCGATCGGCGTCATCATCGGTGCGCTGCTGGCATTCATCATCTTCGGTCGCCGCGTACAGAAGACCGTCTACGCCAGGGCCGACGGTCAGGCCGGTGCGGCCGCGTGGGCGCTCGACAACCTTCAGGGCGCGTGGCGGGTGACCCAGGCCGTCGCCGGCACCACCCAACTCGACGCCGTGCACCGGGTGATCGGCCGTCCCGGCATCATCCTCGTCGGCGAGGGGTCCCCGAGCAGAGTCAAGGGCCTCGTCGCGCAGGAGAAGAAGCGGGTGGCGCGACTGGTCGGGGACACTCCGATCTACGAGATCGTGGTCGGCAACGACGAGGGTCAGGTGAAGTTGTCGCAGCTGCAGAAGCATCTGTCCAAACTGCCCCGGAACATCGACACCAAACGCATGGACACCATCGAGGGTCGGCTCTCCGCCCTGAACACCAAGAAGTCCGGTGCCGCCATGCCGAAAGGTCCGCTGCCCGCGGGCGCGAAGATGCGCAGCGTGCAGCGCACGATTCGGCGCCGCTGACGAGGGTTGCTACCGGGTTGGGGACGCCGAATCCGCGATCCCCGACCTATCGGCTGCGCACGACGGCAGTCTGGGTTGCCCGATCCTGGAGGCCGCGGCTGTCGATATCGGTGACGAGCGCCGGTGCGATGAACACGAGCAGCAACTGACGCGACAGCGCGCGGACGATGCCGACCCGCACCGGCGCATCGATCCGCGCGACCTGAAGTCCGGCGATGTACTGGCCGGGTGTGAAGGAGAACAGCGTCACACACACGACACCGACGACGTACCAGACGATCAGTGTGTAGGCGGACAGGTTGGGGCTCTCGAGCGGAGCTTCCCCGACGAGCAGCGCCGCAACACCCATCGCGGTGAACCAGTCGATCACCAGGGCGAGCACCCGCTTGCCCGTGGTGGCGAGCGAACCGGGACCGTTCTGCGGCAGTCCGAGCGTCTGCCCGGGATAGTCCTGCTCGCGGTGCTGGTCTTTCGGCAGTGCCGCCGAGGGACCGGAAAGCCAACTGCCCGTCATCCGTGCCATGCGTCCAGGATAGGCTGTGGCTCGCACTATTAGGCGAGCCCCGTGCTCCGTCGGTGACTTCTACCACACCTGACGTCCTCACCGCAGGACGACGCGAGGTGTAACACTGGCGAAACATGGGATTGATGGGCGGGCAACACCGAGTCCATACCGTCTGCTTTCGACGCAGGCGCCCATCACACTGGCGCGCACCGACTGAAGGAGCACAAGCGTGGCGTTCACCACGGCCGAAGAGGTCATCAAGTACATCGCGGACGAAAAGGTCGAGTACGTCGATATCCGCTTCACCGACCTGCCCGGCATCGAGCAGCACTTCTCGATCCCCGCGAAGGCATTCAATCAGGATGTGTTCGAGGACGGCCTGGCCTTCGACGGTTCCTCCGTCCGCGGCTTCCAGTCCATCCACGAGTCGGACATGCTGCTCCTTCCGGACGTGACGACCGCGCGCATCGACCCCTTCCGTGCCGCCAAGACCCTGAACGTCAGCTTCTTCGTCCACGATCCCTTCACCCGTGAGTCCTACTCGCGCGATCCGCGCAACGTCGCCCGCAAGGCCGAGGAATACCTGATCAGCACCGGCATCGCCGACACCGCCTTCTTCGGTGCCGAGGCCGAGTTCTACATCTTCGACTCGGTGTCCTACGACTCGAAGATGAACGGTGCGTTCTACGAGGTCGACTCGATCTCCGGCGGCTGGAACACCGGCAACGAGTACAACGCCGACGGCACGCCGAACCGCGGCTACAAGGTCCGCGCGAAGGGCGGCTACTTCCCGGTCGCACCGTACGACCACTACGTCGACCTGCGCGACGAGATCTCCACCAACCTGCAGCTCGCCGGCTTCGAACTCGAGCGCGGCCACCACGAGGTGGGCACCGGCGGCCAGGCCGAGATCAACTACAAGTTCAACACGCTGCTCGCCGCGGCCGACGATCTGCAGCTGTTCAAGTACATCGTCAAGAACACCGCGTGGAAGAACGGCAAGACCGCCACGTTCATGCCGAAGCCACTGTTCGGCGACAACGGTTCGGGTATGCACGTGCACCAGTCGCTGTGGAAGGACGGCAAGCCGCTGTTCCACGACGAGGCCGGCTACGCGGGTCTGTCCGATCTCGCCCGCTGGTACATCGGCGGCATCCTGCACCACGCGCCGTCGCTGCTCGCGTTCACGAACCCGACCATCAACTCGTACCACCGCCTGGTGCCGGGCTACGAGGCCCCCATCAACCTGGTGTACAGCCAGCGCAACCGCTCCGCCGCGGTCCGTATCCCGATCACCGGTAACAACCCGAAGGCCAAGCGCCTCGAGTTCCGTGCGCCGGACTCCTCGGGCAACCCGTACCTGAACTTCGCCGCGCAGATGATGGCCGGCCTGGACGGCATCAAGAACAAGATCGAGCCGATGGCTCCGGTCGACAAGGATCTCTACGAGCTTCCGCCGGAGGAGGCCAAGAACATCCCGCAGGCTCCCACGTCGCTGAACGCGGTCATCGACCGCCTCGAAGCCGACCACGAGTACCTCACCGAGGGCGGCGTGTTCACCACCGACCTGATCGAGACCTGGATCTCGCTCAAGCGCGAGCAGGAGATCGCTCCGGTCAACCTGCGCCCGCACCCCTACGAGTTCCAGCTGTACTTCGACTGCTGAGTCGGTTTCGTCCGCAGTAGTTTCGAAACCTGGTCCGCTCACCCTGTTTCGGGTGAGCGGACCAGGTTCGTTTCGACACCCTGATCGCACCCGCTCGTCGGGGCCGGGGAGGGCCGATCAGGTTGTGCCAGGTTGAGCGTATGAAGCTCCGACGCTCGGTATGCGTCCTCTCGATCCCGCTGTTCACGGCCGCCTGCGGAGACACCGCCGCCGCGCCCGCCACGTACGACGATGCGATCGACGAGTTGGTGTGTTCCAATCCCGGCACGACGTTCGAGGACATGGATGCCGAAACCTGCGCCTACGCCGAGCGACAGAACATGCCGCCGGAAGACGTTGCTAGAGAGGCAGTTCCGGGAGAACGCGAGGAGATCTCCGTCGACGGTGAATTCGGCGGACCGTGCCGATAGGCACAACGGCGCTCCGGTCCTATGGTGCGCGCGTCCCCTCGGGTGTCGACCCGGTGCGGCCGTCCGTCACGATCGACTCTTCGCCAGATGATCGGCGATCAAGTGCGAAATCACTTCGGGCTGTTCGACGTTCGCGAGGTGCGCCCCGGGGGCGACGACGTGGAATTCGGCGTCGGTGATGCCGTCCGCGAGGATCCGCATCGCGGCGGGCGGCGTCGCGGGATCCTCGTCTCCTGCGATCACGAGGGTGGGAGCGGCGATGCCGGCGAGGTCACCCCGGCCGTCCCAGTCCGAAATGGCCTCGCAACATGCGGCATAGCCCTCATCGGTGGTGTTCTCGACCATCTCGACGTGCCGGCCGATGAGCGAGGGGTCGCTCGCGGCGCGTCCGGAACTGAACCAGCGGGACACGATGGACTCGGCGATCGACGCGAGCCCTTCGGTGCGCACGGTCGCAGCGCGGTCGATCCACGGCCCCGCCGGCAGGAACGCCGGCGACGTACACAACAAGGTGAGGGTCCGGACACGAGCAGGGTGGTGGGCGGCGAGCCATTGACCCACAGCGCCGCCGAGCGACAGGCCGACGTAGTGCACCGACTGCAGTTCCAGCGAGTCGAGTAGTGCGACGATGTCGCCGCCGAGGTCGCTCATCGAGTAGGGGCCTCGGGGCGCGGGCGATGATCCGTGTCCGCGATGGTCGACGGTGATGAGGTTCCAGTTCGCGGACAGTGCGTCGATCTGCGGCTGCCACATCGACAGATCGGATCCGAGTGAGCCGAGGAGGAGAACCGGTGGTGCTGACGGGTCTCCGTGCTGTTCGTGGTGAAGTGTGACGGGCAATCGGTGCTCCATGTTCGCAATGTGGACGGACGGTCGCTATACGAACTAGAGTAATTCCGATTCTGGAACGACACAACGACGGGCACTCGGGCTCACTACTTCTGCGATGCGCTGCCCACACGCGAGCAGGTGATCGTCAGCGAAGAAGCGCCCTTCGATGCAGAGACCGACCGCCAGCGCGTCGGGCGTGGTTCCCACAGGGACAGAGAGCATCGGCACACCCGCGACCGTGCCGGGCGCAGTATTCCGGGTCACGGTCGAAAAGACCGGCTGCGGCCTGCCGTTGACCTCGAAAGTGTCGTCCTCACCGAGGAACGGAGGCAGGGTGTGCACGGTGGGGAAGATCAATGCGTGGGCGCCGCTGGCCGTGAATGCCTGCTCATAGACCCGCCTCAGTTGCCATCGGCATCGTCGAGCCCGCTCGTAGGCCGACGGGGCGATACGCCGTGCCGCGATACCTTCGACCGTGGCCCGGACGTCCGGTGACGCGATACGATCGACAAGATCGCCGATGTCGGTGGGCAATCTGCGTCCCGAAGCGTCGAATACCCGTGCCGGTACGAGTCGTTCGGTTTCGTAGAACACCAACTCGATGCCTGGACCGGCCGCGAGAAGCATATCGTCGGGCAGGGACACGTCGACAAGGGTGACACCGCGTTGCTCGAGGGCACTCAGGGCAGCGGTACAGGCCTGCGCGACAACTGGGTCCATGTCGTGATACCGACTGGCGACGACACCGAGGACCATTTCGGAAAGTGCAGGCGCTGCAGGGGTTTCCGTTCGAGTGATCACATGGTCGACGAATACGATGTCCTCGACGGTGCGGGCGTGGATGCCGATGGTGTCCCGCGTGGTCGACAGGTTCACCACGCCATCGCCCGGATAGCGGCCGGTGGTGGGCCGGAAGCCGGCGACTCCGCAGAATGCGGACGGAATCGTGACCGAACCGCCGGTATCCGTTCCGAGACTGAAGGGAACTGTGCCCATCGCCACTGCCGCAGCACTGCCGCCACTGGAACCACCCGCACTTCGATTGGGGTCGAGGGGGTTTCGGACCGCACCGTACGTCTTGTTGTTGGTGGTGACACCGAAAGCGAGTTCGTGCAGGTTGGTCTTTCCGAGTACCACTCCCCCCGCCTCACGTAGGGCGCTGACAACTGCGGCGTCGGTGGCAGGTATGTGCTGGGCCAACATGGGACTGCCTGCAGTCGTGGGTGTTCCAGCGACGTCGATGTTGTCCTTCACCCCGAACGGCACACCTGCCAGCTCACCGCCGGTGTCGGCAGGAACGGGGTTGTCGGCGACCGAAATGAAGGTGTTGTGCGATCGGGTGGCCTCGAGCGCGGCCTGCCGAGAGTCGCCCAGCAGCTCGATACGTTCGGGCACCGCGGTGCCGAGCCACTGACGGAGTGTGCGAGTCATGAATCCTCGGTAGATGTAGTCGGAGATGAAGAACTGCAAGAACTTTCGATCGCTGTAGCATGGGCTCGCGGACGGTAGGGACCCGAGCGTCAGCGCTGCGACGGCGCGAGGCCGTAGCTGCGGATTGCCCGGTACAAGGTGGTACGGCTGATCCCGAGTCGTTGAGCCGCGGCCTTCTTGTTCCCCCCGGTGTCGTGGAGGGCCTTGGCCACCGCGTCACGTTCGGCCTGTTCGAGGGGCGTCAAGGCGCGCACCATGCGGGTCCGCATCGCCTCGGGGAGATCGGCGACCGTGACGTCGCCGCTGCTGCGTTTACCGGCAACGACTGCGACGACGGTGTGCAATTCGCGCAGGTTGCCGGGCCACTGCTGGCCGGTCAGTGCCTCGAGTGCGGCAGGGGTGAATCGGGCCGGTGCGGGGTGCGTGAGTTCGTTGAGCATGGAGGCCGCCAGGGACGGGATGTCGGTGCGGCGCAGCCGAAGCGGGGCCAGGTCGATCCGGTCGCTGCAGTGCGCCACCAATGCTGCGTGCTCGGCCGGCAATTCCTCGGCCGGGGCACTGGTGAGCACGACGTCGGCTCGGCCGGCGCGGATCGCCGCAGCGGTGCTCCGGGCCGACGACGCCGACAGCAATTCGATCGACTCGACCACCACTCGACCGGGCTCGGCAAGGTGGCGGCGCAGCGTCTCGAGCCACGAGCGGGACCCGAGTTCCGCGGCCTGGGACGCGTCGAGCCAGGTCGCGGCCTCGTCGCTGAGACGACGGGCGGTGGTTGTGCGACCTGTTCCGGGTTCTCCGGTGATCACCCGTGCACGGGGCGCGGTACGCACAGCAGTGTGTGGCACCTGGGTCGGCCGCGGTGCGGCGTCACCGTCGAAAACGAACAGCGCCGCGCTGCTACCGGGGATACGGGTGACCGTCGCAGACAGCAGACGACCGACGGCCGACGATATTTCCCGGCGGACATCTCTGCCCGCCGGCACTTCGACGGCCAGCGTGCGCAGCAGAACGTGGTCGGCCGGTTCGAGCATCTGCACCGCGGGAGTGTTGGCAAGCAGGATGTCGTCGCCGATCGCGACGACGGGCCGGGTGCGGGCGCGAGCAGTGGCGTCTTGAAAACTACGGAAGATACGCTGTTCGGCCCGTCGTGCCTGCTCGAGCAGGCCGTCACCGATCCGGTGGGCCGCACGGATCACGAACGGCGCAAGCAGGGGGCTGTCGTCTCGTGTCAGGCACGTGATGTCGAGGACGCCCTCGACGCGGCGGGTGATCGGATTCAGGATCGGCTCGCCGTAGCAGCTGAAATCCTTCAGTGCGTCGATATAGTGCTCGTCGCCGCGCACCGCCAGGCCGCGTCGTAGTTCGAAGGCGGTGGCGATCGAATTGGTACCGGTGGTCTCCTCGAGGAAGCGTCGTCCCTCGACGGTTCCGATGTTCTCGAGTCTCGGTTGAAGCTGACGTTGACCGAACCGCAGATCGACCAGGCGGGCGGTGCGGTCGGCAAGGATGACAGCGAAGCCGGTGTCGGCGAGTTCCTCGGCCATCTCGTCCAGGATCGGGGCGGCAGCGACCATCAGTCGGCTGCGTCGGTCGACGTCGTCGATCTCGGCGTTGTCCACCGATGCCTGCGGATACAGCCCACTCATGGCCACCCGTTGCCAGGATTGGGCGATGAGCGGCCGCAGTGACGGGTCGAGTTCACCCATGATCTCGACGTCCCTTCATGTCGATCACAGCTACTGCGAGTGTAGGTCCGGTGATCACCCCGCGGAACCGGCGGGAAGTGCGACGGTCCCGCGGGATGTGGTCGATCAGCTGAGGTAGACGGACTTGAGTTCCTGGTAGTTGGCCAGAGCTTCGGGCCCGAGTTCGCGGCCGATACCGCTGGCCTTGACCCCACCGAACGGCGCGGTCGGCTCGGGCAGATAGGTGTTGATCCCGATCGTGCCGGTGTGTACTCGCTTGGCGAGCGCCACACCTCGATCGTGATCGGTGGTCCACACGGTGCCGCCGAGCCCGTAATCGGAGTCGTTCGCCAGGCGCACGGCCTCCTCGTCGTCGGTGTAGGGGATCACCGACAGCACCGGCCCGAAAATCTCTTCCTGGGCGATGGTGTGATTGTTGTCGACGTCCGCGAAGATCGTCGGCTCGACGAACCAGCCCCGATCGCGGCCGGCGGGCCGTCCGCCGCCGGTGGTGATGCGGGCACCGTCACCGAGGCCCTTGGCGATGTACCGCTCGACGCGATCGCGTTGCGCGGCGGTCGCCATCGGCCCGATCTGGGTGGCCTCGTCCAGGGCGTCCCCGACGGTCAGGGATCCGGCGAAATCGGTGAACAGGTCGACGATTTCGCGGTAGCGGCTGCGCGGGGCGAGAACACGGGTGCCGAGAAAGCAGGTCTGGCCGTTGTTGAGAAGGGTGGAGGTGAACAGCTTCTCGGCAAGCTGCTGCAGGTCCAGGTCGGCGTCGTCGAGGACGATGGCAGCGGATTTACCGCCGAGTTCGAGGGTGACCGGGCGCAGGAGCCGGCCGCACACCTCACCGATCGACCGGCCGGCCGCGGTGGAGCCGGTGAAGCTGATCTTGTCCACTCCCGGATGAGCCACCAGATGTGCGCCGATCTCCCGGCCGCCGGGGACGATGTTGATCACCCCGGCGGGCAGGCCCGCTTCGGCGACGGCCTCGGCGAACAGGTAGCTGTCGAGGACGGTTTCCGGAGACGGTTTGATCACCAGCGTGCAGCCGGCAGCGAGCGCCGGGGCGTACTTGAACGCGGCGAGGGTCTGCGGGAAGTTCCACGGCACGATCGCACCGACGACACCGAGCGGTTCGCGCCGCACCAAGGTGGTGCCACCGAACAACCCTGCCCGGGTCTCTTCCAATGCCGTCTCCCGTGCCAGCCGTGCGTAGTAGCGCAGGAGCACCACCGGGAAGGCGCCTTCGAGTTGGCGTGCCACCGCGACCGGCATACCATTTTGCGCGCTGACCCGTTCGACCACGTCACCGGCGCGGCGTTCGAGCACGTCAGCGAGCCGCTCCATCGCTGCGGCCCGATCTGCCGGGAGCCAGTGCGCCCAGCCCGACGGGTCGTCGAACGCCCGGCGAGCGGCGGCCACTGCGGCGTCGACGTCGACGTCGTCGGCCTCGGGCACCGATCCGATCGGTTCTTCGGTGCTGGCCGAGATCGCGACGATGCGTCCGGTGGAGTTCGGTGCCACCCATTCGCCGCCGATGAACAGCACGTCATAGTTCAGATTCATGGTTTCTTCCTGGATCGGTGCGTGAAATGTTCAGAAGGTGAGGACGCCGCGCAGGTTGCGGCCTTCCCGCATGTCCTGGTAGCCGGTGTTGAGTTCGTCGAGTGTGTAGGTGCGGGTGACGAGTTCATCGAGCTTGAGATGCCCGCTGCGATAGAGCTGAAGAAGTTTCGGTATGTGCAGGCGAGGGTTGGCGCTGCCGAACAAGGATCCGACCACCTTCTTCTCCATGAGCACCAGGTCGAGGGCGTTCATCGACACGGTGTCCTCGGTGGCACGGTGCAGGTTGGTGACGACGACGGTGCCTCGTTTCCCGGTCATCGCCAGACTCTCGGCGATCTGATTCCCCTCGCCGACTCCGGTGGTGTTGACGACGACGTCGGCGCCGCGACCCCAGGTCAGTTCGGTGACCAGGGCGAGGGCTTCCTCGCTGGTTGCGACGGCGTGGGTGGCCCCGAGTTCGAGTGCTTTGGTGCGTTTGAACTCGACGGGGTCGACGGCGACGACGTACTGTGATCCGGACAGTGCAGCACCTTGGACAGCGTTGATGCCGATTCCACCGACTCCGACGACGACGGCGGTATCACCGGGGCGGACCCCTCCGGCGAACACCGCCGAACCCCATCCGGTGACGACTCCGCAGCCGAGCAGGCATGCCTTGTCCAAGGGGATATCGTCGTCGATCTTGATGCAGTTGGCTTCACTGACCACGGTGTGCTGAGCGAAGGTGCCGAGGAGGCACATCAGTCCCAGATCCTGGCCACGGGCGTGGTGGCGAGCCGTGTGATCGGAGATCTGGGTGCCGTCGCCGAGATACCGGCCGAGCTCACACAGGTTCTGCATGCCGGCCGAGCACGCCGCGCAGCGTCCGCAGGCCGGGATGAAACCGAAGATCACCCGGTCGCCGGCCACCAGTCCGTCGACACCGGGGCCGACCTCGAGCACGGTGCCTGCACCTTCGTGACCACCGATCATCGGCAGCGGCCACGGCAGATCGCCGGTGAGAACGTGTTCGTCCGAGTGGCACAGGCCACTCCCTGCCATCTCGACGAGAACCTCGCCGCGCCTGGGTGGATCGAGGTCGATTTCCTCGACACTCCAGGGACCGCCACGTTCCCACAGGATCGCTGCCTGGGTCTTCATCCGCACTCCTTCGGGTGATGCACACCACGTTCGTTCGCTGGTGCTCTCAGCCTCACAAAGAGTCGCGCGGTGTGAGTGTTCCGTTTGTGGACACACCGGGAGCGTGCGCGACGCGGACGATCATGGAAAAAGCACAGGTCGCCGCGCCATTTTCGACGCATCCGAGGCCGCCCCCAACGAATGCGCGGGTCAGGAAGAACGTCACGCGGTGCCGATATCGGTGCTCAGGGCGGTGCGTACGGCGTGCCGGAACCATGCGATGCCCGGGTCCGGCAGGACCCGCTTGTAGGTGTAGAGCGAGATTTCCACGGCAGGAACATCGAACGGCAACTCGAAGGTTTTCACCGGCGCGATGCCGAGGAACTGGTCGGCGACCGAGCGCGGGATGATCGACAGATAGCGCGTCTGCTCGATCAGGTGTGGCAGGGCAGCGAAGTGCGAAATCCGCAGGGCCACATCCCGGACGTGACCGAGCGACGCGAGGGCGTGGTCGACATCGGTGTGCCCGGTTGTGACCTCCACGGCGATATGCCGCTCGGCCAGGAAGTCGTCCAGTGTGGGCTCGTTGCCGATGCGCGGGTGGTCGGCGCTACAGATCCCGCAGTAGCTGTCCCGCCGAATCAGATCGCGATCGACATCGGGTGCGGTGATCGGTGGGGTACAGATCGCCGCGTCGGCCCGGCCCTGCCGGAGTCGGTCTTCGACGACGGAGAAGTTCAACGGCTCGACGTGGAGGTCGATGTGTGGGGCGGTGTCGGCGATGAGTCGAAGCACCGCCGGCAACAGGTTGATTTCACCGAGGTCGGTGGCGTGCAGGCGAAACGTCCGCCGAGATGTCGTCGGGTCGAACCGCCCGGCGCCTCTGACCGTGGTGTCGATCACCTCGATGGCCTGACGCAACGTCGGATAGATCGTGGTCGCCAGTTCCGTCGGTTGCAGACCGCCCGGGGAGCGATTGAACAGTCGGTCGTTGAAATGCCTGCGCAGTCGCCCCAGCGCATGACTGACGGCAGGTTGGGTCAGCGACAACTCCTCCGCGGTCCGGGTGGCACTGCGAGTTTCGTACAGCAGTAGAAACGTCGGGATCAGGTTCAAATCGAGCTGCGCCATAGTCAAAATAAATGCAATTCATAGGGTGATGTCAACCATTCATTGGAGTTATCACCATTCTTCCGGTTAGCGTGACGTGCGCCACATGGCCGAGGGCGGGTCTCCCCGGTTCCGTCAGCCCACCCGCTGCGAGCGGGACGCGGAGCACTTCGCCCGACATCCGTTGCATCTCCCGGATCGAGAAAGTACGCACGTGACTCAAACAAGTTCCCGCGCAACACACCCGAAGACCGCCGCCTCCTCACGGGTCGTCCTCCTACTGTGTCTGCTGTCGGTCGTTTTCGAGGGCTACGACATGGTCGTCTACGGCACAACATTGCCGACGATGCTCGCCGACCCGGCATGGAACCTCAGCGCGGCGCAAGCGGGTGTGATCGGCAGCTACGCCCTCGTCGGCATGCTCGCCGGATCCATCTTCGCCGGCGCCGTGGCCGACCGCCTCGGTCGGCGCCGCCTGATGATCTGCGCAACCGGCTGGTTCTCCGCCTGGATGGGGATCTGTGCACTCGCACCCGACGCCACCCTGTTCGGCATCGGCCGCTTCTCCGTCGGAGTCGGTGTCGGCGCACTCATCCCGCTCGCTGCCGCGATGGCAGTGGAATTCTCCCCGAAGGGGCGGAGCCACAGCTACAGCGCCATCGTATGGGCCGGCTTCCCCGGAGGTGGAGTACTCGCCTCACTGCTCGGGCTGGTCCTGATCGACTCGTTCGGTGTACGCATCATGTACTGGATCGGCCTCGTACCACTGCTCGTCTTCGTACCGGTGATGCTCAAGTTTCTGCCCGAATCACCGAGTTTCCTGCTGGCCCAGGGTCGGACCGAGGACGCCTACCGTGTAGCCGATGCCGCCGGGATCGATCGGCCCGAACCCGCACAGGCCGACGAAAAGGTCGGTCCTCGTGCACTGTTCACGCAACGACTGTGGCGCGCCACCGTACTGTTGGGACTCCTCAGCTCCTGTGGCCTGCTGCTGACCTACGCCTTGAACACCTGGCTGCCCAAATTGATGCAGTCCTCGGGCTTCGGCAGCAACTCGTCGTTGACCTTCCTGCTCGTGCTCAATGCCGGAGCGATCATCGTGCCCCTGTTCGCGTCCCGACTCTCGGATCGGATCGGCCCGCAGGCGGTGACGGCAGCAACCTTCGCAGGCGCCGCGGTCGCCATCACGATCCTGAGCACCGACGTGTCCTCCTGGCTGCTGTTCATCCTCGCGTTCGTTGCCGGTGCCGGCACCATCGGCGCCCAGGTCCTCGTCTACGGTTTCGCTGCTTCGTACTACCCGGCATCGTGCCGAGCCGCCGGCACTGCCTGGGTCGCCTCCGTCGGCCGACTCGGCGGTGTCGCCGGACCCACCCTGACCGGACTCGTCGTCGCGGGCGGCACCGGCGTCACTCCGGCCTTCTACCTTTTCGCGCTCATCGCTGTGATCGGTTCCGCGGCAGCACTACTGGTACCTCGCATGCGTTCCACCACCCCCACGGCCTACGCAACCCCGAACCTCTCGGCTGATCAACTCGTCACGTTCCGTGCTCAACCATGAGAACACCACCCATAAGCACTGTGCATGTTGATATATCAATCATTCATTAGGTCGATACCACGGGGGCGGTTAGCGTCGACGATGCGACCTGCCCGATGTCGAGGACCACAGAAGGAGTTCCCATGACGACGGTGAGCGAAGCGACATACGAGGTGTTGCGAGCGCGCGGACTCACCACCGTATTCGGCAACCCCGGATCGAACGAACTGCCGTTCCTGTCGGGTATGCCGGACGACTTCCGCTACATACTCGGTCTGCACGAAGGCGCGGTCCTGTCGATGGCCGACGGCTATTCACTGGTGTCCGGAGATGCGGTTTTCGTCAACCTGCACGCCGCATCCGGTTCCGGCAATGCCATGGGGGCACTGACCAATTCGGTGTACTCCCACAGCCCTCTCGTCGTCACCGCCGGGCAACAGGTTCGCTCGACGATCGGACAGGAAGTGATGCTGTCCAATGTCGATGCCGGAACCCTGCTGAAACCACTCGTGAAGTGGAGCAGTGAACCCACCTGCGCGGAGGATGTTCCCCGCACCATCAACCAGGCCATCCACACCGCACTACTCCCGGCGAAAGGCCCGGTATACGTCTCGGTCCCCTACGACGACTGGGCGCACCAGGCCCCGGCCGACTCGGCCGACCTCGTCCACCGGCAGGTGCACAGCGCTGCGGCCATCTCGGGCGACCAACTCGACTCCCTCGCCGAGATCCTCGCCACGGCGACGAATCCTGCTCTGGTACTCGGGCCGGCTGTCGACGCCGACCACGCCAACAACCATGCCGTGCAGTTGGCCGACACGCTCCGCGCCCCGGTATGGATCGCGCCGTCTCCGTCCCGCTGCCCGTTCCCCACACGCCACCCCTCCTTCCGCGGGGTCCTCCCTGCCGGAATCGCAGATTTGGCAAGCACATTGAACGGACACGATGTGGTACTGGTGATCGGTGCTCCCGTCTTCCGCTACCACCAGTACGTACCCGGCAACTACCTACCCGACGGCACCCGGCTCATCCAGATCACCGACGATCCGGGAGAAGCCGCCCGTGCGCCGGTCGGTGAGGCCTACGTGGCACCGGTCGGAGCCACACTCGATGCCTTGTCTTCCCTGATCGAACCCAGCACCCGGCCGCCCCTTCCCCCCCGAGACCGCGTCGACGCCCCGATCTCCACCGGGCACGGACTCGACCCGGCCCACTTGTTCTCCCTCATCCGCACCGCCGCACCGGACGATGCGATCTACGTCAACGAGTCGACTTCCACCGCCGACGCCTTCTGGTCCCAGATGGATCTGCCACATCAAGGCAGCTACTACTTCCCCGCCTCGGGCGGGCTGGGTTTCGGCCTCCCGGCCGCGGTCGGTGCGCAACTCGCCGCGCCGCAACGCCGCGTCGTCGGCCTCATCGGCGACGGTTCGGCGAACTACGGCATCACCGCGCTGTGGACCGCAGCCCAGTACCGGATTCCGGTGGTCTTCATCATCCTGAAGAACGGCACCTACGGCGCGTTGCGTGGATTCTCGCAGATTCTGGGCACCGGAGAGACTCCCGGCCTGGACGTCCCGGGAATCGACTTCGTCGAGATCGCCACGGGGTACGGCGTGGCCGCTACCGCGGTTGCCACCGCCGAAGACTTCACCACCGCCTTCAAGGACGCGCTCACCGCCACCGAACCACACCTGATCGAAGTGCAAACCACGTTCTCCCACAACTGAACTCGGAAAGACCGATGATGAATCACCTCGAAGACCTCTGCCACGTCGTACCCGCGGACATCGTCGTCACCGACCCGGACACGATGGAGGGATACCGCCGCGACAGCGCCGACCTGGTCGCTGCCGGGAAGCCCCTCGCCGTCCTGCGTCCCCGCACCACCGAGCAGGTCTCACACATCATGCGGTGGGCCACCCGCACCGGCACCGTCGTCGTTCCGCGTGGAGCCGGCACCGGATTGTCGGGCGGTGCTACCGCGCTCGACAACTGCATCGTGGTCAGTCTGGAGCGGATGAATTCGATCCGCCGATTCGATGCGGTCGATCACACCGTCGAGGTCGAAGCCGGTGTGGTCAACGCGGATGTGGGACGAGCCGTGGTCGATGCCGGGTTGTTCTATCCTCCGGACCCGGGCAGTTTCGAGGTCTCGACGATCGGAGGTAATCTCGCCACCAATGCCGGCGGGATGCGGTGTGTGAAGTACGGCGTCACCCGCAACTCCGCGCTGGGGCTGGAAGTCGTGCTGTCCGACGGCAGGGTCCTGCGCACCGGTGGCCGAACGGTCAAGAACGTCGCCGGCCTGGATCTGACCCAGATGTTCATCGGGTCGGAGGGAACGCTGGGTATCATCACCGCCGCCACCTTGCGGCTTCGCCCCCGGCCTGCCGCGACCGCGACCTTCGTCGCGGCCTTCCCGACCGTCGAGGCCGGCGGGAACGCACTGAACGCCATCTTCGCCAGCGGTGTCACTCCCAGCATGCTCGAACTCATGGACAACGCCACGATCAACGCGGTGGAGGACTACCAGCGCATGGACCTCGACCGGTCGGCGGCTCTGTTGCTGATCGGCCAGGCCGACGGCAGCGATGCTCTGACCCAAGCCGAAAAGCTGGCAGAGTGCAGTACCGCCGCGGGAGCCGACCTGGCTTTCGCCACCGCCGATCCCGCGGAAGCGGACATGCTCCTGAATGCTCGGAGATTGGCCGGCTGGGCCACCATGGAACAGCACCACACAATCATCGAGGACGTCGGGGTACCGCGTACCCGCCTGCCCGAACTCCTCGGGGCCATCGACACCATCGGTCGGGAGACCGGTATCCGCATCGCCACCGTCGGTCATGCCGGCGACGGCAATCTGCATCCGATGTTGTTGCTGCCCGACCTCACCGAATCCACGCGAGTACGAGCGATGGGCACTGCCGATCGCATTTGTTCCGCGGCGCTCGCCCTCGACGGGACGATCACCGGCGAGCACGGGGTCGGGGAACTCAAACGCGGATGGCTCACACAGCAACTCGACCGAACCAACCTCGACGTGCAGGCGAGTATCAAACAGGCGCTGGACCCACGGAACCTGCTCAATCCCGGACGCGGATTTTGATCGTCGGCTCGGACATCGATGCACGATCTCGCTCCCTCGAATCGACATGGCACCAGTAGTACGAATCGCCGCAGTACAGGCAGAGCCGAGATGACCGAACCTCGACGCCGGCGCAGATCAGGCCGTCGACCTGATCGCCCAGGCTTTCTCCGGAGATGCCGACGACGCCACGAGCATGACGGACGCCGTGGAGGGCCGAACATTCGTACTTGCACCGCGGGACACCGTGGGGCAGGTGGGGCAGGACTTGTTCTGCGACACCGATGACACGAGGCGACTTCTCCTCGTGGGTGGCGGATTCGCTCAGAGCTACGGTCCCGTGTCCACCAGGTGGACGCCATCCTGCCCGGGCGGGACCATCACTCGGTCCCGTCCGGGCAGGATTTGATCGTCCGGGGTGAATCGTGAGTTCCGTGCAGTTTCAGTAGATCGAGATGTGCGGCCGATCGCGATACGCGACTATTTGACGTCGGAACCGTGCTTCGTCAACGGCATGATCTCGATGTTCATATACGGGAACAACGGGAGATTCCACAGGATCTCATGGAGTTCGTCGGCGGAGTCGACGTCGAAGATCGAGATGTTGCTGTACTGGCCGACGATCCGCCAGATCTGCGGCCACTTGCCGCTCCGCTGCAATTCCTGGCTGTAGGCCTTCTCCTTCGCGATCGTCTCGTCCCGCACCTGCGGGTCGAGGTCGCGGGGAATACTCACATCCATCCGGACATGGAACAGTGCCATGAGGTGTTCTCCTTCGTCGGGTGCGGAATTCAGTCTCGTGCATATTTCTTGACGACGTCCATGTCGAGTTCCACACCCAGGCCCGGCCCCGCCGGCAGGTGCACCTGACCCTCGGAGTAGTCGAGAGGCGTCCGCAGCAGTTCGACGGCGAACAGCTGCGGGCCGAACAATTCGGTACCGTAGTTGATTCCGGGCTCGGCGCAGGCAAAGTGAATCGACGCCGCAGTGCCGATAGGTCCTTCGATCGACGTCGCGCCGTGGCAGCGCAATCCAGCAGCCTTCGCGACCGCAACAACTTCCTTGCTCCGCTGCAGGCCACCACATTTCGTGGTTTTGAGTGCGATGACATCGGCTGCGGCGAGCTTGGCGACCTCGTAGGCATCGTGCGGGGTGTGGACGGATTCATCCGCCATGACGGGTGCGGACACGCGCCGGTTGATCTCGGCGAGGACGTCGAGTTGGTCTGCAGGGGTGGGCTGCTCGATGAGTTCGACGCCGCCGTCGACGAGTTGCGGCACGTATCGCAGTGCGGTGAAGCGGTCCCAGCGTGCGTTGACATCGATACTGAACCCGACCTTGCCGTCGAACGCCGCGACGATCTTGGTCACCCGCTCGGTGTCCACCGCGGGGTCGAGTGCACCCATCTTGAGCTTGAACGAGAAGTTCAGTCGCTGCTCGATCTTGTGCGTGACCTCTTCGACGATCTCGTCGAGGGGTGCGGCGCCGAGCGCCCAGCGCACATCGACTCCGGTGCGGAACGCGCCACCGAGCAGCGAGGCGACCGGAATTCCGAGGCTGCGGCCCCAGGCGTCGTGCATGGCCACATCGACGGCAGCCTTCGCGAAACGTGCGTTCGCGACGATGCGTTCGATGTCGAGCATGATGCCACTGATCTCGTCGACGCCGCGGCCGATGATGTACGGACCGAGGTAGCGGTCGACGATCTGCTTCATCGTCTCGACGGATTCGCCTCCCCACCACGGACCGCCCGGCACGACCCCTTCGCCGTAGCCGGTGACACCACCGGCGGTGGTGACAGCGACGAACAGGATCGGTTGCACTTCCGACGTCGTGGTCGCGAACTTGTGCGGACGGATCAGCGGCACGTCGACGATCGTCGATTCGACGGCGACGATTTTCAGATCAGGATCGGACATGGTCGTCAGCTCACTATCGGTTCGGGTGTGATGGGAGGGGCCGTGCGGGTGCGTTCGCCACGAATGCCGGCACCCCTGTGGGACACCGGCATTCGTCATCGGACCTGCATCTTCGGCGGGCGGGCGATCAGGCTTCGGGATCGAGTACGAAGTTGTAGGTGACTTCTGCGATGCCGTCGGCGTTGTCCTGCGGGTCCAAGATGAGTTCCGGCTTGGTTGCGGTCGCGACGTCGTCGGCGACCCACTCGCCACCCTTGAAGTACAACTGAGTGGTGATGGCACGCTTGCCGGGCGCCGACACCAGCAGATGCAGGTGGGCGGGCCGCCACGGGTGTCCGCCGTACGACCTGATGAACCACCCGGTCGGTCCGTCGTTCGGGATCTGGTACGGAGCCGGCTTGACGGTGGTGATCTCGTAGCTGCCGTCGGTGTCGACAACGATGGTGCCGCGCAGGTTCCACTCCGGGATGCCGGGGGCGAACTGCGAGTAGAAGCCGTCCTCGTCCGCATGCCACAGTTCGATGGTGGCACCGGCGAGACCGTTGCCGTCGAGGTCGGTAACCCTGCCCTTGAAGATCAGCGGTGCGGCGGCCTTGTCCTGTTCACGCATCGGCATGGTGCATTTCGACGGCAGTGTCGGCGAGTTCTGCACGTAGTACGGGCCTTCGATGGAACCCTTGGTTCCGGTGAAGTGTTTGCGGTTGTAGTGCACTTCCTCGATTTCGTGTTCGACGAACACGTCCAGCCACAGCGGCCACTCGCCGTATTCACCGACGTCGATCATCCACTGCTTGAGCACGCGGTATTCGTCGTAGGTCACCTCGTGCTTGCTGACGACACCGGCCAGAGCCTCGAGCGCGTCCTGGTAGATCGCGGATGCGCGCTCGACGGACGTGTCCGACGAGACCCGCTCCGACTTGAACTTGTCGGTGGCGGCGTTGCCGGAACCGTGAGCGGTCGGGTTCTCGGTGGTGGTCATGGCTCTCCTCGTCGGGGCGGAAGGAACGGGGCTGCAAGCGTGGGGGCGGGTTCGACCCGGGCTGCGACGTCGACCCAGATGTACGCTGTGCGTACTTATAAACCGCAGTGCGTACACTGCATACTGTGCGTGGTGTCACACCGATTGTCAACACACGATGCGGCACTCTCGACGAGAACCGCAGGTAGGAGAGCCGATGCCGAGCGCCGACCTAGGCAACAACCAGGGTGGAGATCGAGATTTCATCCAGAGCATCGAACGCGGCTTTGCGGTATTGGAGGCGTTCGACGACAAGGACCCGAACCCGTCCCTCGCCGAGATCGCCACCAAAACCGACCTGTCCCGCCCGGCAGTCCGCCGAATCCTGCTCACCCTGCAGAAACTCGGTTACGTCACGTCGACAGGGCCCCGCTGGTCTGTGACGCCGAGAGTACTGAGCATCGGACAGCACTACACGTCCTCACATACCCTCGTAGATTCCGCGCTACCCAAGCTCGTGGACATCGCCGAGCACACACACGAATCCGCGTCACTGGGAGTGCTCGACGGCACCGACGTCGTCTACGCGGCACGGGTTCCGGTACGGCGGATCATGAGCATCAACGTTTCGGTCGGCACCCGGGTACCCGCGTACGCCACCTCGATGGGCCGCGCGCTGCTTGCCTGGTCGCCGCGCGAGCAGGTGGACGCCGTGATCGCCGAAACACGGTTCGATCGACTCACCGCCGCGACCATCGACAACGCCGACGATCTCCGTGCCGAACTCGATCGGGTCCGCAGCCAGGGATACGCGATGACCGCGGCCGAACTCGAGGACGGGCTGATCTCGATCGCCGCCCCGGTGTTCGGCCCCGGTGGCAACACCGTCGGAGTACTCGCGTGCTCGACGTCGACGGGACGACACACCCTCGAGTCGTTCCGGGACCTGTGCGCGAAGCGTGTGGCGGACTGCGCGGCGACCTTGAGCGCAGAACTCGGCTACCGCCGCCGCTGACACCGACATCCCCAGTTCAGCTGCCCTCATGTCAGGAGCACCGCGCCGCAGAGCGCACTACCCCGTACTTGCGCCCGTACGCTGCGGATAACCGTTCACGATATAGGCGCCCGGGTGCGAACTGGTGCACCGATGCCTCGACGCCCCCAGTCGATCCAGGCCAGCCGGATCGGACCCATTCGCGGTCCCCGGCCCCGAGTTTGCCACCACAGACAGTCATCCGAGGCGTTGACATCCCACACCAACCGCATGGTCAGTCGTCACCGTCGATCAGCTCGTGCAGCTGGCCCTCCCCGGATTCGAGCCGTTCCATTGCATCGAGCAGACGTCGCGCATTTGCCGGTGATCGCATCAGGTAGGCGGTCTCGCGTATCGACTCGAAATCTGCCAGCGCGACGATCACTACCGGCTCGTGGCCGAACGGGTGATCACGATTTCCTCGCGGTCATTCACCACCGAATCCAAGACTTCAGTGTAGCGAGCACGGGACTCGCTGTAACTCATGATCCTCACGGCGGCCTCCTTATGTACAGAAAGTTGTACGTACAAACGGGTTTCCCAGCAACGCACGGCGCGGCGTCATCCCGTACCGAGAACACACTCCCAGCGCGAACACATCGCGGGCGTCGCGCTGGCCTGCCAGCCACGGCCACGCACGTGTTGCACGACGTCGTGGCCTCAGTCTCCGAGGTGCGCGATATCGATGCAGATCGAAATGACCGGACTATATGGCGATTTCGCGTCCGTCATGCGCTCGCACCCGACCCGGACCGGGCAATCCTGCCGTACCACGGCGTGCGGACCTGCGCCGATGTGCACGACCCCGACTTCTTCCGTGAGCTCGAGATCAAGCATTGCGGGTGACATCCGGCCGTTCTGCGCGCCCAGGGTCCTTCGCCCCTCGGACCTGGGGCCCTAGGTAGCACTAGGCATTTACCCGGTGTGACCGCAGACACAGCCTGTCAGGGTGGTAGCAACGCCGGACACAGCCCGTCCACTTCTCCCGCGCGACAGCCATGTACGAGCCGGAATCGGACACCAGCCTTGTCCCGGGAACTACGCCGACACTGGAGGATCCCCATGACCGACACCGTGGACCACCTGCGCACCCACCTCGATGACGCCCTCGTCGAAGATCCCGAGAACGGTCGCTACCAGATCCGCCGTGACGTCTTCACCGACGACGAACTGTTCGAACTGGAGATGAAGCACATCTTCGAGGGTAACTGGGTGTACCTCGCACACGAGAGTCAGATTCCGAATGTCGGCGACTACTTCACCACCTTCATCGGCCGCCAGCCCATCGTCATCAGCCGCGACAAGGACGGCGAGCTGCACGCCCTCATCAACGCGTGCAGCCACCGCGGTGCGATGCTGTGCCGGCGCAAGACCGACAACCGTACGACGTTCACATGCCCGTTCCACGGCTGGACGTTCCGTAACAACGGCACGCTGCTCAAAGTCAAGGATCCGCGCGACGCCGGTTACCCGGAGCAGTTCAATACCGACGGCAGCCACGACCTGACGAAGGTCGCCCGGTTCGAGAGCTACCGCGGCTTCCTGTTCGGTTCACTCAACTCCGACGTCAAATCCCTCGGGGAACATCTGGGCGACACCACGAAGATGATCGACATGCTCGTCGATCAGTCCCCGGAGGGCCTCGAGATACTGCGCGGATCGTCCACCTACACCTTCGACGGGAACTGGAAGTTGCAGGCGGAGAACGGCGCTGACGGATATCACGTCTCGGCGACCCACTGGAACTATGCGGCCACCACCGCCCGTCGCGGCGCCGGTGAGTCCAGCAACGAAACCAAGGCGATGGACGCCGGTACGTGGGGCAAGCAGGGCGGCGGCTACTACTCGTTCGAACACGGCCACCTGCTGCTGTGGATGTGGTGGGGCAACCCGGAGGACCGCCCCCTCTACCCGCGCAAGGCCGAACTGGCGCAGGAATTCGGGGAGAAGAAGGCCGAATTCATGGTCGGCGCGTCACGAAACCTGTGCCTGTACCCCAACGTGTACATCATGGATCAGTTCTCATCACAGATTCGTCAACTGCGCCCGATTTCGGTGGATAAGACCGAGGTGACGATCTACTGCATCGCTCCCAAGGGTGAGAGCGCAGACTCGCGCGCGGGCCGCATCCGCCAGTACGAGGACTTCTTCAACGCGACCGGCATGGCCACCCCCGACGACCTCGAAGAGTTCCGTTCCTGCCAGAAGACGTATCTCGCGACGGCCGCCCCGTGGAACGACATGAGCCGCGGTGCCACGCACGTCCTGACCGGGCCCGACCAGGTCGCGAAAGATCTGGGAATGACCGATGTGCTGTCCAGCGGCGTCAAGACCGAGGACGAAGGGCTGTACCCGATCCAGCACAGCTACTGGCTCGACACGATGCGTGCGGCCGTCGCCGCAGACGGCCCCGAGACCACCGCGCTCTGAGAGGAACTGGAACAATGACCACCGCAATCGAATTGACGCAGAACGACATCGAACAGTTCCTCTACCGGGAAGCACGTCTACTCGACGACCGTGACTTCGAGGAGTGGCTCGAGTGCTACCACCCCGGCGCCGAGTACTGGATGCCGGCGTGGGACGACAACGGCACGACCACCGACGATCCGCAGTCCGAGATCTCGCTGATCTACTACCCGAATCGAGGCGGCCTCGAGGACCGCGTGTTCCGCATCCGCACCGACCGCTCGTCCGCGACATCGTTGCCCGAACCGCGCACCGGTCACAACATCACGAACGTCGAGATCCTCGCGCGCCGCGGCACCGAAATCGACCTGCGCCACAACTGGTTCTCGCTGTACTTCCGGTACAACACCACCGACACGTATTTCGGGACGACATTCCTCACCCTCGACGCCTCGGGTGACCAACCGGTGATCACGAAGAAGAAGATCATCCTCAAGAACGACTACATCCACCACATCGTCGACGTCTACGTCGTCTAGCACTCCCCCGCAACCACGAAAGGAGACTCGAGCGCTATGACTTTCCAGGTCGCATTGAGTTTCGAGGACGGGGTCACCCGCTTCATCAAGTGCAAGCCGAACGAGACGGTTGCGGACGCATCCTACAAGGCACGCATCAACATTCCGCTCGACTGCCGCGACGGCGCGTGCGGCACCTGTAAGGCATTCTGCGAGTCGGGCACCTACGACGGCGGCGACTACATCGACGACGCCCTCACCGATGAGGAAGCCGACGAAGGCTACTGCCTGCCGTGCCAAATGATGCCGGAATCGGATCTGGTGGTGCAGATCGCCAGCACGTCGGATGTCGCGAAAACTGCGGCGGCGTCGTACACCGCGACGATCACCGAACTCAACCGCTTCTCCGAGAGCGTCGTCGGGTTCACCGTGGAGATCGACAACCGCGACGACCTGGTGTTCCTGCCCGGACAGTACGTCAACATCGGGGTTCCCGGCAGCGACGACGGAACCGGCAAGCAGGCGACGCGCTCGTACTCGTTCAGTACCGGACCCAACGATACGTCGCTGGCATTTCTGGTGAAGATCACCGAGGGGGGCCTGATGTCGGAATACCTGCGCGACCACGCTCAGGTGGGCGACACCCTCGAATTCACCGGCCCCTTCGGGAGTTTCTTCCTCCGCGAACGCAAGCGCCCGTCGCTGCTGCTGGCCGGCGGAACCGGACTGGCACCGTTGCTATCGATCCTGTCGACGATCCAGAGCAAGGGCAGCGAGCACCCGATACATCTCGTCTACGGTGTCACGTTCGACCACGACCTTGTCGAGGTGAAGAAACTCCAGGCGTACACGGAATCGCTACCGAACTTCACGTTCGACTACTGCGTCGCAGACAAGGACTCGTCGGCCCCCAACAAGGGCTACGTGACCGGTTTGTTCGAGCCTGCGCATCTGCGCGACGGCGACGTCGACATCTACCTGTGCGGCCCGCCGCCGATGGTCGAAGCAGTACGAACCCATTTGTCGGACAACGACATCACGCCCGTCAACTTCTACTTCGAGAAGTTCAACACATCAGCGACGGCGGGTGGCGCGACCGCACCGGCACCGACGGATGCCGAGAAGGCCGCTGCGGAGAAGGCCGCAGACGAAACAGGACGTCCCGTCGCACTCGAGGCCCCCGCCTCGCCGAGCAACTACGAGATCGGCGAGGAACATCCCCCGATAGCGGAGTCCGACGAGCAGTTCGACGCCCGCATGGCGCTCGAACTCGGTGTCCTCGAACTCACCATCGGCCGGCTCTCCCCGGAGCAGCTCATCGAGTTCCGGATTCTCGCGGAGGCGTCCGGCGCATCCGTCGAGGGCGACCATTTCACCGACGCCGAATCATTCACCGACACCACCGCCGCGTTCCACGAGTTCCTGTTCCGTTGCTGCACCAACCCGGTGCTGCTCGAGGCCTACAACCGCCTCGAGGTGACACAACTGATGTACCAGGTGCTGCGCGACGCACAGTGGGTCGAGGCGCACATCGTCGACGAGCACCTCGAAATCGTCGAGGCGTTCGAGAAGGGCGACAAGACCGCGGCTCGCGACCTGTTCGTCACCCACTCCCAGCATGCCAAGCAAACGATGCGACGCGCTATCGTCGACCGGGTCACGGCAGGTGCTCAGAGATGAGCGAACCACGGATCTTTCCCGGTCGCTTCGACGGAAAGTGCCTGACGATCACCGGCGCCGCACAGGGCATCGGCCTCACGGTCGCGACGCGCATTGCCGCCGAAGGCGGGGAGGTCGTCCTCGTCGACCGGGCCGACCTGGTCCACGAGGTCGCCGAAAGTCTGCGCGCCGACGGCAGCACGGCCCATTCGGTCACGGCAGACCTCGAGACCTTCGACGGTGCCGAGGCGGCACTCGCGTTCGCTGTCCGCGAGACGGGCCGGCTCGATGCGCTCATCAACGTGGTCGGCGGCACCATCTGGGCCAAGCCGTACGAGTACTACGCGCCCGACGAGATCGAGAGAGAAATCCGCCGGTCGTTGTTCCCGACCCTCTGGTCGTGCCGCGCGGCAGCGCCGTACCTGATCGACCAGCGGTCCGGGACCATCGTCAACGTCTCGTCCGTAGCGACGCACGGCGTCAACCGTGTTCCGTACGCGGCAGCGAAGGGCGGCGTCAACGCCATCACGACGGCGCTGTCGCTCGAGCTTGCGCAGTACGGCATCCGCGTGGTGGCGACCGCACCGGGCGGCACCGTCGCACCCGAACGGCGAGTCGCCCGCGGACCGGCGCCGCAGTCCGAGCAGGAGAAGGCCTGGTACCAGCAGATCGTCGATCAGACCGTCGACTCCTCACTGCTCAAGCGGTACGGCACCCTCGACGAGCAGGCCGCGGCCATCACCTTCCTGGCCTCCGACGAGGCGTCGTACATCACCGGCTCGGTTCTCCCCGTAGCCGGAGGCGATCAAGGCTGATCCTTCCGCCGGGCCTCACCAGCGAGCCTTCCCTGCTGGTGAGGCCCCTTTTCTGCCCGAATTCACCTGTGACTCCCACATACATCGGAGCATTTCATGACCCACACCACGCAGACCTGGGCCAGTCCGCAGCACAAGCGAAGTGTCATCTGGATCGTTGCTCTCGCCACTCTCGCAATCATCTTCGACGGCTACGACCTCGTCGTGTACGGAACCGTGCTGCCGACCCTCATGGCCGACCCCACCCAACTCGGTGAGATCTCGGCCCAGCAGGGTGGCGCGCTCGGCTCCTACGCCCTGATCGGCGTCATGGTCGGTGCGTTGGTCACCGGCGCGTTCGGCGACCGTGTCGGCCGCCGGAAGATGATGCTCATCAACATCGTGTGGTTCTCGGTCGGTATGGGCGCCGCCGCGTTCTCCACCAGTATCGCGACGTTCGGTGGTCTCCGATTCTTCACCGGCATCGGGGTCGGTGGCCTGGTCGCCACGGCGGGTGCTGTCGTCGCGGAGTTCGCCCCACCCGGCAAGCGAAACCTGTTCAACGCCATCGTCTACAGCGGCGTCCCTGCCGGTGGTGTCCTCGCGTCACTGCTCGCAATCCTGCTGCGCGACACCATCGGCTGGCGCGGCCTGTTCCTCATCGGCGCCCTGCCATTGGTGATCCTGCTGCCTCTCGCCTTGGTCAAACTCCCGGAGTCTCCGGTATGGCTGATGTCTCGCGGCCGCACCGCCGACGCCGAGGCCATCTGCGACAAGTACGGTTTCCCGCTGCCGACGTCCGCGCCCACGGCACCCACCGAGAAGGTCGGGTTCGCGGCACTGGCTACCCGCAAGTACGCGGTCGGCACCGCGCTGCTCGGCATGATGAGTTTCGCGGGACTTCTCCTGACGTACGGGCTGAACACGTGGCTACCGAAGATCATGGCCGACGCCGGCTACAACGCCGACGGTTCGCTCGCGTTCCTGCTCGTCCTCAACGGCGGCGCGATCCTCGGCGGCCTGATCGCCTCGAAGATCGCCGACGGCCGTGGCCCGCAGTCCGTCATCGTCACCACCTTCCTCCTCGCCGCCGTCGCATTGGTCATGCTCACGTTCGGGTTCCCACTGCCGGTGCTGCTCACCGCCGTCGCGATCGCCGGTGTCGGCACGATCGGCACGCAGGTGCTCGTCTACGGGTTCGTGTCCAACTACTACGACACCCCGGCTCGTGCTGCAGGTGTCGCATGGTGCGCCGGGTTCGGCCGACTCGGCGGCATCTTCGGACCGCTCATCGGCGGCCTGCTGATCGGCGCGGGCTTCGCGAACAACGTCAACTTCTACATCTTCGCCGGGATCGCACTTGCCGGCGGCGGCGTCACCCTCTTCGTCCCTCGTCCGCGGCAGCACGCCATGAGGCTCCCCGACCCGCAGATCACGGCTCCGGGCGACACCGCCGGGTCTACCGTGAAGGCGTGACGGACGATTCGATGCTGGTTGGACGTGAACGCGAGCTCGCGCAGCTCGACCGACTCCTCGACGAGGCGCGCGGCGGATCCTCCACGCTCACCCTCGTCGAGGGTCCACCCGGTATCGGAAAGACTTCACTCCTCGATGCTTTCATCCACAGGCATCGGGATCTTCAGGTGCGCAGCGCTTCCGGAGCAACATGGGAGGCGGACCACCGTTGGGGGGTGCTCGAACAATTGACCGACGCACCCGTGGCCGGTGCCGACGCGGTCGATGTCGCGCACAGATTCCTGGACGTCATCCGAGAACCCACGATCATCGTGGTCGACGACGCGCATTGGGCCGACCCCGAGTCCCTCCAAGCACTGTCGTCGATGATTCGGCGTGCCCACGCACATTCGATCCTGATGGTGTGGTTGGTACCCGACGTGCTGCCGGACGAGGTCACCGATGCCACCGTTCGAACACTCCGGTCACACGGAGCCGACACGATTCATCTCGGCCCGCTCGGCCCCGCCGACATCGCACAACTCGCGATCGTCCGTATCGGCGCGGATCTCGCGTCGTGGACGGCGCAACGCCTCCACGAACACACCCTCGGAAGTCCCCGAGCAGTAGTGCAATTGCTCGACGAGATCCCCAGAGTCCAATGGCAGCGATGGCAGGACCGCTTCCCGGCGACGAAGCAGCACGCCGCCGCTGTCCGCCGGGCACTGGCCGGTTGCGCGCCGCAGACTCGCGCGCTGGTCGAAGCGGTCGCGATCCTCGGCAGCGGTACATCCTTGGCACCCGCAGCCGATCTCGCCGACATCGACAATCCGACCCCACCACTCGACGAAGCGCACGATGTGGGCCTGTTGACGACGCACGAACGTCGTGGGGTGGTCACCGTGTCGTTTCCCGATCCGATGACGAGTGCTGCAGTGAGCGACGACATCGGCCCAGCGCGATGGCACGAACTGCACCTGCGTGCGGCGGGGATCGTCGACGATGAAGGTGCGTCCCTCTTCCATCAGGTGTCGGCCACCCCCACGGCCGACGGAATTCTCGCCGATCGTCTCGATCGGTACGCGCGGCAACGCGCGACGGACGGCGCATGGTTGCAGGCCGCCGAAGCCCTCATCACGGCAAGCCGTATCACGCCCGAACGAGAGCTCCGCACGTCACGACTGATTCGCGGGGTCGACGCACTCACCGGTGCCGCGGATCTACCTCGAGCACAGACCTATGTCGCCGAGATCGAGAGTGTTCCGGGCGGACCGATGCGCAACGCGGTGCTCGGCTATCTGGCGATTCAGCGGGGCCGGGCCGCAGAGGCTCACCAACTTCTCAGTGAAGCATGGACTCTGTTGGGCGACAACAATTCGGAACCGGAGCACGCGGCGATGATCGCGCACAGGATGGTGCTCCATTCTCTTGCCCGACTGCGCGGCGAGGACCTCGTGGAGTGGGCCGACCGCGCCGCGTCGCTCGTCCCGGAGGGCACTCCCGCAGCCGTGGAAGCATCAGCGATTCGTGGCCTCGGACTCGGCATGACCGGAAAGATCGTCGAAGCTCGCTCGTTCTACGCCGAATTGTCCGACCATGTTCGACTCGGTGCGCAGAGCCAACGTATCCGGATGGCGGAAGGCTGGCTCGCACTCGCCCTCGACGAACCCGACCGGGCTCGTTCGGAACTCGAATCCGCCGAACCCACGACATTCCGAGGCGGCTCCCTGCGGATCTCATTGTGGGCGCAAGCCTGGCTCGCCCGTACCCAGATCGCACTCGGCGCATGGAACGACGCGAAGAGAACAGTGGATCGTGCTGCTGCACAGCTTGATTCAACTGATTTGGATCTCCTCCGGCCGCTCGTCCACTGGACGGGAGCGCAAGTTCACGCACTACAGGGAAACTGGCCTGCCGCGGTCGAGCATCTACACCGCGGCAGGTCGGGCCCCAACGACTACGCGCTGATGCTCGTGCCGTCCTGCATCGCGGCCGCGCAATGCGCCGAAGTCGCCGCCGACTACGAGGGAGTGCTGCGGCAGTTGCAGCCACTGGTCGCACTCCGCCACCGCAGCGCACTCGACGAACCCGGCTTCTGGCCGTGGGCGGACTTGTACGGAAACGCTCTGGTGATGACCGGTCGCGTGGACGAAGCCGACCTGTTTCTGAGGCCCCACGAAGAACGCGCCGCCGAGCGGCAGCATCGTTCGGCCCGCGCCGGCCTCGGGTACGTACGTGGACGCATCCACGGTGCACGCGGCGACATCGACTCTGCCCGAGCAAGCTTCGAATCCGCACTCGATGCGATCGCTCCCCTGCCCCTTCCGTACGAGCGCGCCCGCATCAACTTCGCGTACGGGCAGACCCTCCGCCGCGCCGGTCGACGCCGTGAGGCCGACGCCGTGATGCGTAGCGCCCGCGAACTGTATTCGGCGCTCGGCGCGACTTCCTACGTCGAGCGCTGCAATCGCGAACTTCAGGCCGGCGGGTTGAAGTCCACCGAGAGCGGGGATGTCCGCGGGGACGCGAGCATGTCCGCACTGACCCCCCAGGAGCGTGCCGTCGCAACTCTGGTCGCGTCGGGACGGACCAACAAGGAAGTCGCCGGGGAACTGTTCGTCTCGGTCAAGACAGTCCAATATCACTTGACCCGCGTCTACGCGAAGTTCGGCATCCGCTCACGCAGCGAACTGGCCGCCCATTTCCGTCACGAAGAATAGGCAGGGAAGACACCGCCGATGACAACCGTCGACGAAACTGCGGGCCCCGACACCGGCCTGTTCGAGAAGCCCCCTCGTCCGTGGGTCAGGCCTCGGGAAGTGCTGCACGACTTCGGCTCCCGGTATATCGTGAACGGTCTCGTCGGGTTGATCTTTTCCTGCACCGGCCCGGTCGCCGTGATTCTCGCTGCCGGGGCGGCCGGCGGGCTGTCTCCGGCCGAACTGTCGTCGTGGATCTTCGGGGCCTTCGTCCTGAACGGAATCCTGACGATCGCAATGAGCCTCGCGTATCGCCAACCGCTGGGCTTCTTCTGGACCATCCCCGGCACCGTCCTCGTCGGTAACTCTCTCACCCACCTGAGCTGGGCCGAGGTCGTCGGAGCGTTCTTCGTGACGGCCGCGCTGATCACCGCGCTGGGAGCGACGGGGCTCGTCCGGCGCGTGATGGAGGCCCTGCCCATGCCCATCGTCATGGCGATGGTGGCGGGGGTCTTCCTGTCCTTCGGTACGGGCCTGGTGAGAGCGCTGGGCTCCGACGCCCTGATCGCAGTGCCGATGATCGGCACATTCCTGCTGCTCAGCGCGGTCGGCACGCTCGGACGGTGGATGCCCCCGATTCTCGGTGCGCTGCTCACAGGTGGCGTGGCGGTCGCCTTGTCCGGCCGGTTCGACCCTGACCCGGGTAGCGGTGGCATCTTCGCCGCACCAGTGTTCACCGCGCCGGTCTTCACATGGTCGGCGATCGTCGAACTTGTGATTCCCCTCGCGATCACCGTCATCGTCGTGCAGAACGGGCAGGGTGTCGCCGTCCTGCGCTCGGCCGGGCACCGCCCCCCGATCACCGTCTCCACCATCATGTGCGGTCTGTTGTCGTTTCCCGCCGCATGTGTGGGTGCGGTGTCGACCTGCCTGACCGGCCCGACCAATGCGTTGCTCACCGCGTCGGGTGAGCGGACACGCCAGTACACTGCGGCGTTGACCTGTGGTGGTCTGGCCATCGTCTTCGGACTGTTCGCCCCACTGTTCGTGCGGTGGATGATCGCCGCTCCTGCGTCGTTCGTCGCGGTCCTCGGTGGCCTTGCGATGCTCCGGGCGCTACAGGGCGCGTTCGTCGCAGGTTTCGGCCGGCGATTCACGATGGGCGCGCTCGTCGCATTCGTCGTCACCGCCTCGGACGTGACATTCTGGGGCATCGGTGCGGCATTCTGGGGGATCCTCGGCGGTGCCGCGGTGTCCTGGCTGCTGGAACGTCCGGATTGGCGGGATCCTCACAGCGATTGAGTTTCACGATGGAGCTGACAGGTTGACGCCGAAGGGCACCTCGATGTCGAGTGCGTTCCGAGACTCGTCGTGAAAGCAGCAGTGGACCACTATTTCCGGTAGTGATCCACGGCCGATATCAGGAAGGACGCCGGGCGCCCGTCGTCGGATGCCGATTCGCCGCGGACGGGCTCCGGTCGCGGCGAATCGACAGCCCCGGCCACCGCGGAAACAGCCTCTGCGACACGCGGATCCGCCCGCAGAGCCGATTCCGCCGCCCGCCGGCGCTCCGCCACATCCGCATGCGCGCGCCCCACAACCTCCAGGAGATGTGCGGCCAACGCGGCTGCCCCACCGTGAAGCGCCCGATCGTCGATCTGCAGGTGCTGCAACGCACCGTCGGCACCGACCCGCACCGACACGGTCGGACTGCTCGCGGTCGCAGTAGCGTTCGTCAGAACGGACACGAGCTCGTCGAACCGACCGGACAGCGGATCGATTCCCGCACCTGACCGGTTGCCGGACGCATCGAAATTCACGGACCCCCCTTTTGTCGCACTTGCGTGGTTCGGCTACCGTAACCGATCATCCACGGGGGTCGGATACGCCAGGGGGGCGCATGTACGTCGATACGGAGTTGGTGCGCGAATTCGCGTCCACGATCGGAAGCACCGGCACCGGGGCGGGTGAGGTCCGCACCGACAGCGGGTGCGGTTCCGTCACCCAGGGACTCGCAGGGTCGTCGATCGCGGCGACCGTCGTGACGCATTCCCTGCTCACACATACTGCGCTCCAACAGGTTTCTCACCATCTCGCCGACTCGGCGCACCGGCTCGTGGCAAGCGCCGACATCTACGACGCTGCCGTCGACGACGCGGCAGCACTGCTCGTGTCGGCCGCAGGAGACACACTGTGGTGACCCCGACGGTCACCCAGGCCCTCACCTGGTCGCCCCACACGCTGCATTCCCTGGCAGTCGCGTGGGGCGACGCAGCGACAACTCTGGGCGACCGGTTCCGTCACGCGAGCGATGCCACCGCCGGGTCCTACACGTTCTGGACCGAAGACGCCGGCGACGCGATGCGCGACCGCCTCCACGATGTGCTGCATCCCGGACGCACGCTCGTCGTCGCACTGGCCGACGCCGCAGCCGAACTGACAACGCACGCCACCCGTCTGCACGATGCCGTCACACCAGCGGTCTCTCACATCCGGACCGCACAGGGGGCCGGGTTCTCGGTCGCCGACGACGGCACGGTGACACCACCACCACCGATCGTGTCGAGCGTGCCGGAATCGAGCGGATCTCAGGTCATCCTCCAGATGGCGGCGTTGAGCCAACGCGCACAGATCCTGACCCGGCTCATCACCGCAGACCTCACCACCATCGAGGCCGCCGATTCCGCTGCCGCGACCGCCGTCGCCGACGTGTTTGCCGTCGTGCGACGGGATTCCGGCATCGATTCGAGCCTTCTCGCCCAGTTCGAACACCTCGCCCGAGCCGGCGGCTCCGACGACGGTATCGCGGCACGAACCGGGAACCTCTCGGCCGACGACCATCGACGAATCGGCAGCATCCTCGTCGCTTCCCAACTCTCTCCGACCCAATTGGACGCACTCGCACGCGGCGACATCGTCGACAACGTACCGACGGTGGCATTGGACTATCTGCGCGACTTCTACCGGGAAGCCGGCGCTGACGGTCTCCTCGATGTCGCCGAGTCGCTCCGCGCCCGCGAGGAGTCCGGAGATGCCGACGCCGCCGCCCAACTCGATGCGCTCGCCAACGGGCTCCTCGTGGTCTCGAACGAGAACGTCGGCGACGGCACCCTCACCGGCGGCTACGGTCTCGTTCCCGAGGACCTCCGCCACACCTTGTCCCGAATCAACGACACCGGCGACGACGCCCGGTTCTCGGGAGACTTCTTCAACGACGTGTATGTGCATCAGCGGCTCGACAGTGTGGCGGCACTTCTCGGCGAAGCCAATCCCGCTGTCGTTCCGGGCACGGAGTTCGCGGGCGAACTCGACCGTGCGGCTGCACGTCTGATCGATATCTCCACAGCATCGGGCGGGCTCTACCGCGACGCGTACGAGCCCGTTGCGGAAAGGCTCCTCGATGTCGGACTGCGAAACGACGAGGCGTCCTACCAATTGCTCGCCGCCCCCGACAACACCCGAACGTTGATGCCGCTGTTCGAACACGATTGGAACGACGACGGGGCATCGCTCGGCCGCCTCGTCGACTGGATCCCCGACGATGCCGCGGCCACCGACCCCGGCCGCGCAGACCGCGCCGGACACGCCGCACATTCGCTGGCCCTGATGCTGTCCTCGTCGGGCTCCGACTCCCCCGTGTCGTTCACCGACGCCGCCAACACCAATCCTTATGGGCGACTGATGAACATACCCGGTGTTGATGACGGGAAATCGTCTGTGGGAGAAGTAAATCCGATATTGACACAGTCGATGGCCGGAGCACTGTCGCCCTATGTTGTCGACATGGTGACCGACGATCCGAGGCTGGCCGCCCATTCCAGTTTCACCAACCTCGGCCCGGTGGAGTCGACCCGCATCTTCTCCTTGCTCGACACCGACCCGCATGCGGGCACACTGATCAGCGGCCATGCGCTCGCAGCAGCCGACAGCATCGATCGTGCCTTCGCCCGTTCCGATGCCGACCCGCCACCTATCACGTTCGGTGAAACATCCGGTCGGCTCCGCGCGGTCGTCGAGGGCGGTATCAGAACCGAACTCGGCGACAGGCTGACCGACAACGACGAGGCGAAACTCGACCGCGCCACGACACGCGCCGGACATTTCGGAGCGGGACAGGCCATCGCCGCCACCGGATTGAGCTACCTCCCGCCGCCCTGGGGTGTCGCCGCCGCCGGCGTCGTCTACACCGCCGGAGCATTGACGTCGAGCAACATCATCGACGCCGACGGGAATCTCACCGACCAATTCGCGACATCACCCGAAGCACGCTTCCGCCTCGGCCAACACGAATCCGGCCCCGACCAGATCCGCATCACCGACAACGAGATCAGATACACCATCCTCACCGAACTCGTCGACTCCGGACGAGTCCCGCCGACGTTCGTCCCACCCGAAGCGAGCAGCCACGGCACTTTGATCACGTACGGGGAACTCATGGAACCTGGACGTACCGATCGTGACGACGAGCAGCAGCGCACTCAACAGATGCAGAAGGCAGTATTCGATGTGATACCCGAAGCTTTCGACTACGCCGATCTCCGACGAGTCGACGAGTACATCGACCATCACTCGACCGCCCTCAACGCATACCACGACAACATATTCGGCAACGCCGACGACCAGAGAGCATTCGAATCGGTCTTTCGCGGCAACGGCCAGCCGACAGGGATGAGCAGGTGGCCAGTATGAGAAACAT
>NZ_JBAQXC010000230.1:0-2067 GCF_049299235.1 Rhodococcus sp. (in: high G+C Gram-positive bacteria) | reverse complement strand
ACCGGCGTCGAGGTCGCCGCGACCACCCTGTCCGAGGTGGATCTCGGTGCGGCCGTCGAAGGTTTCGCGCTCGGCGCGTACACGTTCACCGCATTCCGCTCCTCGAAGTCGGCGCCGGGTGCCGATGCACGCCCACCTGCCCGTATCGAGTTCCTGGCGGCCTCGCCGCGGGCCCGCGAGACCAAGGCCGCGCTGACCCGCGCGACCGCGATCGCCGAGGCCGTCGCGACCGCCCGCGAATTCGTCAACACCCCGCCGAGCCACCTGTATCCGGCCGAGTTCGCCGACCGCGCGAAGGCGCTCGGAACCGCGGCGGGCCTGAAGGTCGAGGTGCTCGACGAGAAGGCACTGATCAAGCAGGGCTTCGGCGGCATCGTCGGTGTCGGGCAGGGTTCGTCGCGTCCGCCGCGACTGGTGCGGCTGAGCTACTCGTCGAAGAAGCGCAACGCCCCGAAGGTGGCGCTGGTCGGCAAGGGCGTCACGTTCGACACGGGCGGCATCTCGATCAAGCCGGCCGCCGGGATGGAGAACATGACGTCGGACATGGGCGGTGCGGCGGCTGTCGTCGCCACCGTTGTGCTCGCCGCCAAGCTCGGGGTTGCCGTCGACGTCACCGCGACCGTCCCGATGGCCGAGAACATGCCGTCGTCGACCGCACAGCGACCCGGCGATGTGCTCACCCAGTACGGCGGTACCACGGTCGAGGTGATCAACACCGACGCGGAAGGTCGCCTGATTCTGGCCGACGCGATCGTCCGTGCCTGCGAGGACGAGCCCGACTACCTGATCGACACCGCGACGCTGACCGGCGCACAGATGGTGGCGTTGGGTAACCGCACACCCGGCGTGATGGGCACCGACGAGTTCCGTGATCGGGTCGCGGCGTTGTCGCGCTCTGTCGGGGAGAACGGCTGGGCAATGCCGCTGCCTGCGGAGTTGCGCGCCGACCTGAACTCGCGGGTCGCGGACCTGGCGAATGTCACCCCGCACCGGTGGGGCGGGATGCTCGCCGCCGCGATCTTCCTGAAGGAGTTCGTCGCCGAGGGCGTGCAGTGGGCACACCTGGACGTGGCCGGGCCTGCGTTCAACACCGGTGGCCCGTTCGGCTACACCGGCAAGGGCGGTACCGGCGTACCCGTTCGCACGATGATCGCGGTCATCGAGGACATCGCCGCCAACGGCTGACTCCTACGGTGTGCCTTTCGGGCCCCTCTGTGGTCCCAAAAGGCACACCGGGCGCAACGTGACGCGCCCCTCGCCGAACGCCCCGAAGTGATCAGTGCAAGGATGGTCGGGGCCATGCCTCGCCCGGGTGTGGGCCGCACGCACCACCGAAGTACCTGCGCGGGCCCTCGGGCTCGAGCACAATAGTCAACGACCACACAATGGTCGGACGACCACGAGCCGGTACAACTCAACACACACGAAACAACCGTCGAGGAGTCAACAGACATGGCCTTCTCCGTCCAGATGCCAGCGCTTGGTGAGAGCGTCACCGAGGGAACTGTCACGCGATGGCTCAAGCAGGAAGGAGACACGGTCGAAGTCGACGAGCCCCTGCTCGAAGTCTCCACGGACAAGGTCGACACCGAAATCCCGTCCCCCGCTGCAGGCGTCCTGGTGAAGATCGTCGCCCAGGAAGACGACACCGTCGAGATCGGTGGCGAACTCGGCCTCATCGGTGAGGCCGGCGAGGAGCCTGCTCCCGCCGCTGCCCCGGCGCCGGCCGCTGCCGCACCCGCCGCGGAAGCTCCCGCTGCCGAGACCCCCGCCGCTGCCGCACCTGCACCCACCCAGGCCGGCGCAGCCGACGGCACCCCCGTCACCATGCCCGCACTCGGCGAATCCGTCACCGAAGGCACCGTCACCCGCTGGCTCAAGGCCGTCGGCGACGACGTCGCCGTCGACGAACCGCTCCTCGAGGTCTCCACCGACAAGGTCGACACGGAAATCCCGTCCCCCGTCGCCGGTGTCCTCGTCGAAATCAGCGCGCAGGAAGACGACACCGTCGAGGTCGGCGGACAACTCGCCGTCATCGGCTCCGAAGCCCCCGCCGCAGCAGCAGCA
>NZ_JBAQXC010000229.1:0-5583 GCF_049299235.1 Rhodococcus sp. (in: high G+C Gram-positive bacteria) | reverse complement strand
GGGGGCGCTGTCGCCCCCGTGGGCCGTTTGGGCCCTTCCGGCAGCCCAAACGGCACACGGGTCAGCCGGTGGTGACCGTCCGCTCCGCGAGCGGCGACTGCAGCGGAACTTCCAGGACCCCGTCGACGGCGACCATGATGCACATCTGGCCTTCCGCTTCCGGGAGCATGCCGCCCAACAGCGATACCGACACCGAGGTGGTCGTTTCCGTGACGGTCGCGTCGACGCCGTAGCACTCGGGCGTTCCGGTCTGGAAGTGCACCGCGATGCGATCGTCGGCGACCGGTGACCACGACGTCACCGCGACGGGCTGCGGATCGAGCAACCCGGTGCGGGCGGTGAACACGGTCGCGTCGGCGGGGGTGGGTTCCTCGGGAAGGGGCGGTACGTCGGCGTCGCCCGCACCGCACGCGGTGAGCGTCAGAACACAGGCGGTCAGGACACAGGTCAGGAACGTCGTCGGGCGCATGGGCACCACGCTATGCGCAGATCACGCGAGGAGCGCGGCGACAAGCCCGATACCGGGAATCGACGCGAGGGTCGTCACGAGCGCCGCGTCGCGGGCCAGCACCATGCCACGCCCGTAGCGGCTCGCATACACGAACACGTTCTGGGCGGTCGGGAGTGTCGCGACCACGACGATCGCGAACAGTTCGTGCCCGTCCAGACCGAACAGGAACCGCGCCATGACATACGCGAGGACCGGTTGCACACCGATCTTGAGGACCGATGCGAGCGCGACGTCGCGACGGGGACTCTGCCCCTTCTCGAGGACCTTCACCCCCTGCAGCGACAGCCCGAACGCCAACAGTGCCCCCGGCACCGATGCGCCGCCGAGCAGGTGGAACGGCTGGAGCACGGCGTCGGGCAGGGTCACACCGGTCACCGCGACGGCCAGCCCGGCGGCGCCGGCGAGCACGATCGGGTTTTTGAACGGCGCGGTGACCGTTTCGATGCGGGAAGCGCCGGCCCGCATCGTCGACAGGTCCAGGATCGTCAGTGCGATCGGGGAGAACAGCACGATCTGGAACAGCAGGAGCGGCGCGACGAACGAGGCGTCACCGAGCACGAACACCGCGATGGGAATGCCGAGGTTCGCCGAATTCACGTACGACGCGGACAGTGCGCCGATGGTCAGTTCGGGCAGCGGACGTCGCAGCCACACCGCGGCGATCACGCAGTACAGCGCCGCCACGGCGAACGCGGTCGCAGCGGCCACGTACAGGGTGGGGGAGAAGATCACCGCCAGGTCGGAGGTGGCGAGCACGTCGAACAGCAACGCGGGGGTCGCGACGAAGAACACCAGACGGCTGAGCACGATCTGACCGTCGGGGCCGAGCGTCCCGGTGCGGCCGAGGACGAACCCGATCCCGATGATCACGAAAATCACCGCGAACCCCGAGACCACTCCAGACACGACGTTCGATTCTAGAGATCGGGGGGCGATGACCCAGGTCACACCCGGTATCGACCCGGCATGTGCTCGGCTGTCAGCCCTTCACGCACAGGACGGTACGCAGGTGGGTGACGACCTCGACGAGGTTGTCCTGCGCGGCGATCACCGCGTTCAGGTCCTTGTAGGCACCCGGGATCTCGTCGACCACCCCGGCGTCCTTGCGGCATTCGACCCCGGTGGTCTGGGCGCGCAGATCGTCGACGGTGAACGTGCGTTTCGCGGCACCCCTGCTCATCCGGCGGCCCGCCCCGTGCGACGCCGAGTACAGCGACCGCGGGTTGCCGAGGCCGCGCACCACGTACGAGCCGGTTCCCATCGATCCGGGGATCAGCGCCAGGTCGCCGGAACCGGCCCGGATCGCGCCCTTGCGGGTGACGACGTACTCGACGCCGTCGACGGTTTCGTGTCCGACATAGTTGTGGTGGACGTTGATTTCGTCGGTGAACCGCACGTGCGGGAACGCCTCGGTCACCACGTCGCGCAGCAGCGCGACCATCACCGCGCGGGACAGGGCAGCGAAGTCCTGGGCCCAGCGCAGATCGAACAGGTACGCGTCCATCTCGGGGGATCCGGCAAGAAAGTAGGCCAGGTCGCGGTCGGGAAGGTCGCGGTTGTGCGGCAGATGCTTGGCGACACCGATGTGGCGTTCGGCCAGTTCCTTGCCGATGTTGCGCGACCCGGAGTGCAGCGTCAGCCACACCGCATCGTCGGTGTCGAGGCACACTTCGATGAAGTGGTTGCCGCCGCCGAGGGTGCCGACCGCGCACGGCGCCTTGGCCAGGGCACGGGCGACCGGGGCACGCAGTTCCGTCGACCGCTCCCACAGCCGGGCGGACCGGCTCTCGATCTTCCCGCCGAGCCGCCGCGTCTTGACGGGGCTCGCGTGGACGGAGAATCCGACGGGGATCGTCTTCTCGATCGCCGCTCGCAGGGGACCGAGGTCGCCGGGCAGGTCCGCCGCGGTCAGTGATGTCTTCACCGCGGCGACCCCGCAGCCGATATCCACGCCGACCGCCGACGGCGACACCGCGTCGTGCATGGCGATGACGGAGCCGACAGTGGCCCCCTTGCCGAGGTGTACGTCGGGCATGACCGCGACCATGCGCACCGGGTCGAGCCGTGCGATGTTGCGCAGCTGGGTCAGGGCCTGCTGTTCGATCTCGTGTTCGTGTGCCCACAGTTGGACGACGGGCTGGCCGCTCAGCGCGACCGGGAACTCGGACATGGCTGCTTCCTCCTCGGTCGCCGGTGTTCCGCGACGGACCCTAGACGGCGCATACCCGCATTGTCGTCCGATTTTCGTGCCCGACCCCGACTCGAGTGTGCACACATCGTCGCCGATTGTCGGTCTTTACAGCGACGTGTACACACTCGGCGAGGTTGTCCACAGATCGGGGCGCGGAGGTTTCGGGAGTGGGCGTGAGCAGGCACGCTCATCGTCATGGGGGAATTCGACGAGCCGTTCTGCGGTACCGAGGCGCTGGCCCGGAAGGTCGTGACATCGCACCGGCTGCGCGGGATGAGACGACTGCACCGCAATGTCTACATTCATCCGGCATCCGAGGTGACGGCTCTGCGTCGGGCTCGTGCCGCGTGGTTGTGGGCAGGTGGTGACGGGGTGCTCGCCGGCTGGTCGGCCGCTGCGGTGCACGGCAGTAGGTGGATCGACCCTCGTGTGCCTGCCGAACTCGTCCGGACGCGCAGTCGTCGCGGGACCGACGGCATCAGGGTCCGCGGCGACGTGCTCGCCGACGGTGAGGTCTGCACTGTCGATGGGATGGCGGTGACGACACCGGACCGGACCGGTTTCGATCTCGCCCGGTGGTTACGACCTCGGCAGGCCGTCGAACAGCTCGATGCGCTGTGCCGGGTCACCCGTCTCGACCCGGTGCGCATCCTCCGACCGGCCGAGTCTCACGCCGGTGAGCGTGGCGTGGGGAAGGTGCGCATCGTCGTGCCGTTGGTGGATCCGGGTGCCGAGTCGCTGCCGGAAACCCGAGTGCGGCTTCTGCTGGTGAACGGTGGGCTACCGGTACCGGAGACGCAACTGCCGATCCGCGACGAGGAACGCGTCGTCGGCTGGGCGGACATGGGTTGGCGGAAGTGGCGCACGATCGTCGAATACGACGGCGTTCAGCATTGGACCGACGAGCGGCAACGGACCAAGGACATCGAACGGTACGACGCGTTCGTGGCGCTGGGGTGGTCGGTGATCCGGGTGAATTCGGAGCAGCTTCGGACACGACCGCGGTCGATCGTGGAGCGGGTCCGCAGGTGCCTGCGTGAGGCGGGTGCCCGGGTGTGAGTGTGCAGTTGTTGTCGAGAATCCGGTCGGAATCCGACAACAACTGCACACTCGCGCCTGGATAAAGGGTGCTACTTGCTGCTCACGTAGGGGAGCAGGGCCATCTCGCGGGCGTTCTTCACCGCGACGGCGACCTGACGCTGCTGCTGCGGGGTCAGGCCGGTGACGCGACGGCTGCGGATCTTGCCGCGGTCGGAGATGAACGTGCGGAGCAGGTTCACGTCCTTGTAGTCGACGTACTCGATCTTCGCCGCGAACAGCGGGTTCTTCTTGGGGCGGCGACTCTCCTGCGCGCGTGCCTTCTTGGACGGTGCTCGCCTGACTGCCATTCGGTGCTCCTCACCAGCTCGACTTGTGGACGCCGGGTAATTCCCCGCGGTGGGCGAGCTCGCGCACACGCACGCGTGAGAGCCCGAACTTTCGCAGGTGGCCGCGCGGGCGGCCGTCCGCAGCGTCACGATTGCGCAATCTTACCGGACTCGCATCACGTGGCAGTTTTTGCAGGGCGGCTTGCGCGGCGAAACGTTCCTCGTCGGTGCTCGAGGGGCGGCGCACGGTCTCTTTCAACTCGGCGCGTCGGGCCGCGTATCGGGCGACGACGACCTTGCGTTGTTCGTTGCGGGCGATCTTCGATTTCTTGGCCACGGAGCTATTTCTCCTCGCGGAAGTCGACGTGTCGGCGCAGCACCGGGTCGTATTTGCGCAGGACGAGTCGGTCGGGGTCGTTGCGGCGATTCTTGCGGGTGACGTACGTGTAGCCGGTGCCGCCGGTGGAGCGGAGTTTGACGATGGGGCGGATCTCGTTGCGGGCCATCAGAGGCGTTCCCCGCGGGCGCGCAGGCGGGCGATCACCGCGTCGATGCCGTCACGGTCGATGGTCTTGATGCCCTTGGCCGACAGCGTGAGGGTGACGCGGCGTCCGAGCGACGGCACGAAGTACGTCTTGTGCTGGATGTTCGGGTTCCAGCGGCGGTTCGTTCGGACATGGGAGTGGGAAACGGCCTTCCCGAATCCGGGTGAGCGCCCGGTGACTTGGCAGTGCGCCGACACGATGTGTCCTTCCTCGCCGACACGCTGAGCGTAACGACAATCATTTTCGACAAACAACGACGACGACTGTACGCTGCGAAATAGCTAATGACAATCATTACCGAAAGGAGGTTCCGGTGGACACCAGGACACCGCTGATCGTCGTGTCCGGCCTGCGCGGTCCGACCGACCGTGCCGCACATGCGCTGCTGCGGCCCGGCACCGTCGTCGTGCACCACGACCTCGGCCACCTGCACGAAGGCGTCCTGCGGCGCACCGTCACGACCGTCGACGGGCAGCAACTCGACATCCTCGAACTCGCCCACGGCTGCGTCTCCTGCACCCTGCGCGAAGACCTCCTGCCGCTGCTGCGCCGCCTCCACACCCGCAGCACCGTCGACCGGATCGTCCTGCACCTCGACCCGCAACTCGAACCCGAAGCACTGTGCTGGGCCGTCGACCACGTCGTCGTCGCCGGAATCGTCGGGCAGATCGACGGACCCGCCGCCCGCGACGTCCGCATCGACGCCGTCGTGACCTGCCTCGACGCACAGACCTGGCTCGACGACGCCACCGGAGACATCGACCTGCGGCCCGGCACCGACGACGACCGCACCGTCGCACAGGTCGTCGTCGGGCAGGTCGAATTCGCCGACGCCCTCGTCGTCGCACCCGGCGCCGACGGCTGGCAGCAAGCACGCCTGCACGCCGTGCTCACCCGCCTGGCTCCCGGCGCACCCATCGCGTGGGCGGCGGAACCGGACGTCGAAACCCTGCTCGGCCAGATCCCGCC
>NZ_JBAQXC010000228.1:0-10312 GCF_049299235.1 Rhodococcus sp. (in: high G+C Gram-positive bacteria) | reverse complement strand
GAGGAATTCGCTGTCATCGATTCGATCTGGTCGGCTGTGCTCAGGTACGCCTCACGCACGGATGGGGAGGCGACGTCGATGCCTGTCGCCAGGAACGGGCCGGCCAGAGGAATGAACGACGCCGACCCGTACAGTGCGGCTTTGGCGCTGTCGAACACCAGGCCACGCCGGTCCATCGCATCTGCCGCGTCGCTGCGCCGGTTCGCCAGTTCGAGATCGAGTCCACTGTCGACCACCCCGGCCAACCGTCCCGCCCACACCCCGTAGTGGATTCGCGAATCGGTGTTCGTCGCACCGGATGTCGCCCACACCTGCTCGAGGGACGCGACCGACGTCGAGGCCTGCGCAGTCAGGTGCCCGGCCGCGTCGACGTCACTCGACAGCACCGCGTAGAGCGGGGGTGCGTTCTGGAAGCCGAGGGCTCCGAATCCTCGTGTCCCGGTGTCCTCGGCGGGAACACCCACCATGTCGGCGAGATACGGTGCGACGGCCCGCGCAAGTCCCTGTGTCACCGCCGGATTCAGTTCGCCGAGGGACTTCCCGTCGGCGCCGGGAACATCGAGCAGTTCCGCGTGGCGAGCGGACAGCAACTGCGACAAGCCGAAAGCGGTTTCCCCGGCCCGCGTTGCGCGTTCACCTGCCCCGTGATCATCGTCGGGTGGTATCGCATCCGCCGCGATCCAGTCGAACATCCGGGACACCGCCGGTTCATCGGATTCCGGCCAATCATGTTGTAACAGGGGAAGCATCGTGCCTTCGCGAGTGGTCGGGTTCACCACCAGGTCGTGGACGCTCCCGTGATCGCGACCGCCCGCGTCGACCAGGTTCTCGAGGAGTCCGTCGAACGTCGTCGATCCGGCATCGTCCACCTCGATGAAGCTGCGCGGACCGGGATCGATACCGGCCAGCAGTCCGGCTCGTTCCAGTAACTCCCGGTTGATCGGATTGTTCTGCTGCAACGCCGGATCTCCGGCACCGTAGGCTTGCGCGAATCGATCGAGCACGCCCGCGTTCGGCACGGCGGTGTAGAACACCGGTGGATTACCGGTCGCGCGGACGGCGGTGGCCGGCTCGTCGAAGAACGCCGTGACACCAGCCGGCATGGTGCCTGCTCCGGTCCCACTCACGACCCCGGGTCCGGCTGCCAGTGCGAGTCCGTTCGCGAGGAGCCGTCGGCCGTCGATCGAACCGTTGTCGCCGAGCTGTTCGGACAGTTCGACGAACCCGTCGACCCCGAGCGTGCCGTACAACTCCCGAACGTAGTCGAGCGTGGCCTGCGGCACGGCGATCTGCTCACCGCGCGCCAATGCCTCGAGTTGCTCGACGCTCGGTTGGATTCCGCGCAGGTCGCGGAGCAACCGGTCGACATCGTCCGGAGACAGTTCGGCGCCGTCGGCGATTTTCGTGGCAAGGGCGCGACCTTCGAGCCCGGACGTTCCGATCGATTCGTCGGCGACGGCCCGCAGTTCGTCGAGCGCGTCGAGGACAGAGCGGGCGGCAGCGGCGTCGGCCGCGGTCAGGGCGGTGATCGCGTTGCCGACCGTCCACCGCCAATAGTCGAGTTCGCCGGCGTCGTCGACGGTGCCGGCCGCGACCGTCCAGTCGTTGCCGACGATCACTCCGGCGGCATGAGCGTTGGCGACCGTGCCCAGGACATGCATCAGTGCCGCGTCGAGGCTTCTCTGCGCGGACGAGTACACCTCGGCGACGGCCGCCACCAGATGGGCGCACCGCACCATTCTGCGGCTTTCGACGTCGGCGCGTTCTTCGGCCGCCGCCTGCGCATCGCTCACCCACAGGTCGTGGTCGCGCATCAACGACACATCCCGAAAGACGGATCGGGCGATGTCGGCGAGCGAGCGCTGGGCGCCGTCGATCGCGGCTGCGACGTGGCTCAGTTGCTGCGGATTCCATCGGGCGACGGCGGCCTTCGTCGGGGTCACGCGACGACCTTCGCGTCACGAAGGAGTGCGGCGAACTCGTCCTCGGCGATCTCGTAGTCCGTCGCGCCGCCGCCGGCGAGGTACGCCATCTGGTCGATCGGACCGGCGAGTACATCGAACGCACCGGCCAGGGCGGCGACCACCTCGGCCGAGACGGCGGCGAGTTGCGACTCCGGCAACGAATGCGGCAGTTGCCCGAGGTCGTACCACGGTCCGGTGCGGTGCGGGTTGCCCGCGCGCCGGACTTCGTCGGCGTGGTGTATGAGGGTGGTGGCGAGCGCGGCGAGCATCTCCGGATCGACTTTCACCACGACCACCCGGCCCGCAACGAACGGACCCGGACCGACCAGAACAAGATCACCAGCACCCCCTGTGGTGTCGGGTTCACCCCGAATCGGAAGTCCCCCTGACTCCGATACGCACGGCAGCATACACAGCGGTGTGGCTGATCGATCGCGTCGGCACGGGGGCCTACACTCGTCGGTGCCCATTGACTTCCCGGGAGTGACACGCGTGGCTGACTCGTTCGTTCATTTGCACAACCACACCGAGTACTCGATGCTCGACGGTGCCGCGAAAGTCGGTCCGCTGTTCAAGGAGGCGGAGCGCCTGGGGATGACCGCGGTCGGCATGACCGACCACGGCAACATGTACGGTGCGAGCGAGTTCTACAACGCGGCGACGAAGTTCGGGATCAAACCGATCATCGGCATCGAGGCTTATGTCGCACCGGAATCCCGGTTCAACACCAAGCGGGTGTTGTGGGGCGACCGCAGCCAGAAGTCCGACGACGTGTCCGGCTCCGGTTCGTACACGCACATGACGATGGTCGCGGAGAACGCGACCGGCCTCCGGAACCTGTTCAAGCTGTCCTCGCTCGCCTCGATCGAAGGTCAGCTCGGTAAGTGGGCGCGCATGGACGAGGAGCTCATCGCCACGCACCACGAGGGCATCATCGCCACGACGGGCTGCCCGTCCGGGGAAATCCAGACGCGGCTGCGGCTCGGGCACGACCGCGAAGCCCTCGAGGCCGCCGCGAAATGGCAGGAGATCTGGGGCAAGGACAATTTCTTCCTCGAACTGATGGACCACGGTCTGTCCATCGAACGCCGTGTCCGTGAGGGTCTGCTCGAGATCGGCCGCAAACTCGACATCGCGCCGCTCGCGACCAACGACTGCCACTACGTCACGAAGGACGCCGCCGAGAACCACGAGGCGTTGCTGTGCATCCAGACCGGCAAGACCCTGTCGGATCCGACGCGATTCAAGTTCGACGGTGACGGCTACTACCTCAAGTCCGCCGAGGAGATGCGCGCGATCTGGGACGCCGAGGTGCCGGGCGCGTGTGACAACACGATGCTCATCGGTGAACGTGTGCAGTCCTACGCGGAGGTGTGGGAGCACCGCGACCGGATGCCGGTCTTCCCGGTGCCCGACGGCCACACCCAGCAGAGTTACCTGCGGCACGAAGTGCTGCGCGGCCTGGACCGTCGCTTCCCCGGCGGCCCCCCGCAGGACTACCTCGCCCGCGCCGACTATGAGATCGGCGTCATCAACGAGATGGGTTTTCCCGCCTACTTCCTCGTCGTCGGCGACCTGATCAACCATGCGAAGGATGTCGGTATCCGGGTCGGTCCGGGTCGTGGTTCGGCGGCGGGGTCGCTGGTGGCCTACGCGATGGGCATCACGAACATCGATCCGATCCCGCACGGTCTGCTGTTCGAACGGTTCCTGAACCCCGAGCGGGTGTCGATGCCCGATATCGATATCGACTTCGATGATCGTCGGCGCGGTGAAATGGTGCGGTACGCGTCGGAGAAGTGGGGGACCGACAAGGTTGCGCAGGTGATCACGTTCGGCACCATCAAGACGAAGGCCGCCATCAAGGACTCGGCCCGCGTGCAGTTCGGTCAGCCGGGTTTCGCGATCGCCGATCAGATCACCAAGGCGTTGCCGCCGCCGATCATGGCCAAGGACATTCCGGTCTCCGGCATCACCGATCCGAATCACGAGCGGTACAAGGAGGCCGTCGAGGTCCGCTCGCTGATCGACTCGAATCCGGATGTGAAGAAGATCTACGACACCGCGCTGGGGCTCGAGGGCCTGATCCGCAACGCCGGCGTGCACGCGTGTGCGGTGATCATGTCGTCCGAGCCGCTGATGGATGCGATCCCGGTGTGGAAACGCGCGCAGGACGGCGCGATCATCACCGGCTGGGACTATCCGTCGTGCGAGGCCATCGGCCTGCTGAAGATGGACTTCTTGGGTCTGCGCAATCTCACTGTCATCGGCGATGCGATCGAGTTGATCAAGGAGAACCGCGGCGTCGACATCGACCTCGATACGCTCCCGCTCGAGGACGAGCCGACCTACGAACTGCTGGCCCGAGGCGACACGCTCGGTGTGTTCCAGCTCGACGGCAGTGCGATGCGCGACCTGCTGCGACGCATGCAACCGACCGGATTCGACGACATCGTCGCCGTTCTCGCGCTGTATCGCCCCGGCCCGATGGGCATGAACGCCCACAACGACTACGCGGACCGCAAGAACGATCGGCAAGAGGTCAAGCCGATCCATCCCGAACTCGAGGAACCGCTACGCGAAATCCTCAAGGACACGTTCGGTCTGATCGTGTACCAGGAGCAGATCATGCAGATCGCGCAGAAGGTCGCCGGGTACAGCCTCGGCCAGGCCGACCTGCTGCGCCGCGCGATGGGTAAGAAGAAGAAGGAGATCCTCGACGAGGCCTACGACGGCTTCGCCGACGGCATGAAGACCAACGGTTTCTCGCAGGCGGCGATCACCGCGCTCTGGGACACCGTGCTTCCGTTCGCCGGGTACGCGTTCAACAAGTCGCACGCCGCCGGCTACGGTCTGGTGTCGTTCTGGACCGCCTACCTCAAGGCCAACTACCCGGCCGAGTACATGGCGGGTCTGCTCACCTCGGTCGGCGACGACAAGGACAAGGCTGCGCTGTATCTCGCGGACTGCCGCAAGATGGGTATCACGGTGCTGCCGCCCGACGTGAACGCCTCGCGCGTCGACTTTGCCGCGGTCGGTGAGGACATCCGGTTCGGCATGGGTGCGGTACGCAACGTCGGTGCGAACGTCGTCGCGTCGATCATCAAGGCACGTCGGGAGAAGGACGCGTTCACCGACTTCTCCGACTACCTGGGCAAGATCGACTCTCTGGCGTGTTCGAAGAAGGTCACCGAATCCCTCATCAAGGCAGGCGCGTTCGATTCGCTCGCGCATCCGCGCAAGGGCCTGATGCTGGTGCATGCCGATGCGATCGACGCGGTGATGAGCACCAAGAAGGCGGAGGCCATCGGCCAGTTCGACCTGTTCGGCGGTGCGGATTCCGACGAGTCGGTGACGTCGGTGTTCAACGTGAAGATCCCCGACGAGGAGTGGGACACCAAGCACCGGTTGGCCCTGGAACGAGAAATGCTCGGCCTGTACGTCTCCGGGCATCCCCTCAACGGCATCGAACATGTGCTCGCCGCGCAGGCCGACACCCAGATCCCGGCGATCCTCGAGGGTGACGTCAAGGACGGCCACCAGGTCACCGTCGGCGGCATCCTCGCGTCGGTGAACCGGCGCATCAACAAGAACGGTCTGGCCTGGGCGTCCGCGCAGATCGAGGACCTGTCCGGTGGTATCGAGGTGCTGTTCTTCCCGCAGTCCTATTCGGTGTACGGGATGGATGTCGTGGAGGACTCGGTGGTGCTGGTCAAAGCGCGCGTGTCGATCCGCGACGACCGGATCTCGTTGATCGCCAACGACCTTGCGGTACCGGATCTTTCGCAGGTCGGTGTCGCAAAACCGCTGTCGGTGTCGATGCCGACGCGGCTGTGCACCCCGGACAAGGTGGGGGCGCTCAAGAACGTCCTGACCCGGCATCCGGGTACCTCGGACGTGCATGTGCGCCTGATCTCCGGCAGCAAGATCACCTTGCTCAAGGTCGACGACAGTCTGCGGGTGGAACCGTCGTCGGCGTTGATGGGTGATCTGAAGGCGCTGCTCGGGCCGGGCTGCCTGGCTACCTGACCGGAGCAGTGCCGCGGCGGTAGCGACTTTCGGGTAGTGCACTACTCGCGCGCTCCGACGATCGACGACCCAGCATGGAATGTGTACTTACCGGGCATTCTTGCGAGGCGATAGTCATGAACACCATCGGCGGTCGGGCGGTAGTTCTCGGGGGCAGCATGGGCGGGCTGTTGGCCGCTCGGGCGCTGGTTGAGTTCTACGACACGGTGACCGTGGTCGAGCGGGACGTGCTGCCCACCGGCGCGGAGAATCGGCGCGGCGTGCCACAAGGCCGGCATGCCCACGCGCTGCTCGCGTCCGGAGCGGCGGCGATGGACGAACTGTTTCCCGGGTTGCTCGACGGTCTGGTCTCCGAGGGTGTGCCGCAGATCGCGTACGGCGATCTGAGTCGGATCCACCTCGCCTTCGGCGGGCACACGTTCGGGCGCGGCGGACACGTGCGCGAGGGCCTCGCGACGTACCTGCCGAGCAGGCCGTTCCTGGAAAGCCGGGTACGCAACCGGCTGCGCGCGATCCCGAACGTCACGATCCTCGACGGTCACGGCGCCGGAGCGTGCACCGCCACCGCCGATCGGCGTCGGGTGACCGGCGTGCAGGTGGGAAGCGGTGGCAACGCCCGGATACTCACCGCTGATCTCGTGGTCGACGCGCGGGGTCGCGGTGCGCGCACACCGGCGCTTCTCGAGGAGCTCGGCTACGGACGTCCGGAGGAAGAGCGCCTCGTCATCACGGTGACCTACTGCAGTCAGTTGTTGCGCATCCCGCCGGGAACACTGCGGGAGAAGGTGGTCATCGTCGGCGTGGAGCCGGGTCGGCCGACGGGCATGACACTGCTCGCCTGCGAGAACGATACGTGGATGTTCACCGTGACCGGGATGGTGGGCACGGAACCGCCGAGCGATCTCACCGGCATGATCGAGTTCGTGGAGTCGTTCACACCGAGGCATGTGATCGAGGTGATCCGCGCGGCCGAACCGGTCGGCGCCGTCGCGAGGCATCGCTATCCGTCCAGCCAATGGCGGCACTACGAGCGGATGAGCAGGTTCCCGGACGGTCTGCTCGTGTTCGGTGATGCCATCTGCAGTTTCAATCCGGTGTACGGGCAGGGCATGACCGTCGCCGCTCTCGAAGCGAGAGAGCTACGAAAGTGCCTGAACCGCAGTGGTTCCGCCGTGGCATCCAGCTTCTTCCGTGCGTCGGCCCGGCCGGTGGGGACGGCGTGGAAGTTCGCGACCGGAGCAGACTTGGCGCTGCCGGAGGTCGACGGTCCACGACCGTGGAGCGTTCGGATCGGCAACGCGTACGTCGACCGGATTCTTGCTGCCGCCGAGACAGACCCGTCGGTCGCACTGCGGTTCCTCCGGATCAGCGGACTCTACGATCCGCCCCGCAATTTGGCGCACCCCGCCCTGGTGGCGCGGGTCTGCGCGGCCAGTCTTCGCCGGCGCCCGGCGCCCACTCCATCGGCGGTACCGTCCGTCGCGGCCGTGCGCTGAGCCGGAAGGTGCCGGGCGGGTTCGGCGCATATCGCCGTGCGCACCCGGCACCGCCACCTACCGTAATTGCATGCGGTGGTCCAGAGCGCTCGGTATTCCGGCTGCGGCGGTCGCGGCCGTGGCGGCGTACGACCTGCTGCAACGTCAGCACGCGTTGTTGCGAAACTTCCCGGTGATCGGACACGCCCGGTATCTGCTCGAGTCCATCGGCCCGGAACTGCGCCAATACGTCGTCACCCGCGACGACGAGGAACGCTCGTTCACCCGCGATCAGCGTCGTTGGGTGTATGCGTCGGCGAAACGGGAAAACGACACGTTCGGGTTCGGGACGGACAACGACGTCGAGTACACCGACGGGTACACGATCATCAAACACCGGACGTTTTCACGGATCCCGCCGTCCGCGGATCCGCACAGCCACGAGGACGTGGTGATGCCGTCGGCGAAGGTTCTCGGCGCAGCGCGCGGCCGGCCGAAGGCGTTTCGGCCGCAGTCGCTGGTCAACGTGTCGGGAATGAGCTACGGGGCGTTGTCGTCGGCGGCGGTCGCGGCGCTGAATCGGGGCGCGGCGGCGGCGGACTGCCTGCACAACACCGGTGAGGGCGGGTTGTCGGACTACCACCGCGACGGTGCCGACCTGATCTTCCAGATCGGCACCGCGTACTTCGGATGCCGTGACCGCGACGGCCGCTTCGACCTGGACCGGCTCGTCGCGCTCACCGAGTCGGCGCCGATCAAGGCGATCGAGATCAAGCTCAGTCAAGGCGCAAAGCCGGGGCTCGGTGGCTTGCTGCCCGGGCCGAAGGTCACGCCGCAGATCGCCGAGATCCGCGGAGTGCCGGCGGGGCGGGACGTGGTGAGCCCGTCGCAGCACACCGCGTTCCGGGATGTCGACAGCATGCTCGACTTCGTGGAACTGCTCGCGTCGGTGACCGGGCTTCCCGTCGGGATCAAATCGGCGGTAGGGGACATGGCGTTCTGGCGGGTGCTGGCCGAGGCGATGGGCAGCGGTGACCGCGGCGTCGACTTCGTCACCGTCGACGGCGGTGAAGGCGGAACTGGAGCAGCGCCGCTCGTGTTCACGGATTCGGTGTCGTTGCCGTTCCGCAGTGGATTCGCCCGCGTGTATCGGCAGTTCGCGGAGGCCGGGTTGACCGACCGTGTCACGTTCATCGGCTCGGGCAAGCTCGGGATGCCCGGCAACGCGATCGCGGCGATGGCACTCGGCTGCGACATGGTCAACGTCGCCCGCGAGGAACTCTTCGCGGTCGGTTGCGTCCAGGCCCAGAAATGTCACACCGGTGGTTGCCCGACCGGGGTGGCCACCCACAATCCGTGGCTGGTCAAGGGGCTGGATGTGCCGTCGAAGTCCGACCGCGTCGAACAGTATCTGCGGGCGCTGCGGCGGGAGATGTTCAAGGTGGCGCTGGCGTGCGGTGTGGAGCATCCGAGTTTGATCACCGCCGAGGACGTCGAGGTGGCCGACGGGAACCGCCGCTCGGTGACCCTCGCCGAACTGTACGACTATCGCGACGGTTGGGGACTTCCGGGTGGCGCTGACCGGGCGGAGATCGTCCGCATCATGGTGGCCGCGGACATCGCTAGCCGCGGCGGTAGTACGCCAGGCGAATCCACCAGGTGACGGTGGCGGCCGCGGCGGCCGAGAGCACGGCGGTCTGTGCGGAACCGGTGATGACGAACAGGGCGAACAGCATCAGGAACCCGGCCACCAGGGCTTCGATCTTGTACAGCGGCCATTCGGTGCCGGCCAGGTCGATGCCGGCGGTGCGACGGGGTCGGTCCGTGGTGTCGAGGGTGGTCATCACATGCTCCTGCGGTTCCGGAAAAACTTCCTTCAGGGTAGTCGCAGGTGTGAATTCGGGTCAACGAACTTTTCACTGATCGTGTGGCAGAGCACAGGACGGTGTTGACTGGGTCGTATGCCTTTGATCGGAGAATACGAACCAAGCCCGTCGACGTGGGCCGCGGATCAGGTCGAGAAATACGAATCCTCGGGCGGCACCGCGGGCACCACCATGAACGGGATGCCGGTGGTGATCTTGACCACCCGGGGCGCCAAGAGCGGCAAGCTCCGCAAGACGCCGTTGATGCGCGTCGAACACGACGGCACCTACGCGGTGGTCGCGTCGCTCGGCGGGGCCCCGAAGAATCCGGTCTGGTACCACAACGTCGTTGCGGATCCGCACGTGGAACTGCGCGACGGCACCGAGGTGCAGGACATGACCGCCCGCGAGGTTCACGGCGACGAGAAGGAACTGTGGTGGGAGCGCGCGGTCGCGGCGTACCCCGACTACGCCGACTACCAGACGAAGACCGACCGGCAGATCCCGGTTTTCGTCCTCGAACGGAAGTAGGGACCGATGGCCGCGCGCACCGTCGCCGATCAACTCGTCGGGCAGCTCGTCGATGCGGGAGTGCGACGCATCTACGGCATCGTCGGGGACAGCCTCAACCCCGTCGTCGACGCGGTGCGCCGGACCGGTGGCGCCGCGGCCGGTGGCATCGACTGGATCCACGTGCGGCACGAGGAGGCCGCGGCGTTCGCGGCCTCGGCCGACGCACAGCTCACCGGCCGGCTCGCGGTGTGCGCGGGCTCGTGTGGGCCGGGCAATCTGCACTTGATCAACGGCCTGTACGACGCGCACCGGTCCGGCGCGCCGGTCCTGGCGATCGCCTCGCACATCCCGTCCGTTCAGATCGGGTCCGGCTATTTCCAGGAAACCCACCCGGACCGGCTGTTCGTCGAATGTTCGTCGTACACCGAGCTGATCAGTGCGGCCGGTCAGGCACCCCGTGTCGTGC
>NZ_JBAQXC010000227.1:0-46984 GCF_049299235.1 Rhodococcus sp. (in: high G+C Gram-positive bacteria) | reverse complement strand
TCGCCGGACTCGCCTCCACCCGCACCTATCCGCTGACCAGTTCGCTGCGCGTCGGCTACAACACGGCGGTGAACCTGGTGGATCGGCTCGGCGGCCCCGCCTCCCGCGACCTCCTGCGTCGTTCGTTCGCCCAGTTCCAAGCCGAGAAGTCCGTCTCGGCGCTCACTGCAGCAGCACAGGCGAACACCGCGACGCTGCGCGAAATCGACACCGAACTCGCTGCCACCGAAGGGTTTCCGGAGTATCTGACACTGCGCGATCGGCTCGTGGCTGCACGCGGTACGGCTTCCCTGGAGGTGGTGACGGCACTTGCTCGGGCCGTGCGATCCCACCCTGTGCATCGACGCGGTGACCGCGACCGCCTGCTCACACTCGCCGGCCGGCGCCGCGCGCTCGGCGACGACACCGCCACCATGCGCGCCCGCGTCGCGGCCGTCACCGGCCATCTCACCGGCACCTTCGACGCGGTGCTGAACCTTCTCGACGAACGTGGCCACGTGGTGCTCGATCCGCGCGGCGGCCACGCGCACGTCACCGACGATGGGCGACGATTGGCCCGCATCTATTGCGCGAACGACCTGCTCGTTGCCGAATGCCTACGCTCCGGTGCGTGGACCGGACTCGGGCCCGCCGAACTGGCCGCGGTCGCGTCGAGTGTGCTCGGCGAATCCCGGCAACGGGTGCCCGTCCGGTCCGGGTCCGTCACCGCCGCAGCCGACGAGGCCTTGCGCGCCACCGGACGGATGTGGACGGAACTGGCGGGAACGGAACAGCGACACGGGCTTCCGCCTTCCCCGGAACCCGATTCCGCCACGGTCGTCGCAATCCACCGGTTGGCCCGTGGCGACGGTCTGGCCGCCGCGCTGCGCACCGTCGACAGCGAGGTTTCGCCCGGCGACCTCCTGCGCCGCTACCTATCACACGCTAGATTTGGTGGGCCAGACGGGCCTGTGCGCCCGCGGCGCGCTGCCCGTACCCGGCGCGTGCAGCACGGCGCCCGATTCCTGGATCATCGATTAGCGAACACCACGCCGGGCAGCCGAGTGTGCAGAAGTTGTTGCTGCGTCTCGGCGCGCCGCGACAACTTCTGCACGTTCACCGCGACGGGTGACCACGTAGGGTGGTTCGAACCTGTCGAGGTGGAGGTGCGGAACACGATGAGCGACCCCGGATTCGGCTCGTCGCGCGCGGTCACGGCGTGGACGTACGGGCTGTCGTTCGTCGCGATCGCCGCGTGCGGGGTGATCGTCAGCGGCCTGCTGCACGACCCGGAACCCGAATTGACCACCGCGCCCCCGACAACCACGACGACGGTGCTGCCCGTTCCCGAGGAGTACACCTACGTCACCGAACCGGTGACCTACCCGACGACCATCCCCGGATGCGAGAGGGTCGAACCTCCCGATGACGACGCGGGATTCCTCTCCTTCGCCGGCGGCGACTTCGGATACGACAACCCCGCGTATCCGTGGTTCTCGGGACCGAAAGCGGTTGCGATGACCGACGCCGCTATCCGCGGGTTGCCCGGCGACGTCGACCTGGTCTTCGCGTCGCCGCGCGAATCCCTGCTGTTCGGGCCGATCCTCGACCCGGCCGTCGAGAACGACGCGGACCGCGCCCTGTTCGGCGGTTTCACGACGGCCTATGCGACGGTCCGCCGCGGCGAGGTGGCCGGGTCGCTGTCCCTGTCCGTCCGCGCGTCGACGGCGCCCGTCCCGCCGTGCGTCGCCGGCCTGCTCGACGAACGCCGTGTGCTCGGCGACGGCACCGTCGTCGACGTCAACGATTCGTGGTCCGAAACCAACGGGGTGCGAACGGTTTTCCGGAGCGCGCAGGCATATGCGCCGGGCGGCTCGGAGATCAGCGCGCACACCGACGACACCGACGGAACGTCCGGGGAGGCCATACATTCAGGCCGTCCCCCGCTGAGCGTCGACGAACTCGTCGCGCTGGTCTCGGTGCCCGAACTGCGGGTGAGCACACCGGTTCCGCCCGGTACGCCGACCGTCCCGGAATCCTGCTCGTCGCCGGGCGACAGCGACCCGATCGACGAGGCGACCGCCGCGCGACTGGACGGTGTGCTGGCCGGGATTCCCGTCGTCGATCTCGGCGTGGAACGCCCACTCGGCGCACTCCGACCCGCTGGTTTCGGAGGCGGCGTGTGCCAGACTGTGCGCGTCCGGGCGCCCGGTGGCGAGTCGATGCTGACCGTCGCGGTCGCGGCGGGGCAACCACGCCCGTCCGTCACGTCCGGCAACGAGGCGCCGACCACCCCGGTCACCGGGAGCGGGTTCGTCGAGACCAGTGAACTGGCGGACGGCACGGTGATTCAGCAGCGGGAGTACATGCTCGCGACGCAGGCGACGGCGGCGGGTTCGGTCGCGGTGACGAGTGTGACCCGCACCGTGACCGTCACCCGCCCGTCCGGTACCCGGGTCGACGTCATCTCCCGCGCCGACACACCGGTCGAACCGCTTCCGCTGGAGCGACTCGAACAGATCGCAATGACGCCGGGTCTGGAGGTGTAGCAGTGGCGATGCCGCGTGCACGACGAAACCTGCTGTGTGCCGCGATCGCCGCCGCGGTGACCACCGCGGGTGCGATCGCGGTGATTGCCCATGCGGACGGCGACGGTACCCGCAAGATCACCGGCACCGCCGACGCGGCGCCCGGGCTCGGCTGGACGGTCGAGGCGTCCACCGTCCACGGCAACGAGTCGGCGCGGTTCCGCGACCCGGTGTACGGCAGCGAATACGACTGGGGCATGCCGGGTTTCCTCGATTTCGGCGACACTCTCGTCACACTCGTCGGTGTTCCGGGTGGCATGGACCTGGAGGACGCGGTCCTCGTCGGTGTCGACGCCGACTCCGGGCAGGTTCGGTGGCGCAGCCCCGCGGACGGTGTGGGGGGATGCGCGGATGCTGCGGTCGATGCCACCCTGGTGTGTTTCACTCCGGGCTGGTCCGGCGACCCGACGCTGGTCGGCTACGACCTCGTGACGGGCGAGATCACCCGTGTCCCGACCGAGTGGGGTACCTTCGCGATCGCTGCCGCCGGCAACCGCCTCTATGTCGCGGAAGGCAGCGTCGAGGACGACGACGTGCGGGTGCGCGCGGGAACTCTCGCCGATCCCGACACGTACTTCACCCGGGCGTTCGACATGGGCACCGGCTGGGACGACGGCGCTCTGCCCGACGCTCTCGATGTGACCCACGGGCAGGGTCTTGTCGTGCTCGGTACCGACATCGCCGGGTTCGACCTCGGCACCGGCGACCCGACGTGGACCGCACGGGTGGACGGCTGCTCCCGCGTCCAGCCGACGCTCGGCGCGCTGGTTGTGCGCGTGCACGTCGAATGCGAGGGCAATCTGGTCACCGGGTCCGACCTGATCGATCGCACCGGAGCCGTGATCGCCGCCACCGACTCCGCCGCGGCACAGTCGCTCGCGTTCGACGATCCCACCGACGACACCGTCCCGGCTCTACTCGCCGACGGCGCCTACGACCGGGTGACCGGGATCCCGGCGTGGTCCTCCCCCGATCTGGTGTCGGTGCCGCGGGAACCGGACGAATACAACGCCAACACCCGATTGGGTACGGCGCGTGCCGTACTCGGCGACGTCGCGCTGCTGTCCGATCGGACCACACACACCGAGACCGGCCTCGACCTGCGCACCGGGACCGTGCTGTGGCAGATCGACTCCGAACGGTCCGGCACGGTGCTGGGCCGCAGCGGAGACCTCGTCGTGCAGTCCGATCACACCGGACTGTGGGCGCTGGACGCCCGGACGGGAGAGCTTGTGTGGGATATCCCGTTCCGCGCGGTCGACGACGATCCCGATGCGCTCGGTGGCGGGGGCACCCTCGGTACCCACGCCGGAGACCGGTACACCTACGTCTCTGCTCGCTCGATGATCGGGCTGCGTCCACTTCGCTGATCGCCGAGCGAGCAGACGGTCGAGTGCGCCGGTTCAGAATTCGTAGTGGACACCGGTGAGCTGTTCGGACAACTCCCACAGCCGGCTGGCGGTCTCCACATCGCGGGCGCGGGACGAGTACGAGGCGACGTGCGGCGACCCGTACAGGCCGAGGAAGCCGCCCGGCCCGATGTACCCACCGCGCAACGCCGGGTCGGTTGCGGCGTACACCACCGATTCGGCGCCCTGCGCCGGCGACCGCTGCAATACCTTCTTGCCGACCCCGAACAGGCGGTCGAACCAGGTTCCGGTGTTGCCGCCGACCCCGGTCGCCGCGTACCCCGGGTGCGCGCCGATCGAATGCACCGGCGATCCGCACGCCTCGAGCCGTCGTTCCAGTTCGAGGCTGAACAGCAGGTTCGCGAGCTTCGACTGGGCGTAGCCCCCGGAACGGCTGTACTGACGACGCTCCCAGTTCGGATCGTCGAGATCGACACGCCCGGCGCGGTGGGCGGCGCTGGACACCGTCACGACCCGGTCGGTGATCGTGGGGAGCAACAGCCCGGTCAGCGCGAAGTGCCCGAAGTGGTTCGTACCCATCTGCATCTCGAAACCGTCGACGGTGCGTGCCAGCGGCAGCGCCATCACCCCGGCATTGTTGACGAGTACGTCGATCTGGTCGTGCGTCTCACCGATGCCGGCGGCGAATTCGCGTACCGACGCGAGGTCGGACAGATCGAGCCGGCGCACCGTCGTGTTCGGCCCGATCTGCCCGGCGACGTTCTCACCCTTGACCACGTTGCGAACGGCGAGCACCACGTGTGCACCGGCCGCGCCGAGCGCTCGGGCGGTAGCTTCTCCCACGCCGCTGGTGGCGCCGGTCACCACGAAGGTGCGGCCACTCAGCGGCGGAACCTCACGCGCCAATGGCGTTCTTCATCATCGGAAGCATCGCCCACAGCTCGTCCTGCCAGTAACCCCACGTGTGGGTGCCGACGGCGGGGAACGAGAAGTGCGCGTCGATGCCGAGGGTCGCGAGCCGCACCTGGAATGCCCGGTTCTGGGCGAGAGCGAGCGCTTCGAGTCCCATCGCGTTGGTGGTGTTGAACGCCCCGACCAGGGAGCCCGGACGGTCGTACTGGCCCGGCAGGCCGCTCGCCGCGGAGACCCACATCGGCAGGCCGCGCAGGTTCGGGGCGGCCACGAACGGGTCGTGCCGCAGCCACGCCTGGTTCCACGGCGGTCCCCACATGGCATCGGAGTTGAAACCACCGGCATCGAGCATCGCGACACGGACCGCCTCGCGCATGCCCGGCGCCGACAGGTTCAGGTAGCCGGACAGCGAACCGGCGAAGGTGAACTGGTCGCGGTGGTAGGCGGCGAGGATCAGCGCGGCGTTGCCGCCCATCGACAGGCCGACGACCGCATTGCTGCTGCGGCTGATGCCGTAGCGCGAGAGGTGGTCGGGCAGGTTCTGGGTGAGGAAGCTCTCCCACTTGTAGGTGTAGGGCTGGCGGTTGAAGTTGCTCGGGGCATACCAGTCGGCATAGAAGCTGGACTGGCCGCCGACCGGCATGACGACGTTGATGCCGTTGTCGGCGAGCCACGCGGCGTTGGTCTCGTGTTCCCAACCGCTGACATCGTCGGTCGCGCGCAGGCCGTCGAGCAGGTACACGGCCTTGTTACTGCCGTTGTTCGCGAACCAGATGCGCACCTTGATCTGTCCCACACCACCGGGTGCGGGCACCCAGTCCTCGGTGAAGCGACTGTACGGGTCGGCAGAGGCCGTCCCCACACCGACGAATGCCACCGCGAGCGGCAGAATCACAGCCGCCACCAGCATTCGAACCAGCGCGCGTACCCCCCGCGGCCGCCTTCCGGTCATCGACGAAGTTGTCACACCAAGCTCCCCTTGTGTGTCGGCGTGTCCTGTTCGGGACACCGGCCACGCTCGCATCACGGCGGCGGGCCGCGGCACCTCCGGTGAGATACCTGAACGTACGTCGGTCACTCTCTCATATCCGTAATCGACGCCTCAGCGTATCGCCAGGGTCACCGTTTCACTCGGTGAGGTCCGATCCGTAACCTGCGCTATACCGAAATGTCGCAGTTCGGGGCGTATCAGCGGGGAGTATCGGCGGGGAGTATCGGCGCGGGGAAGCAGCGCCGGCGCGAGTTCGTCCGCAGAGAAGCGGAAGAACCCGTCGACGTCCGGCCCGGCGTTCACCAGCGCCAGGTGGTCGAATCCGGCGTCGGCGTAGGTCCGGATCCTCGCCAGGTGGCGTTCCGCGTCCGGGCCGTATCCGAAGCTCTCGGCGCCCACGACAACGACACTTCGGCATAGCGCGGCCCTGTACCGCCGGCCGCCGTGTACATCGCGACCAGATCGGGGTCGGCGTCCGTCGCGAACAGTCCGTCCCCCAGTTCGGCGGCGGTCGTCACCGCCGGTCCGCCCGATCCCGCGACCACGATCGGAGGAAGCGCGTCCGGCAGATCGAATACGCGCGCATCCTCGAGTTGGATGTGGCGTCCGTCGTAGCTGTGATAGCCGCCGCTCCACAACAGGCGGATCACCTCGATCGACTCGCGCAGCATCGCGGTGCGTGTCGAGGCGGCCGGCCAGCCGCGTGCGACCACATGCTCGTTGAGTCTCTCCCCGGTCCCCAGCCCGAGCACGAACCTGCCGTCGGAGAGGAGAGCCGTCGTCGCTGCGGCCTGGGCGACGATCGCCGGGTGGTAGCGAACGAACGGACAGGTCACGCCGGTAGCGAGGCCGATCCTGGATGTCGTCGCGGCGATCGAACCCAGTATCGACCAGGCGAAACCCGCGTGGTTCTGATCGTGCAGCCACGGGTGGTAGTGGTCGCTGATCTCGACGAAATCGAATCCGGCTTCCTCGGCGCGCACCGCCTGGCGAACCAGTTCGGTCGGTGAGTAGGCCTCTGCGAAGAGCTTGTATCCTATTTTCACGGCCGTCTCCATTCGTTGCGGCGGGGGGTGTGCTCGATCGACAGGTGCGGATCCGCCGACGCGCCCACCCGTCGGGTACGGCTACCCGCGCCGGTGACCTGCGAACCCGTACGGGCCGTCCGGCAGCGCAGCACACGCCGCTACCGTTGATGCCGTGCCACCAGCTCCGCTTCCCGTCCGCGACGGCCTGAATCCGACGCGGTTGCGCCTCCCAGACAGCGCGGAATGGTCGACGATCCTGCGCTATCTGACGGCGCGCTTCCCCGAGGACACGACACGTCTGCGCGAGAAGGTCGCCCTGGGTGAGGTCGTGACCGGAGACGGAACGGCGATCACCGAGGACACGCCGTTCGCCTCGCGCGAGTTCGTGTTCCTCTACCGCGACCCGCCCGTCGAGGTTCCGGTGCCGTTCGCCGTCGACATTCTGCACCGTGACCGGCATCTGCTCGTGGTGGACAAGCCGCACTTTCTGGCCACGATGCCCCGCGGCGGGTGGGTCACCGAGACGGCGCTGGTGCGGCTGCGCCGGGAGCTCGATCTCCCCGAGCTGAGTCCCGCGCATCGACTGGATCGGCTCACCGCCGGGGTGCTGCTGTTCACGGTCCACGCCGGTGCCCGGCGGGCCTATCAGTCATTGTTCGCCGAACAGCGGGTGTACAAGGAGTACGAGGCGCTCGCCCCGATCTCGCGTGATCGGGCGTTTCCTCGGGAGGTCCGCAGCCGGATCGAGAAGCATCGTGGGGTTCTGCAGGCCCGGGAGGTTCCCGGCGAGATCAATGCGGTCAGTCGCATCGACGTGCTCGGCGCCGACGATGCGATCGCCCGCTACCGGCTGCTGCCGCGGACCGGCAAGACCCATCAGTTGCGGGTGCACATGAATTCTCTGGGAATCCCGATCCTCGGCGACCCGCTGTATCCGACGATACAAAACATTGCGCCACAAGACTTTTCGACACCACTACAGCTGCTGGCACGGAAGATCGAATTCGAGGATCCGTTTTCGGGTAGCCGGAGATACTTCGCGAGCCGACGAAACCTGGCAGCATGGAGTCACAGCACACCAGGACCCCGCTGATGACACGGGCTCACGTCTTGGAGGATCCCATGGATATCGGCACCGTTTCCCGTACCTACGACGGCCGGATCGCACTGCGGTTCCAACGCGGATTCCCGCAGCCGCCGGAGCAGGTCTGGCATGCGATCACCGATCCGGATCTGCTCGGCGCGTGGTTTCCGGCCCGGGTCGATTTCGTGCTCGAACCCGGAGCGCAATTGCAGTTCTCCGCTACCGAGGAGCAGGTCCGCAGGTTCGCGGTGCCCGCCGATCGCACCTCGCACGGCACCGTGATCTCCGTCCACCCGGCGCAGATCCTCGAGTACATGTGGGACGCCGACGTCCTGCACTGGGAGCTGGTGCCGGACGGCAGCGGCGGTTGCTGGCTGACCCTGACCCACACCACCGACGACGAGGACACCGCATACGCGCACGGCGCCGGATGGCACGCCGGCTTCGAAGTCGTCGAAGCGCAACTCGCGGGACGCCCGGTGGATTGGTCACCGTGGGATCGCGCGGACGAACTCGCCGAGCACTACCGGAATCCGGCGAGCTGAGGCGCAACCGGACGTGGTCTCACCTGTTGTGTCCGCATTCTCTGTCGGAGACGACAGTGCCCGCGCGCGACACGGCGGCAACGATGGTCTCCGCCCATCCGCCGACGGCGTCCCAATCACGGAAGTCGCCTGCTCGGCCGCCCGACATCCGCACATGCATCCGTTCCCCCACGCTCAGCGCGTCGAGATCGAGTTTGCCCGCGAACATGCGGTGCTCGTGCGCTCCTGTGCGATGACGGGCGGTGGACACGTCGTACGGGTTGTTGACCGGCCGGTCCTGATCCGCGACAGGGCCGGAGGAGAACAGGAACACCGGACGCGTGCGCAACTCGGCGGCGTGTACATCGACGAGTTCCTTCGCGGCACGCAACCATCGGTTGCGGTACACGGCGCTACCGATCACGACCGCGTCGTAGCCGGTGACATCGTTCACATCGGCGGGATCGACGACATCGACGAGCACACCGCGGTCGCGTAGCGCCGCTCCGAGTGCTGTTGCGATCTCCCCGGTCGAACCGTGTCTGCTCGCCGCCGACACCAGAATCCTCATCACGCCTCCAGAGCACACGCGTTCATCCATGATCACCCCGTCGGCGCACCCCGAAACAGGGCCGAAAGTCTCTTCCGCTCCATCGGGGCAGGTCCGTTCAGGACATTCGCCGCAAACGGTGGCAGGGTGGGGAGGTACAGCGGTCGATATCCGGGACGAACGGAAATGACGGCGAACGGGATGCCGGTGAACGGGATGACCGGTCGCCGCGAGAAAGGAAGGCCAGAGCGATGTCAACGTTGTCCGGTGTGGAAGCGGTGGACGAAACCGAGCGCAAATACACCGCCGATCCAGATCAGGATCTTCCCGACCTGACCGGCCTTCCGGGCGTCGACACGCTCGGCACCGACCGCATCGCACTGTCTGCGCAATACTTCGACACCCGCGACCTGCATCTGCTGCGCGCGAAGATCACGTTGCGCCGACGGGAAGGCGGCGACGACGCCGGCTGGCACCTGAAACTGCCCGCGGGCGTCGACACCCGCACCGAATTGCGCTTCCCGCTCGGCGACAACGCCGACACTCCGCCCGACGAACTGCTCGAGCTGCTGCGCGGGATCCGCCGCGACCGGCCGGTCGAACTCGCTGCTCTGCTCACCACCGACCGGCGCCGGGTCCGCGCCACCGACCCGGACGGGATGCTCCTCGTCGAGGTTGTCGTCGACGATGTCGCCGCGGTACGCGGCGCCGACGACGTGGAGATGCAGTGGCGCGAAATCGAGGTCGAACTCGGTGCCGGGGTGCGCAGTAGCGAACTTCTCGACGCAGTAGAGGAGCGGCTTGCCGCGGCCGGGATCGCCCGCTCCGCCAGCCCGTCCAAACTGCACCGGGTGCTCGGCGACCTCGTGCCCGCCGAACGCGAGGTCGACGGTGTCGCCGGATACCTGCGTGACTACCTGAGCACCGAACTGAGCAACCTCGAGCTGACCGACATCGGGGTGCGGCGCTCGGCTCCCGACTCCGTGCACAGTATGCGCAAGGCGGCCCGGCGCGCACGCAGCGCGCTGCAGACCTACGCGCACGATCTCGCTCTCGACGACCGGCCGGTCGAGGAACTGCGATGGTTCGGCCGCCGGCTCAGTCCGTCCCGCGATCTCGAGGTGCAGTGGGAACGGCTGCTCGATCGGGTCGGCGAGATCCCCCTCGAATCGCAGCGGGAGGCGACGAAGGCCCGGATCGACGACTACTTCTCGGGCCGATCCGAGGCTGCGGCGGCCGAAGCCGTCGGCACCCTCGATTCCGAGCGGTACCTGGAGATGCTCGCCGCGCTGGACGCGCTGATCGACGGCCTGGACACGACGCCACCGGCATCACGCAAGGCCGAGAAGGCCCGTACCGGAGACCTCACGTCGTCGCTTCGGCATCTTTCTGCGAAGGTCTCCAAGCGGGTCCGTGCGGTGGGCGCGGCGACGACCGCCACCGAACGTGACGAACTGATGCACCGGGCGCGCAAGGGCGCCAAGCGGATGCGGTACGCGATCGAGGTCATTCGCCCACTGCATCCGAAACGAGCGGCGCGCGCACTCGAACACTTCGACGCATTCCAGGATCTGCTCGGCGAATTCCAGGATTCGGTGGTGGCACGTGAGCATCTGCTCGACATCGTCTCCGACCAGGAGCACACCGCCGAGTCGAGCTTCGGGCTCGGCATCATGTACCAGCGTGAGGTTCTGCTCGGCGAGGCACAGGCGGTTCACCTGAACGAGGCGTGGAAGGACGCGCGACGCGCGGCGAAATCACTGTGGAAATGACCTGTGGGGAGGGAGCATGAGCAGGTCCGGCAGCATGCTTGCCTGGCGGGTCGAGACGCCGGGCCCGGTCGCCGGTGGTCCACTGAAGGCGGTCCGTGAGCCGATACCGGAACCGGGCGACGGCGAGTTGCTCGTGCGCGTGCTCGCATGTGGGGTGTGCCGCACCGATCTGCATGTCGTCGAGGGCGACCTACCGGTGCACCGGCACCGTGTCGTACCCGGCCACGAGGTGGTCGCCGAGGTCGTCGGCGGCGACCAGATCGACCACGCGGTCGGCGATCTGGTGGGTATCCCGTGGCTGCGCGGTACCTGCGGGCGGTGCCGATACTGCCTGCGCGGTGACGAGAACCTGTGCCCTGAATCCACCTACACGGGCTGGGATGCGGACGGAGGATATTCCGAATATGCCACTGTGCCCAAATATTTCGCGCTTCCTATGCCGTCCGGGTACACCGTCGAGTCTTTGGCGCCGCTGCTCTGCGCCGGCATCATCGGCTACCGCGCACTGTTGCGTGCCGATGTTCCTTCCGGTGGCGCGCTCGGCATCTACGGCTTCGGCGGCAGCGCGCACCTGACCGCACAGGTCGCACTGGCGCAAGGCATTCGGGTGCACGTGATGACCCGCGGCGAGGACGCACAGCGGCTCGCACTCGATCTCGGCGCATCCTCGACGCAGGGTGCATACGACAGGCCGCCGGAAGCGCTCGACTCGGCGATCCTGTTCGCGCCGGTCGGCGACCTCGTACCGACCGCACTGGAGGCGCTCGATGCGGGCGGAACACTCGCGGTCGCCGGCATCCATCTCACCGACATACCCACGCTGAACTACCAGCGGCACTTGTTCCGGGAGAGGACGATTCGCAGTGTCACCGCGAATACGCGCCGTGACGCACACGACTTCCTCGCCTTCGCGGGTGAACACCGCGTGCACGTCGCGACCACCCCGTACCCGCTCGATCGCGCGGACCGGGCGCTCGCGGACCTGTCCGCGGGCCGCTTCGCGGGAGCGGCGGTGCTCGTGCCGTAGAGCACAGCTCGGCCACACCCTCATCCGGTACAGATTTCGATAGGCTCGATCATGCAGCATCACAGAGATATGGAGGCTCAACGATGAGTACGCACGCGACCCAGACCGTAGTAGTAGGCATCGACGGTTCCGACACCGCGACCGCCGCCGCCCGATGGGCCGGCGCCCTCGCCGCCCGTATGGGACTCCCCCTGCGCCTGATCCACTCGCTTCCGAGCGAGGGCATCTTCTACAGTGAATCCGCGGTGCTCATCCAGTCTCAGATGTACGACCAACTCAGGTCCGACGGTGAGAAACTGCTCTCCGACGCCAGCGACCTGATTCGCGGCGAGCAGCCCGGCCTGACCGTCGAGAGCTACATCGGCCCCGGCCCCGCCACCAGTTCGCTGCTCGAAGCCGCCGACGAGGCCCGCGTCGTCGTGGTCGGCGCCACCGGAGCCGGAGCGATCGAGAACTTCCTGCTCGGCTCCACCGTGCTCCGCGTCGCCAACCACGCGCCGTGCCCGGTCGTGGTGTGGCGCGGCGACACCGCCAATCCCCTGCCGAACGAGAAGCCGATCGTCGTCGGCGTGGACGGCAGCGAACTGTCCAGCACCGCAGTGTCGTACGCCTTCCGGTTGGCGGACACCCTCGGCGTGCCGCTCGTGGCGGCACACTCCTGGATCGGCGACGCGGCACTCGGCACCGGCGCGACCGCGGCTCTCGTCGACTGGAATGCGGTGCAGGAGGCGGAAACCGCCGTGTTCGCGGAAGCACTCGCCGGCAAGCAGGACGAATATCCCGGCGTCGAGGTGCGCCGCGTCATCGAACGCGGCCCGGCACCGAAGGTTCTGCTCGGCCAACTCGACGACGCGCAACTCGTCGTCGTCGGCAGCCACGGTCGCAGCCAGTTCACTGCCGCGCTCCTCGGCTCGACCAGCCAGAATCTGCTGCACAAGGCGCCCTGCCCGGTCCTCATCGCGCGCAACACATAGCACCGACGGTTCCGCGGCGGGCTCGATCCTCGTCAGCCCGTCGCGGTGCCGAACAGGTAGCCGACCGCGAATGTCACGACCATCGCGATCGCGCCACCGACCACGACCCGCAGCACCGCCCGACCTCGCCGTGCCCCACCGAGTCGCGCACTGATGCTCCCGGTCAAGGCCAACGCCACCAGCACCGCCACGAACGTGACCGGAATCCGCAGGTGTTCCGGTGGCAGCACCACCACCAGCAGCGGAATCAGCGCGCCGATCGTGAACGACACCGCCGAGGACCCCGCTGCAACCCACGGGTTCGCCAGGTCGTCCGGGTGAATGCCCAGTTCGACCTCCGCATGCGCGGCCAGCGCATTGCGTTCGGTCAGTTCCTTCGCCGCAGTCTTCGCGGTGTCCGGTTCGAGGCCCTTGCGTTGCAACAACCCTGCCAATTCCTCGAGTTCCGCCTCCGGCATCTGCTCGAGTTCGCGCCGTTCGGTGCGCAGCATGGCCCGTTCGGTGTCTCGTTGCGCGCTCACCGACACGTACTCGCCGAGCGCCATCGACACCGCGCCCGCCGACAATCCGGCGAATCCCGCGGTGAGGATCGCGGGCACGTCGGTGGTCGCGGCCGCCACCCCCACGACGAGGCCCGCGGTGGAGACGATGCCGTCGTTGGCGCCCATCACGCCCGCACGCAGCCAGTTCAGCTTCGCGGCGAGGCCCGTCCCGTGTGGTTCGTGGACATGACGGTCGGTGGATTCTCGGGTCGGCACTCCGTCAGGTTAGAACGGTGCGGCACAACGCGGTAGCAATGCGAGGCTGTCCTCATTCGACGTCACCACGGACCTCGCCCGACCTCCCGATCGAGCCGTTCGGTGTCGGGCAGGGTGCCGTCGGTCGTGTCGATCACCCGAGCGGACCGCCATTCCTCACGACGATGCAACTGTTCGTTGAGCACCGCCGGCGTCGCATCGGACGCATCGCCGCCCCTTTCCCGACGGGATAATATGCGCTGCAACAGAATTGCCGGGTCGGCGCGGCACTCGATCTCGACGAGATCAGCGACCGCGTCCGTCGCGACCTGCCGGGCCGCCTCGCGACGAGATTCGGACAGCCAGGTCGCGTCGAGCACCACGGATGCGCCGAGCGACAGCGCGGTCCGCGCCCGGCGCAGCAGTTCGGCATACGTCGCCTCGGTGTGTTCTCGGGCGTACAACCCCGAATCGATGTCGGCGCTCGCGTCGGACACCGGATCGAGGTCCGCGAGTTCCTTGCGGATCACATCGCTGCGCAGCACGACCGCGTCGAGGTGATCCCCGACCAAACGGGAGACGGTGGTCTTGCCGGTCGCGGACAGACCACCGACGAGAACGAGTCGGACGCGTCCACGATCGAGATTCCGGTCCGCCTGCGCGAGCAAACCGAGTGACACCTCTCGGGACGCTTCATCACCTTGCTCGTGACGCAACGCGGTCACCTTCGCGCGGACCACCGCCCGATAGGCGATGTAGTGGTGCATCAACGTGGCGGGGCACGCATCCCCGGAAAACTCCGTGTAGCCACGCACCAGTCGGTGCGCACCCGCTCCCGCGCCGAGCCGTTCGAGGTCCATCGCGAGGAACGCGACATCCAGCGCGCCGTCGCCGTATCGCAGTTCGTCGTCGAATTCGAGGCAGTCGATGATCCGCGGGCCGTCGTCGAGACAGAAGATGTCGTCGGCGAGCATGTCCCCGTGCCCGTCCACCGCACGACCGTCGGCAATGCGCGAGGCGAACAGCGGCGCCCGGCCGGCCGGATACCGGTTCGCGGATGTCCGGATCCGCGCGAGCAACTGTGCGGCGTCGGTTCCGACCGGAAGCCGCTCGAGATGGTCGAGGCTCTGCCGCCACAGATCCGCCACGAAGTCCGCGCTCGCGCACCGGTCGATCGCGGGATCCCTCGGTGACGCGGCGTGCAGGCCGGCAACCTGCCTGGCGACCGAGTCGACGACCGCATCGATACTCTCGCCACGCGTGATCAGCGCGGCGAGGCGACGCTCGTCCGGTAGACGCCGCATTTCGACGAGATGCTCGCAGACCTGACCGTCGGGTCCGTGAACATCGGCGACACCTAGATAGACATCGGGTGCGAGCCTCCGGTTGAGAAAGACCTCGCGGTGACATCCGCTCTCGCGGGCCGCACGGGTGCGATTGTCGAGGAAACCGAGGTCGAGCGGCTTCTTCATCTTGTGGACCCGGTCGCCGACGAAGAACACCACTGACGTATGGGTCTCCCGGACCTGAGCATACAGGCCGGTATCGGACACTGCCTGCCTCCGTTCCGTCGGCACCCGCATCCGGTCCCGGGTGCATCGTGATCAACCTTGCCTCAGCGTGCGCCCGTTCGCCCGGCGACGCCGCAGCAGCGGCCCGTCGTGTCGTTTATGCCGAACCGAGCCCTGTTCGCACGGTAGTTTACAGTGGGGCACAGCAGAGGAGGTAGGACTGTGGATGGGCAGCGCAGCGCGGGAACATCAGGGGCGGGAAAGACGGGTGCGGAAACACCGGGCGGGCCGACCGTCGTGGTCGCCGCGGCTACCACGTCGATCGAACGGGATCTGATCACTCGCTGGCTGCGGGCCGGTGGACTGCCCGGCGAATACTCCACGGCCGACTTCGCGGACGCGACACCCACGGTCCTGGATCTCGACTCCCGCGTCCTGGCGCTCGAACTGGTGCCGCGCACCGACGATCCGCTGGTCGTACCCGTCAAAGTGGTCTGGCTGCCGTCTGCCCGCGGCGGCGCACGCCGCGTGAAGTTCGCCGATGTGCTGGCCCTGACGAATCCGCGCAACCCGAACCGGCTCATTCAGCAGTGGCTCGTCGGCCGATCGTCGGACCGGCACCGGATCGTCGTGGCCGACCCGGCCCGGCTGAGCGACATGCACGACTCCCTACTCGCCGACGACGGCGACGCGTCACCCGGATCGCTCGCCCGACACATCACCCGGCGTGCCGTGGTCGCGCTCGAGCGCGCCGAGCGTGCCGTCATCGGTGACCGTTACAAGGTGCCGCGCCTCGTCGCCGAGCAGATCATGGATTCGGGGGCGTTCCGTCGGCGCCTCGATTCAATCAGACTCGAACACAACATGTCCCGTGAGGAAGTCGACTCGCGGGCCCGCACGGCACTGGGCGAACTCGTCGCGGTGCAGTCCCGTCTCGTGACCGATCTGTTCACGCAGGCGATGCGTCCGCTGCATTCGTCGGCGTGGAGCGTGCGTGCGGACGAATCGGGGCTGCAGTCGCTGCGGGAACTGAACCGGCGGCGCCCTTTGGTGTTCCTGCCGTCACACCGCTCGTACGCCGACGCGTTCGTTCTCGGCGACATCCTCGCCAACAACGAGTTCCCACGAAATCACCTCATGGGCGGCGCCAATCTGACGTTCTGGCCGATCGGGCCGATCGCACGCCGTACCGGCACCGTGTTCATCCGCCGCAGCTTCGGTGACGACGCCGTGTACAAGGCTGCGCTCGAAGAGTACTTCGCGTATCTGCTGACGAAACGTTTCAATCTGGAGTGGTATTTCGAGGGCGGTCGCACCCGCACCGGCAAGCTGCGGGCACCGAAGTTCGGGCTGCTCAACTATGTGGCCAATGCGATCCGGACCGGTCGCGTCGAGGACGCGATGCTGGTGCCGGTGTCGATCACCTACGAGGGTCTCGCCGAAGTCGCCGCCGTCGCGGCCGAGCAGACCGGCGCGTCGAAGAAACCGGAAGGCCTGACCTGGCTGGCGCGCTACGCGCGCGGTCAGCAACGCAGCGCCGGCAACGTGTATGTGCGATTCGGGGAGCCGCTGTCGATGCGGGGGTTGCTGTCCGGCGGAGGCGACCCCGAACTGTCCGATCCTGCCCGGAACGACACCGAACACGTCGAACGGACCCGTAAGGCGCTGCAAAAGGTGGCGTTCGAGGTCGCGGTCGGGATCAACGGGGCAACCCCGATCACGGTGAACTGCCTGGTGACACTGGCCTTGCTGGGTGTGCGCGACCGGGCCCTGACCCTGGACGAAGTGCGGGCCGTGATCGCCCCGGTACGCCGCTACATCGAAGCACGCGACCTGCCGCAGGGCGAACTGTCCGTCCTGGACGTCGAAGGTGGACTCGCGGGCGTCCTCGGATCACTCACCGACGCCGGTGTGGTCACCACCTACGCAGGCGGCGAAGAACCGGTCTATTCGATCCATCGCGGCCAGCACCTGGTCGCCGCGTTCTACCGCAACAGCGGGGTGCACTGGTTCGTCAATAGGGCAATCCTCGAGCTGGCGATCCTCCACGCGCACGAGAACCCGGACGGGAATCCGGTGCAGTCCGCGTGGCAGGAGGCGAAGAAGTTGCGCGACCTGTTGAAGTTCGAGTTCTTCTTCCCCGACCGCGACACGTTCGAAACCCAGATGCGAGCCGAGCTGGCGCTGCTGGGCGCCGCGTGGAGCGATGATCTGCCCCTGTCCGAGCAGGACGCGCTGACCGCGCTCATCGAGACCGGCTTCTTCATGGTGCACCGCACGCTGCGGTCGTTCTTCGACTCCCAACTCGTCGTGGCCGAACGGCTGGCGCTGCGGGACCCGATGCTGAAACTGGATCGCGCGGCGTTCCTCGACGAATGCGTCGCGGTGGGTACCCAGATGTTGTTGCAGGGCCGGTTGTACGGTCCGGAATCGGTGTCGTCGGAACTGTTCGCGACAGCACTGCAACTCGCGCAGAATCGGGGGCTGCTCGAGCGCGGTGGCGACGACGTGCGCGAGCAGCGCCGCGCGTTCGCGGCCGACCTCTTGGCCGTCGGAGAGCGTGTCCAGCTCGCCGAGTCCCTCGACATCTCGAACAGGAAGGCAGATCGTTGAACATCGAGCAGGCACTGGAACGGGTCCGAACCGGGCCTCGGGGGCCGGAAGTCGCGGCGATGTTCGACTTCGACGGCACCATCGTGCACGGTTTCTCCGGCGTGCACTTCTTTCGCGACCGTCTGCTCGCAGGCAAGGTCAGCGCGGCCGAGCTGGCCGGCACGATGCTCAACGGGCTGCGCGGAACCGACAGCGAATCCGATTTCGAGCGGTTCGTCGCGGTCGCCTTCAAGGCGTGGGGTGGTCACACCGAGGACGAACTGTACGAGATCGGTCAGCGGCTGTTCGCATCGACGATCGCGGGGCACATCTATCCCGAAGCGTGGCAACTGATCCGGGCGCATCAGGAGGCTGGGCACACGGTGGCGATCGCCTCGTCGGCGTCCCGCTACCAGCTTCAGGCGTCGGCGGATGCGCTCGGCGTCGAGCACCTGCTGTACACACCACTCGAGGTGAAAGACGGGGTCCTCACCGGCAAGGTCGATGGAAAGTCACTGTGGCGCAGCGGTAAAGCACAGGCGGCAGCCGCATTCGCGGAGGAACACGAGATCGACCGCGCTGCGAGCTACACCTATTCGAACGGTGGTGAAGACGTCGATTTCCTTGCCACCATGGGAAATCCGACACCGACCAATCCGGACGGCACACTCACGAAGGCTGCTCTCGAACGCCAGTGGCCGATTCTGCGATTCCGCCCGCGTGGCACGCCCGGCCCCAGGGAAGTGGTGCGCACCGCAGCAGCATACGGAGGCCTGTTCGGATCGGTCTGGACCGGTATCGGACTCGGTCTCGTCAACCGCAGCAAGAAGGTGGCACTGGATTCGATGATCGGTATCGGGTCCGACGTGTCCCTTGCGCTGGCCGGCATCGGCGTGCGGGTGCACGGCGAGTCCCATGCGTGGGCGCAGCGCCCGGCAGTCTTCATCTTCAACCACCAGAGCCAGCTCGATCCGATGATCCTCGCGAAGGTGCTGCGACACGACTTCACCGGCGTCACCAAGAAGGAGATGGCGAACGACCCACTGTTCGGACCACTGCTCCGTTTCGCCGGTGCCGCGTTCGTCGACCGAAGCAACACCGATAGCGCGAAGGCAGCCCTCGGCCCGGTGGTGGACACACTCCGAGGCGGCACCTCTGTGATCATCGCTCCCGAAGGCACCCGCTCCCTGACACCCGAGATCGGGCGATTCAAAAAGGGAGCGTTTCACATGGCGATGCAGGCCGGCGTACCGATCGTGCCGGTCGTCATCCGCAACGCCGGAGAACTGCTCTGGAAGCACTCGACGCTGGTACGGTCGGGCATCGTCGACGTCGCAGTGCTCGAACCGATCGACGTGAGCGACTGGACATCGGAAGACCTCGATGAACACATCCGGGCCGTGGAAGACCTCTACCGGAGTACCCTCGCCGACTGGCCGCAAACGGTGTAGCGCCTCCTGCCCGGACGGCCGGAGACCACCGCCCACCCGATGCCGATACAGCAGACGAGGAACATGAGCGATACCGATTCCGGCGAACCACACGACCCAGACCGGGAACGCGGAGACAACCACGGACGTGACGACGGCAGCCCCGGCGACGGGGAGGACGAAACACAGGGTCACGACGAAGTACAGGGTCACGACGAAGTACAGGGCAACGACAACGGCGGCAGCGGGCTGAAACCGGCCCACCGGCGATACCTGAAGTGGATCGTCGGCGCCGTGCTCGTCGTGGTCCTGACCGTCGAGGCGATTCTGATCTGGCCGGAACTGTCGAGCAGTCTCAAGACACTCGGCGACCTGCACTGGCAATGGGTCGCCGCGGCGATCGGGGCGTCACTGTTCGAGATGTCGAGCTTCGCACGGGTTCAGCGCACCCTACTGTCCGCGGCCGATGTCACCGTCACACAACGTCAATCGCTCTCGGTGGCCTACGCCGCGAACTCCATGAGCGTCACGCTTCCCGGCGGACCCGTCCTCGGCACCACCTTCACCTATCGGCAGATGCGGAAGTGGGGCGCAAGCCCGGTGGTCGCGACCTGGCAACTCGTGATGGCCGGGCTGCTGCAGGCCGCGGGGCTTGCACTTCTGGGGCTGGTCGGCGCACTGCTCGTCGGCGCGACCACCAACCCGTTCTCCCTGATCTTCTCGATCGGCGGGTTCGCTGCGTTCGTCGTGCTCGTCCAATACGCCGCGAGCAATCCCGGTTCACTGGAGACGATCGGTATCATCGCGCTGCGCGGATTCAACCGGCTGCGCAAGAAGCCGGAACAGACGTGGATACGAGCGTGGAAGCGGATCGTCGATCAGCTCGGCGCCGTTCAGCTCGACCGGGCACACGCAGCCCGCGCGTTCTCGTGGTCGGTTCTCAACTGGTTGTGCGACGGCGCGTGCCTCGCCTTCGCCGCGTACGCGATCGGCGGTGCCCCGAGCCTCGCCGGTATCGCCGTCGCCTACGCGGCGGGCACTGCCGCGAGCCGTGCAATCCCACTGCTGCCCGCCGGGCTGGGTGTCATGGACGCGGTGCTGGTCCCCGCTCTGACGGCGAGCGGCATGACGGGTGTTCAGGCACTGTCCGCCGTCGTGGTGTACCGGCTCATCAGTTTCCTGATGATCGCGGTGATCGGATGGATCGTGTTCGCACTGCGCTATCGCGGTGCGCCGGCCGACGACGAGCCCGGACCCGACCTCGGCACATTGTGGAAGGACGACTGAGGCGCGGTTCCCGGAGCGACACCGATTCGGGCAACCTCGACATTTCGTTTGCATAACGCACCAGCGTCCCGCCTCGCGCCGAGCGGCCGGGATGTGGTCTGCTCTGTTCAGCACTCTCAACTATCACTTGAGACTTTAGGGTTCGAGAGGCGCGAGGACACGTCCCGACTTTCAGGAGCAGCTCATGACATGCAGGACCACTCGCCGACGGATGCGCCTGGTGACCACGGTCGCAACCGTCGCCGCGGCTGCCGCGCTCGCGCTGCCGGCCGTCGCGACCGCCGAACCCGATGCTCCCGCCGGCCCGACGACCCCGAGCGCGGCGCTCGACGCACTGCGCGGCGCCTCCGGTGTCGACCCGGTCGCGGTCGCCGCTGCGGAGGCGATCGCCGGTGCGCACGGCGGCGTAACTCCGGTCGCGGATGCGAATCCGGTTACCGCATATCAGGATGCGGTCGAATTTCTGCGCACACTCGGCATCGAACCGTTCCTGTACCCGACCGGTGCGCCATTCTGTGACGACGCGAGCGGCCTGCCACTCGGCATCGCGCCTGCCGTTGCGGGAGCGGTACCCGGCCCGTGGCCGGACCTGGCACCGCTCCCGATGCTGAACAATGCGAGGATCAACGCGGTCGATGCAGGTCAGACCCTATTTGCTTTCGTTCCGGCCACACTCGAACACGACGGCGAGAACACGACCGGGATGCAGGTCGCATGGTTCAATGTCAACACGTTCCAGGGCGGTTTCGTCCCGATGGGCACGATCGGTGAGGCGGCGTCGGCGGCCGTGCCGGACACGGTGCCGGAACAGTTCAGATCGCTTGCCGCCGGGGCCATCACTCAGTTCTTCGCTAGCGCCGTCCCGCTCGGCGGCGCCCGCGTCGCACCGGTCGACACCGGTTCCGGCACGGTGCTGGCGGCCGTGTTCGGCACGGTGACCAATGGTGAGACGGCGTGCTTCTTCCTGCCGACCGTCGGGATCGTCGACGTTCCCGGTCCCGTCACGGAGTGACCAGTTCGACCCCGTCACGGAGTGACCAGTTCGACCCGGACGCGTACCCCGCGGCCGGGTCAGCGGTCGTGCGAGAGCCGATCGATCCGGGAGAACACCAGGCCGACAGCGGTGTCCATGTGCGCGATCACGTCCTCCGCGGTTGCCCGACCTGCGGCCCAGCTCACCAGATTCGACATCCATACGTCGGTGATGATGCGTACGGCATTGAGCAGTTCCTCGGTGATCGTCTCGACCCCGGCCGCTCGCGCATACATACCCGTGATCACCTGCCCGAGCCGATCCAATTCGGCGGCGGACGAGGCGTCGGCGAACATCGCCGCACGGACCAATGCGTCGTACAACTGGTGTTCGCGTTCGAGTTGCGCGAACGCGCCGTGCAGCACCCACATGACCCGCTCCCGGGGTGACGATCCGGTGGCGTACTCGACGTCGAATTGGGCATCGAACTGTTCGAACATCTGCAGCATTGCCACAACGAGCAGTTGATTCTTCGACGGGAAGTAGCGGTAGACGGTGCCAAGTGCGACTCCGGATCGCTCCGCGACGGCGCGCATCTGCACGGCGTCGTATCCGCCTTCCGCGGCCAGTTCCTTCGCCGAGGCGATGATGCGGTCGTACCGCGCACGCTGCGCGGGGCGAAGGCCTGCTCGCGGCCGATCCGCGCCCGCGGTCGAATTCCCGGTAGTCGAATCCCCGGTAGTGGAATCCCCTGTGGTCGGCTCTTCTGCCATCACCGTCACCTTCCGCGTGAGCTGCCGGACCAGCGTACTCGAGACGCGGCCGCCCCCATCTGCACCGGGAGGATACGCGCACGACGAAGCCGGACACGAAATCAGACACCTGTCCATAAAGTCCTTCCCCCAGCGGATAGAACGCGTTACATTTCTTGACAGTCACCGGAAGAGAGAGGGAACACCGTGCGCCACGGCATCACCCTGTTCACCAGCGATCGCGGCATCCGCCCCGAGGTCGCCGCGAAAGCCGCCGAAGCCAACGGCTTCGACACCTTTTACGTACCCGAGCACACCCACATTCCGATCAACCGCGAATCGGCACACCCCGGAACCGGCACCGCATCGCTGCCCGACGACCGTTACATGCGCACCCTCGACCCGTGGGTGACGCTCGGCCTCGCCGCCGCTGTCACCTCCACCATCCGGCTCGGCACCTCGGTGGCGCTGCCACTCGAGCACGACCCCATCACCCTCGCCAAGACAATCGCGACGCTCGACCACCTCTCCGGTGGCCGCGTCGTTCTCGGAGCCGGGTTCGGCTGGAACGCCGAAGAACTCGCCGATCACGGGGTGGACCCCAAGAAGCGCCGCACCGCCCTGCGCGAATACCTCGAGGCGATGACCGCACTGTGGACCCAGGAGGAAGCCGAGTACCACGGCAAATTCGTCGATTTCGGCCCCAGTTGGGCATGGCCGAAGCCCGTCCAGCAGCCCGGCCCCCCGATCCTCCTCGGCGCGGGCCCCACCGACCGCAACTTCGAGTGGATCGTCAGGTCCGCCGGTGGGTGGATCACCACCCCCCGCGACCGCAACATCGACGAGCACGTGCTGCGCCTCCAGAAGATGTGGACCGAGGCCGGGCGCGAAGGCGCGCCCGAGGTTCTCGCGCTGGCCGGCCGACCCGACCTCGACGAGCTGCGCCTATGGCGCGAGTCCGGTGTCACCGAAGTGGTGTTCGGATTACCGGACCGCTCCGAAGACGAGGTCACAGCGTACATCGAACGCCTCGCCACCACCATCTCCGGATACTGAAACCCGTACGACCAGAACGGATTACCATGACATCAACCCCCCTTCACCCCCTACACGCCGACGATATTCCGGCCTGGGATCTCGAAGCCGACGTCGTCGTCGCCGGGAACGGCATCGCCGGCGTATCCGCATCCATCGAGGCCGCACGTGCCGGAGCCGACGTCCTGGTCCTCGAACGCACCGGCGGTTGGGGTGGAGCGGCGTCCCTGTCCGGCGGCATCCTGTACCTCGGTGGCGGCACGCCGTTGCAGAAAGCGCTCGGGTTCGAGGACACCCCCGAGAACATGAAGGCCTTCATGGCGGCGGCGCTCGGTCCCGGCACCGACGATGCGAAACTCACCGAATACTGCGAAGGCAGCGTCGACCACTACCATTGGCTGGTCGACAATGGTGTCGTGTTCAAGGAAAGCTTCTGGGGCGAACCGGGTTGGGAAATCCCCGGCGACGACGGCCTCATGTACTCCGGCGGCGAGAATGCGGCACCGTTCAATACTCTCGCCACCCCGGTGCCCCGCGGACATGTACCGCAGATGAGCAACAAGCGCACCGGCGAGCAGGGCGGTGGCTACATGATCATGAAGCCGTTGAGTGAAACCGCCGAAAAACTCGGGGTCCGAGCCGAATACGACATTCGCGTGCAGCGTCTCGTCGTGGACGGAACCGGTCGGGTCGTCGGCATCTCCGCGAAGCGGTACGGAAAGGACCTGTATGTGCGGGCTCGCCGCGGCGTCGTACTGGCGACGGGCAGCTTCGCGTACAACAAGGAGATGGTCGAGTCGTACGCGCCGAAGCTGATCGGCAGGCCCGGCGCCGCGGTCGAGGAACACGACGGCCGCGCGATCCGGATGGCGCAGGCCCTCGGCGCCGACCTCGCGCACATGGATGCCACCGAGGTCGCCTTCTTCGGTGACCCACAGCTGATGGCCCGCGGCATCCTCGTCAACGCCCGTGGGCAGAGGTACGTCCCGGAGGACACCTACCCGGGCCGCATCGGGCAACTCACCCTCTTCGAGAACAACAATCAGGCGTTTCTGATCATCGACGAGGCCTCGTACGAGGAGGGTTGCAGCACAAAGAGTTCCACACCGTTCTTCCGGTTCCGTCCGAAGTGGGTGGCCGAGACGGTCGAGGAACTCGAATCGGAGATGGAGCTGCCCGCCGGCACCCTGCAGGCCACCGTCGAGGTGTACAACCGGCACGCCGAGAACGGCGAAGATCCGGTGCTGGGCAAGAAGAGCGAGTGGGTCAAGCCGATCGGAACTCCGATCGCGGCGCTGGACCTGCGTAACTTCACCGCCGGCTTCACTCTCGGCGGCCTCCGCACGAGCGTGAATTCGGAGGTGCTGCACGTCTCCGGCGATCCGATCCCCGGCCTGTTCGCGGCCGGTCGCTGCACGTCGGGTGTGTGCGCCGGCGGCTATGCGAGCGGCACCTCGCTCGGTGACGGCAGCTTCTTCGGCCGCCGCGCCGGCATATCCGCCGCCAGGGGCTGACACTCCCGCACTCCCCGGTGATGGGAACCTTCACCCGGTCAGACCGAATGATGGTTCCCATCACCGAATGGCGGGGGTATTTCAGATGGTGTAGTGCGCTATGGTCTTCGATGCAAATTCGTGCGCCCAACGGTAGTCCGGTTTCCCACTTGGGGTGCGCTCGATTGTGTCCGACAACCAGATCGAGCGGGGAATCTTGTATCCGGCGAGTGCGCCGCGGGTGTGCTGTTCGAGATCTCCGACGTTCAGCCTGCCCGCCTCGCGCGGACGAATCACCGCGGCGACCCGCTGCCCCCATCGCTCGTCCGGCACTCCGATCACGATCGCGTCGAACACCTCCGGGTGCGCCTTGACGACCGCCTCCACCTCCTCGGCGAACACCTTCTCGCCGCCGGTGTTGACAACCATGTTTCCGCGCCCGAGCAACGTGATCGTGCCGTCGTCCTCGACTCGGGCACGGTCGCCGGTCACCACGACCCGCTCACCGTCGACCGTCCGGAAGATCTCGGCGGACCGGACCGGATCGTTGTAGTAGCCGAACGGGACATGTCCCTTTTTCGCGAGCCAGCCCTCACCGGCGGTGACCGGACGATCCTCGTCGTCGAGCACGAAAGTTCCTCGGCCCGCGCCGATTCGCGGACCGCCCTTCTGCACCAGCCCTTGGGACGCAAGACCGATACCGCTGAACCCGGTTTCCGACGAACCGACCGAATCAGAGACGAGCACACCGGGAATCGCGTCGAAGACCGCGTCCTTCACCGACTGGGAGAACAGCGCAGCACCGGACGCGACGACGGCCAACCCCGACGGGTCGTAGCTACCGGAGATCAGCGCGTCGACGAGGGGACGCCCCATCGCATCGCCCGTGATGACGATGATCTGAGGCCGGTGCCGCTGCACGATCTGCCACGTCCCGTGCGGATCGAAATGGGCGTCGAGAATCACGGTGTTGCCCGAGAACAGCGCATTGCACGTGGGCATCAACGCCGAGGTGTGGATCAGCGGCGGCAGCAGCAGCCAGCGCATCGGCTCCGCGGCGGCGGCACCGATCCGGGATTGGTGATACTCGTCCGGGGCCGGTTCGCCGCTGTAGAAGTCGGTGCCGCCGGCCAGGACCCGCCAGATGTCCTCCTGCCGCCACACCACGCCCTTCGGGCGCCCGGTGGTGCCGCCGGTGTACAGGATGTACTTGTCGTCGCCGGAGCGTTCCCCGAAGTCCCGTTCGGCCGAGCCCGTGGCGAGTGCGTCGTCGTATCGCACCGACGTCCCCTCGGTAGCGGCGGTCTCCTGTTCACCCGGTTCGTCGACGACGAGGCTGTACCGCAGCTTCGACACCGACGGCAGCACCTGCCCGACGACCGGCGCATACGACCGGTGGTAGACGAGGGCCTCGAGATCGGCATTGTCGTACAGGTACGCGAGTTCGTCCGAGGTATACCGGTAGTTGACGGTGATCGGCACCGCGCGCATCTTGAACGCCGCGAAGATCGTCTCGATCGTCTCGATCGCATTGTGCATGTGGATGCCGATGTGGCTACCCTCGCCGAGTCCGGCATCGACGAGGTGATGGGCGAGCCGGTTCGCTCGGTCGTCCAGTTCTCGATAGGTGACCTGCCGATCGCCGACGATCAGCGCCACCCGATCCGGCACGGCATCGACGGCGTGTTCGAACAGGTCGGCAAAGTTGTGCGCCACGCAAGGATCCTTTCGACGTGCGCTCACACCACGGTGAGCGGCAAGGGAATTCCTCGATCTGCAAAGGTGAAACCGGAGCCTGAACTGAACCTGGTGATCGCGACCTCGCCGCATTCCTTCGCGGGTACCGGCGCCGCGAACACCTCGACGACCAACGCGTCGGCATCTTCCGCAACGACCCGCACGGTGAAGTGCGGATCGACCCCTCGCACCAGTGCGTTCAGTGCCTCGAGGTGTTCACCGTCGACGAGCACCGGCCACGAACCGTCCAGGTGTGCTCCGCCGCTGCGCCGGATACGCACCTCGAGTCGTTCACCGTCGAACCGGATGTCGCGGTCGACGTATTGCCGCGGCGCGAACAACGGATGCACAGACAACACCGTCGCCAGCCCGGCGAGATCGACCGGCAGGTCCAGCGCGTTCCGGATCCGTTCCGACGTCAACCCCGCGATACCGGTGAGTTGTTTGCGGGTGATCGCCAGCGCGCTGTCCTCGTCGGTGCGTTTGCGCACGCCGGCCAGGAATCCGAGCGTGAGCATGTGCTGCTGCAGGCACACTTCCTCGGCGATCCGCACGAGCGCCGACCGCGAGAAGTCCGCGAACCGCACGTCCGACAGCAACGGACCCGAATAGTCGGCGTTGCCTTCGTCGTCGAGGTCGATGGGGCTCAACTCGACGCCGACCGCGACGGTGCGCCCGATCGCCTCGGTGTGAGGTTCGACGGTCGGCGGCACGTGCGCCGGATCGATGACCACACTCCACGCACAGTGCGGATGACGATCCTCGGGCCTGCGTGGTGGCCGATGGATGGGCCGCACCTGCGCGTGAACATTGGTCGCCAGCGCCGTCGCGTCGAACGTCGGATCCTCGATGTCGTGGCACATCGATCTCACGTACTCGTCACCGAGCGGTTCGACGTCCATGAGCGCACCGCAATGATCGAGCCAGAACTCGCCGTGGTGCGGATCGTCGACGCGGTACCGGAAGTCCATGAACTGCGGCGGCGCGCCGATGTCGAGTTGCAGACCTTTGAAGATCGTGACGACGTCGTCGCCCTCGTATCCCAGGGCACGCTGCATCCGCTGGGTGTACCAGGGGCTCGACGCCTGCCACTCCTCGATCGCGACTTCGGCCATGCCAGCACGGCCGAACGCCGAGATCAGGTGTGCCATCCCGGAACGGTCGATCAGCTGACCGCACAGCAGCAGTTCCGGAACGAGCACCGCCAGGTCGCGGCGTGAGAGTGCCGCGAACGACGAGTGCGCGCGCTGATCCCGCGTGCTCACCACAGCGGGACCGGCGCCTTCCCCGCCGGATACCAGCCCGGCAGCCGCTCCCCGGACATCGACCGTTCGATGCGCTTGTTCATTCCGTCGGACAATGCTCCGGCGGTGATCATTTCGAGGAACAGGTGCGAGACGTTCCCGAAGTCGAAGAAGTCGCGTTGCCAGGACCACTGGAAGTCGCCGCCGTACCGGAACCAGCTTCCGCCGATGCCGTGGACCTCGTAATACGCACCGTCCGTGCGGGTTTCGTCGGCGACCTGCTTCCACAGCCCGATCACGTCGCCGGTCCGGTCGTCGACGACGAACTGCTGGTAGGGGTATTCCCAACCGTCGAGGCCGAACATTTCCTGGCCGAGTGCCAGCTCCCGGATCTCCTCGCGGCCGACTGCCATGAAGTCCTGCTTCGGACCGTAGTTCCAGCCGTAGGTGGCATCCTCGGTGTACATCTCGGCCAATGGTTTCCAGTCACCGTCTGCCTCGGCTCGCTTGTTTGCCTCGATCCAGCGCTGGATCATCTCGTCCAGCTCGGCACGGTCGAACGGGGCCATGATCTCTCCTGTTGTCAGTCCTCGATGATGCCGAGGGCACGGGTGGGGCAGTACTTGACGGCCGCTTCGACGTCGTCGCGCAGCCGGTCCGGAACGGTGTCCATGAGGACCTCCACCGTTCCGTGTTTCGCGACCGTGAAGACGTCGGGCGCTTCCATCGAACACATGGCATGTCCCTGGCAGAGGTCGTGGTCCGCTTCGATCTTCACGGTTTCCGTCAACTCCTCACACGGCGGCGGTACCGCACGGCGCACGGCTGCGCGAGCTGGACCACCATCTTGGAATGATCGTTATGATACGAGTCGGCGGGCTGCGCCATCTCGAATTCGAAGTCCCGCAGCAAGATCGAGAAAATCGCTTTGAGCTGCATGAGCGCGAATGCCGCCCCGACGCAGCGGTGGCGTCCGGCACCGAACGGAATCCACGTCCAGCGGTTGACGATGTCCTCCTGATTCGGGTCGATGTACCGGCCCGGATCGAAGGAGTCGGGGTTCGGGAAATCTTCGGGGATACGGTTGGAGATCGCCGGGGTCGCACCGACGAGGTCGCCGGCCGCGATGCGGTGGCCACCGACCTCGTAGTCGCCGCGGGCAACCCGCAACAGCAGGATCAGCGGCGGATGCAGCCGCAGCGTCTCCTTGAGCACAGCCTCGAGGTTCGGGATCTGGCGCAGTGCATGGAAACTCACGTCTTCACCGTCGGCGTAGAGCGTGTCGAGTTCGGCGGTGACCTTGTCCAGGTACTGCGGGTTGCGCAACAGTTCGATGAGCGCCCACGCGGCCGTGCCGGACGTCGTGTGGTGTCCGGCGAACATCATCGAGATGAAGATGCCGGTGACCTCGTCCGCACTGAACCGCTCGGTTCCGTCCTCGTTCTTGATCGAGACGAGCACATCGAGCAGGTCACGATCCTCCTTGCCCTCCGGCGGATTCGCGATCCGGCCGGTCATGATCTCCCGAACCAGATCGACCAGGCCCGTGCGTGCTTCGTCGCGACGCCGGAAGCTCTCGATCGGAGCGTAAGGGTCGACGAATGCCAATGCATCCGTGCCCTTTTCGAGATCGTGATAGAGGCGGGCAAAGCGGTCGTCGAGTTCGTCGCGGAATTTCTTGCCGATCAGGCAGGACGAGGACGTGTAGATGGTCAACTCGGCGAAGAATTCGAGCAGGTCGATCTCGCCCTCGTCGCCCCAACCGGCGATCATGGCCTGCACTTCGCGGTCGATGGTGGCCGCGTGCCCCCTCATCTGTTCACCCCGCAGCGCCGTGTTGTGCAGCATCTCCTTGCGGCGTTCCGGGCTGGCATCGAACACGACACCCTCACCGAATACGGGCTTCATGAACGGGTAGGCGGCCTGCTGATCGAGTTCCTCGTCGGCGGCGCGGAAGAAGAACTCGTTGGCCTCGGCACCGGAGAGCAGTACAACCTTCTTGTCGGCGAGTTGGAAGACACCGACGTCCCCGCACTCCTGGCGGACCCGCTTCATCAGGGCGATGGGGTCGGTGCGCAATTCTTCGAGGTGTCCGTGCTCGTGTTCGCCTCCGGACACGCGGAGCGGTGCCGCCGCGGTGGTTGTCATGACTGGACCTTCCGGTCGTCGTTCTTCCTCAGGGGAGCTTCCGGTTGAACCTCGACGAGCACGATGTGGGCGCCGCGGGGCGCCGACACCACCGACACCGCGGCCGCGGCGATGTCGGAAGCCCGCAACAGGTAGGGGTGACGGGCGAGACCCCAGTGGATCCAGTCTTCGAGCAACGGCCCGACGACCTCCTCCGGCTGATCCGTCCCGGCCGCGGTCCGGGTCGGCCCCGGCCGGACCGTCGAGGCGCGAACTCCGGTGCCCTCGAGTTCCATTCGCATCTGTCGCACGAGAGCTTCGAGGCCGGTCTTGGCGCCGACGTATGCGCCCGCGCGGGGCCTGGCCTCGACGGCGCAGTCCGAGCCGATGACCACGAAATCTCCGCGGGTGCGGTCGATCATCCCCGGCACCACCCGGTGTGCGAGACGTTGGGTGCCACCGAGGTGTACGTCGACCTGGAATTCGAAACGGTCCGGGTCCATTTCGTGGACCTGGGCGAAGTCCATGTCACCGGCGCCGGAGATCACGATCTCGGTGGGACCGTGCGCGGCCTCGGCCGCGGTGACGAAGGCGTCGACGGATTCGGTCGACGACACGTCCAGGAAGTGGGCGACGGCCTGCCCGCCTTCGGCGCGGATCTTCTCGGCGATGGCCTCGCACTCGTCGACTCGGCGAGCACCCAGCGCGACGGGGTGCCCCGATTCGGCCAGTGCGTACGCGGTGGCGGTGCCGATTCCGGACGAGGCGCCACTGACGATCGCAGGCCGGCGCGTGGGGTGGGGTTCGAATCTAGGCATGACGGCGGGTCACTTTCAGGGGCAGTGCGGCGAAGCCCCGGACGTTGGTGGAATGGACTCGTTCGGAGCGATCGAAGTCGACGTCGTAGTCGGCGACGCGGCGGGCAAACTGCTCGAGTACAATATCGGCTTCGAGACGGGCAAGATGCGCGCCGAGGCAGAAGTGCACTCCCCCACCGAAGCTCGCGATCTTGTTGCTGCTGTCGCGACCGATCCGGTAGGCGTCGGCATCGTCGAAAACCTCGGAGTCACGATTGGCCGATCCGATGAGCAGTAGCACTTTGTCGCCTTCGACGATGGTGCGCCCGTGCAGGTCGATGTCGACGGCGGCGGTGCGCGCGACGATCTGACTCGAGGTGTCGTAGCGCAACGTTTCTTCGGTCCACTCGGGCGCACGTTCGGGGTTCCGGAGGACACGTGCCGCCTCGTCCTTGTCGACCGCACCCCAGTGCAGGGCATTGCCGAGCAGTTTGGTCGTCGTCTCGTTCCCGGCGACCACCATCAGAAACATGAACCCGATGATCTCGTCGTCGGTGAGCCGGTCGCCGTCGATCTCCGCGTCGAGTAGCGCTGAAGTGAGGTCCGCGGTGCGGTGGGCACGACGTTCGGTAAGCATGTCCGCGTAGTAGCCGACAAGGTTGAGAGAGGCCTCCATTGCGGCGACCGGAACGTCGAGCACCCCGTCCTCACGGTGCACGACGAGGTCTGCCATGCGCCGGATTTCGGCACGGTCCTGCTGCGGAACACCCATGAGTTCGGAAATCACATCCATCGGAAGCTTACCGGCAACCTCGGATATCCAGTCGAATTCCCCTGTCTCCACAGCGGGTTCGAGATATCCGATCGTGAGCTCCAGAATGCGATCCTGCATCTCCGCGACACGGCGGGGTGTGAAGCCCTTCGACACGAGTTGACGCATCCGCATGTGCCGCGGGTCGTCCATCGCGAGGAAGGACATCACCTTGTGTGCATGCGGTCCGTAGGCGGCCGGATCGAGCGACACCCCGTTGGCACTGGACAGCCTCGTGTTGTCCCGAAATCCGGTGATGACGTCGGCGTGACGTGACAACGCCCAGAACCCGAGTTCGTCGTTGCGGTAGAGCGGAGCCTCCTCGCGCAGCCGACGGTAGGTCGGATAGGGGTCGTCGTGGAAGGCGTAGTCGTAGGGATCGAACAGCAACGGCCCGAACAGTGACGTATCGAGCGAGGCCTGTGTCATGGCTACTCCAAAAGTAGTCTGGCGGAGGTTTCCAACCGGTCGGCGAGTTTCGCGTAGGTGCCGTATCCCATGCCGGCGCGGACGAGCGCTCCCGCGTACAGCAGTTCGATGGCTTCGAGGGTGTCCGGGTCGCCGTCCGCACCCAGGGCCACGGACAGGCGTTCGCGGATGTCGAGTCCGATGCGGCCCCGCAAGTGTTCGACGTCGGGGTCACGGCCGAGCAGTGCGCTGGTCACGGCACCGGCGAGTTCAGGTTCGTCGTCCATGAGCATCGCGATGCTGCGCAACACGGCCGACACCCGGTCTGCGGTGCTGCCCGCGATATCCGTCGGGTCGGGTGCCGCCGCGAGCCTGCGCCAGAACACCTCGGCAACGAGATGTTCCTTGGATGAGAAGTACGTGTAGGCGGTGGCCGGTGCGACCCCCGCCCGCGACGCCACCGTGCGGACGGTCAGTCCCGCGAATCCCTCTTCCCGGAGCACCTCGACTGCAGCGCGGGTGAGGCGGTCCACGGTGTCCGCCTGCTTTTCGGTGAGGCGCCGGCGGGTGGATTCGAGATTCGCATTTCTGGACACGTGTCTGGACATTACTACGGTTGTCGCGCTCCAGCAATGCCCGATCCCCCGCACAGCAACGACATCAGCCCTGGTACGGGTAGATACGGACCGGCATCGCCTTGACACCGTTGACAAAGTTCGAGCGCAGCCGTCGCGCCGACCCCGCGGGTTCGACGCGGTCGAGACGCCGCGCGAGCGTTTCGAACATCACCCTCAACTCGAGCCTCGCCAGATGCGCGCCGAGACAGAAGTGCACACCCGTGCCGCCGAATGCGACGTGTGGGTTGTGTTCGCGCCCGATATCGAAGCGGTGCGGGTCGTCGAAGACGTCGCCGTCGCGGTTCGCCGCCGGGTAGTACAGGACCACCTTGTCGCCGCGGTCGACGGCGTGCTCCCCGATCGCCGCCGGACACGTGGGGGTACGACGGAAGCCGATCACCGGGCTCACCCAGCGCAGGATCTCCTCGACCGCGCTCGGGACGAGCTCGGGATCGTTCTGCAGGCGGCGCCACTGCTCGGGATGATCCATGAAGGCCTGCATACCGCCGGTGATCGCATTGCGCGTCGTCTCGTTGCCCGCGACGACGAGCAGCACGAAGAACATGCAGAATTCCATCTCGGTGAGCGTGTCGCCGTTCTCGTCCGGGCAGACGAGCGTGGACACGATGTCGTCGCGCGGCTCCACCCGGCGCTGGGCGGCGATCGCGTTGGCATACAGAAAGATCTCGGCGGCCGCGACCTCGCCGTCCTCCCGTGTGCTGCCGTACTCGGGGTCGTCCCAGCCGATCATCCGATTCGACCAGTCGTACAGCTTGCCCACATCTTCGGTTGGGGCACCGAGCAGTTCGGCGATCACCTCGAGCGGCAGCGGCGCCGACACGGTCCGCACGAAGTCCACGACCGCACCGTCGCTGCCTGCCTCGACGAGGGTGTCGACGGTGCGCTCACAGATGTCACGAATGTGCTCCTCGAGTTGCCCTACGACGCGGGGAGTGAAGCCGCGGCTGACGAGGCGCCGAAGCCGGGTGTGCTCCGGTGCATCGAGATTGATGAGCATGGCCGCCTGCTTGAGCCTGGCCTCCTCGTCGAACTCGTCGATCTGCGTGGTGCCGAGCGCAGACGAGAAGGTGCCGCTGTCGCGTGAGACCGCCATGACATCGGCGTGCCGGGTCAAGGCCCAATAGCCGGGGCCGTCGTCCTCGGGCTGCCAGTACACGGGGCATCGCTGCCGGATGTCGTCGAACACATCGTGTGGCATTGCATTCGTGTAGACGTCGGGGTTCTTGAGATCGGTCTGGGACGCCGTCATCGGGGGCACCTCGGTGTCGTGGAATCGAGAAACGAATACCTCTCGTCAATAAACTACTCATATTCGTTTAAAATGGAAGGCCCGTAAGATCACGTACATGGCACGCGACGACGAACGCCCCGTCCGGCGCCGGACGCTCACGCGCGACAAGGTGATCGCCGCCGCGCTCACACTCGTCGACGAGCACGGGTGGGAGCAGTTGACGATGAGTACACTCGCGACCCGCGTCGGTGTCGTCGGCGCGTCGCTGTACAACCACGTACGCGGCCTCGACGACGTCCGCTCCGAGATCCAGATCCGGACCATGGCCGATCTCGGCGCCCGACTGCGTGAAGAAGCGATGGGCCGCAGTGGAACCGACGGTCTGCGGCACCTCATTGCGATCTACCGCTCGTGGACCGTCGCGAACCACCGGCGCTACCAGGCCCTCACCGCCGCCCCGATCGACCGGGACGCACTCATCTCCTCGGCACTCGATGCGAACGGCGCACTGCGCGCAATGCTCATCTCGTGTGGTGTCCCCGAGGAGGATTCGCTCGACACCACGGTCGCGCTCTTCGCCGCGGTACACGGATTCGCGATGATCGAGGGGAGCGGATTCCTCGGCGACGAGATGGACCTCGACCGCATCTTCTATCTCGTCGTGCGGGGAGCCCTCGCGTCGATCCACCCGACTCACTCCCCCGACTCGGCTGATGCGCCGCACGATTCGGAATCCGCTCACGCTGCAACAGAGGCGGATTCCGAATCAGCGCGCCGATCCGGCGAGATCGGTCCCGTCAGCGCACGTACGGCAGATACGGTGCAACCGGGAAGCACGGCACCGGCTGCGCGGCAGCGGGATCGAGCGCGTTGAGAACGTACCGCCACGCCCTCTCGCTGTACATGGTGGCAATGTGCTCGGACATGTCCGCTTCGCACCCGTCCTGCAGCAGCCAGTTCGTCGCGTTGTCGCCCTCGTAGTACTGGAAGGTGTACGGCGTGACGACCTGGTCGTACTTGGTGATGATGCTGTAGTAGTCCACCCCGGCCGGGAGAGCACTCGTGTAGACGTGCGGCGGCGTCGCGTCGGACCCGTAGACCTGCTGATTGACAGGGCTGTCGTACACCTGCTGGATCAGCGCCGGAAGCGCCGCGTCCAGACCGTTGTACACGGCGGGACCGAGAATCGGGATCAGGCTGCGCCAGAACACGAACGTGTTCAATGTCGTACCGGTCGACGGCGAGATTCCGACCTTCGCGTGCACGCGCTCGGCACCCCCGAGGAACTTCAGGTAGTAGTCCGAGACAATCCCGATACCCTGCGAGTGCCCCACCAGATCGACTTCCTCGGACCCGGTCGCGGCCACGACCTGCTCGACGAAGCTTGCGAGTGTGCGCGCGGACGTCGGAATATCGCCGAGCGCCTGGACTGGGGCCTGCTCGATGGCGGTCACGTTGCCGTAGTTGAAGGTGAACACGCAATATCCGTGGTTCTTCAGGAACGGTGCTCCGGCGTAGAAGGCAATGCCCTGCGTCGTAGCTGTGGGATTGACCAGAACGACCGGACGAGGATGTTCCCGCGAAGGGGTGCAGTTCCAGTCGTTCGCGCCCGGTGGCGGCACACTGGCGTCGAGAGCGCGCGGCACGGCATAACCGAGGTCCCACACCACCGGCAACTCGGTCGTTGCGGGTTCCGCTCCGGCAGCGCCACTACCGAGCACGGAAGCGGCAGCGACCGCTATCGACAAGGCCAGTGCCCGCTTCTTCCACCGTGATTCGAACATGCCTGATCCCCTCGGTCTCGAACTTCCCCATCCACATGCGACACCGAACCACTCCGGCGAACGGAGATTCGCGCGGGCGTGCGTCACCTGTCGCCGTGCCGGCGCGGCGGCAGCCGCACCCGTGAACACGAAACCCCGATACCGTGTTCGCCGTCACACCCTATCCGGAACCGCGCAAGATCGTGAACTGCCCCACAATGTTGCGCGCGCAAACCTCGATATTGCACCGGGCACGTGCCCGAACTATAGTCCAGACACATGTCCAGTTGATGATGCTCGTCACATGCTCCAGGTCGACCGACCTCTGCCACCGAATCGCCAGAACGGGAGCACCACGCATGCCACTGTGTCCGACCAACAGCCCGACCGACAGCTCGTCCCTGCTGATCGACGGCAAACTCGTCCCCGGATCCGGGGGCACCTTCGACATCCTCGACCCCGCCACCGAGGAGACCCTCGGCTACGCCGCCGACGGTACCGCCGCCGATATGGACGCGGCCGTCGCCGCCGCCCGACGGGCATTCGACACCACCGACTGGTCCCGCGACCACACCTTCCGCGCCCATTGCCTACGGCAACTGCGCGATGCCCTGCGCGGTCACCTCGAGGAACTGCGCGCGATCACCATCGCCGAGGTCGGCGCACCGCGTTTCCTCACCACCGCCGCGCACCTCGAAGGTCCCATCGACGACCTGCTGTGGTTCGCCGACCTCGCCGAAAGATACGAATGGCGGCAGGATCTCGGCAACGCCTCGCCCATGGGCATCGCGACACACCGCTACCTGCTCAAGGAAGCGATCGGGGTCGTCGGGGCGATCACCCCGTGGAACTTCCCGCACCAGATCAACTTCGCCAAGATCGGTCCCGCGCTCGCCGCAGGCAACACCGTGGTCCTCAAGCCCGCCCCCGACACCCCTTGGTGCGCCGCACTGGTCGGCAAGGTGATCGCCGAGGAAACCGACATCCCGCCCGGCGTGGTGAACATCGTGACCTCGAGCGACCATGCCGTCGGCGCACAACTCGCCACCGACCCGCGCGTCGACCTCGTCTCCTTCACCGGCTCGACCGCAACCGGCAAAGCCGTGATGCGCGCGGCAGCCGAATCGCTCAAGAAGGTGTTCCTCGAACTCGGCGGCAAGTCCGCGTTCGTGGTCCTCGACGACGCCGACCTGAAGGGCGCCTGCTCGATGGCCGCGTTCACCGTGTGCACGCACGCCGGACAGGGTTGCGCGATCACCACCCGGCTCGTCGTTCCCCGCGCACGCTACGACGAGGCAGTCGAACTCACCGCCAAGACCCTGCGCGGCATCCGCCCGGGAAACCCGAACGATCCCGGAACAATCTGTGGGCCACTGATTTCCGCTCGCCAACGCGAACGAGTCGAGGGCTACCTGAAGCTCGCGGTCGAAGAAGGCGGCACGATCGTCGTCGGTGGCGGCCGACCCGCCGAACACGACACGGGATTCTTTGTCGAACCCACCCTGATCGCGGGTCTGGACAACAGCGCGCGGGTCGCCCAGGAGGAGATCTTCGGACCGGTCCTGGTGATCCTGCCGCACGACGGCGACGACGACGCCATCCGCATCGCCAACGACTCCCCGTACGGGCTGTCCGGGTCGGTGTGGGGCACCGACCCGGATCGAATCGCCCACGTCGTCGCCGGCATCCGCACCGGCACCCTAGGTGTCAACGGCGGCATCTGGTACGCCGCCGACGCCCCGTTCGGCGGCTACAAGCAATCCGGAATCGGCCGAGAAATGGGCGTGGCCGGATTCGAAGAATATCTGGAGACCAAACTCGTCGCGGAACCCGCGGCGCGGTAGGAAAGGTTCACGAACATGGGACGTTTCACCGATCGAACCGCCATCGTCACCGGCGGCGCGCAGGGCATCGGCGAAGCCTATGCCCGCGCGCTCGCCGCCGAGGGAGCGAACGTGGTGGTCGCCGACCTCAACGCCGAAGCCGGCGAGAAGGTCGCCAAGCAGATCGTCGCGGACGGCGGCGGTGCCGTCTTCGTCGCGGTCGATGTCGCGGACCCGGACTCGGCCACCGAACTCGCCGCCAAGACGGTCGAGACGTTCGGCGGCATCGACCACGTGGTCAACAATGCCGCGATTTACGGCGGCATGAAACTCGACCTGCTGCTCACCGTTCCGTGGGACTACTACAAGAAGTTCATGAGCGTAAACCTCGACGGCGCACTCAACGTCACCCGCGCCGTATGGCCGCACATGCGGAAGAAGGGCGGCTCGATCGTCAACCAGTCGTCGACCGCGGCATGGCTGTACTCGGGCTTCTACGGTCTCGCGAAGGTCGGCGTCAACGGCCTGACCCAGCAACTCGCGGTCGAACTCGGCGGCAACAACATCCGCATCAACGCCATCGCCCCCGGCCCGATCGACACCGAGGCCACCCGCACCGTCACCCCCGGCAACATGGTCGCCGACATGGTGAGCAAACTCCCACTCAAGCGCATGGGCACACCCGAGGATCTGGTGGGGATGTGCCTGTTCCTGCTGTCCGACGAGGCCGGTTGGGTCACCGGTCAGATCTTCAACGTCGACGGCGGCCAGGTGATCCGGTCGTGACCGCCCCGTCCGAGGTGTCCGTCGGCTACATCGGACTCGGCAATATGGGCGCGCCGATGGCCAGGAGGCTGCTCGACTGGCCGGGCGGGCTGACCGTGCTCGACACCCGACCCGAGGCAGTCGAACCGTTCACCGCGGCCGGCGCGACGTCCGCGGACAGTGCCGCGGAACTCGCCGCCGCGTGCGACGTCATCTCGGTGACCGTACTCGACGACGCACAGGTACGCGACGTCGTCGCCGGGCCGAACGGACTGCTGGCCACCGCACGTCCCGGCACCGTCATCGCGGTGCACTCCACGATCTCCGACAGCACGGCCGTCGAACTGGCCGCCGTGTGCGCCGAGCGCGGCGTCGACCTGATCGACGCCCCCGTCTCCGGCGGTGCGGCCGGTGCCGCGAAGGGCACGCTGGCAGTGATGGTCGGCGCAGACGAGGCGGCGTTCGCGAAGGTCCGCGAACCGTTCGGCACGTGGGCGGGCCTTGTCGTCCATGCCGGACCGGTCGGTGCGGGAACCCGAATGAAGCTGGCCCGCAACCTGTTGCATTTCATCTCGTTCACCGCGGCGGCGGAAGCCCAGCGGCTCGCCGAAGCCTCCGGACTGGACATCACCGCGCTCGGCAAGGTGGTCCGCCACACCGATGCGATCACCGGCGGCGCGGGCGCGATCATGTTGCGCGACAACACCGCAGCGCTGGCACCCGAGGACCCGTGGTTCCCGATCCTCGCGCACGCACGTTCGCTCGGTGAGAAGGACCTGTCGCTGGCCCTCGATCTGGCCGAGCGACTGGGCGTCGACCTGCCGCTCGGCACACAGGCGATCGCCGATCTCGGAAACGGCCTCGGGGTCGGCCCTGGCGAACTGGCGCAACATTATTCGATGAAGGAGGACGCGTGACCGACGAACGACGGCAGCGGGGCCTGGACATGATGTCGACGGTCTACGGCTGGGAATTTCAGGACGGACCGGGTGAACACTTCGCGGTCACAGCCGACCACCTCTTCGCGGAGATCTGGACCCGGCCGGGATTGAGCATCCGGGACCGTCGACTGCTGCTGCTCGGCGCACTGACCGCGCAAGGCCTGACCGACGTCGCCGAGATCCAGATCGGTGCCGCGCTGCAGAACGAGGAACTCGACGAGGAGCAACTCCGGGAGATCGCGTTGTTCCTGTGCCATTACGTCGGCTGGCCGCTCGGCACCAAGCTCGATGCGGCCGTGGGTAAAGTACTGCACCAACGCAAGTCCGCAGCACGCTCGTGACACCTGCGCCCGCCGTTTCGGCGACGGCGAAGCGGTGGGCGGGACGGAAGTTCCGTGGCGTCGCCGTCGTCGGTAGTGTGAGCCACCGAACAGCAATCCAGCGAACGGAGACCGCGCGATGACCCGCACCACCCTGCCCCGCGAGATGGTCGAACTCGCCGAGGCGACACCGGGTTTCATGCCGGAAGACGAGGGCACGGCGCTGCACGACGCGGCGATCCGGTATCTCGGTACCGGAGTGGGCGTCGAGATCGGCACGTACTGCGGGCGCTCGACGGTCTACCTCGGCGCCGCCGCGAAAGCGACCGGCGGAACGATCGTCACCGTCGACCACCACCACGGCTCGGAAGAACACCAGCCCGGCTGGGAGTACCACGACGAGACGCTCGTCGACCCGCACACCGGTCTGCTCGACACCGCCGGACGTCTGCGCCACACCCTCGCCGACGCCGACCTCGAAGCTCAGGTGGTCGCGGTGCTCGGCGGATCGACTCAGGTCGCCGGATTCTGGCGCACACCGGCGTCGTTCGTGTTCATCGACGGCGGTCACAGCAGCGCGGCCGCGCGGGCCGACTACGAGGGTTGGGCGCGATGGGTGCGCCCCGGCGGCGCTCTGATCATCCACGACGTGTTCCCGGATCCCGCCGACGGCGGCCGCCCGCCTTACGAGATCTACTGCCGGGCACTCGACAGTGGCGAATTCACCGAGATGTCGGTGGCCGGATCACTGCGTGTCCTCGAACGGACCCGCGGCACGGTCGGGGCACTGCCCGGCGTGTAGTCCCGTGACCGCCTCACCGATGTAACGGACAGCCGCGCACGTCAGGCGGAAGTTGTCAACCAGCGCAGGACGTGCGCGGCTGCCACTTCCGTCATCCGCTGTCAGACGCGAACGCCGCAACTCTCACCGCAGCGGTCGGCACCCACGAAGTCGGCCGGTGCCGCCGCGTCGCGGAACAGCCCGCTGCCACCGGTGGTCCGGGACAACGCGTCGGCGGCGAGGACGACCGAAGCGCTCGTCCACGAACTCTTCTCCTCCGGCCAGCGCTTGCCGTCGCTGAACACCAGACCGGTCCAGTACGAGCCGTCGGGGTCGCGCAGGTGCTGCATGGCGGCGAACAGTTCCCGCGCGCGCGTCGCGCTGCCGAGCGCATCCAGAGTCAGCACCAGCTCACAAGTTTCGGCGCCCGTCACCCACGGCTTGTGATCGACGCACCGGATGCCGAGTCCGTCCACCACGAAGTCGTTCCAGCGCTCCCGGATACGTTCGTGCGCAGCCGTTCCGCGGACCGCGCCGCCGAGGATCGGGTAATACCAGTCCATCGAGTACTCGGGTTTGGGTGCGAACACCTCGGGGTGCCTGCGCAACGCGTGGCCGAGGCGGTAGAGCGCGAACTCCCATTCGGGCTGCGGATCGTCCACGACCTCCGCGAGCCGAATCGCACACCGCAGTCCGTGGTGCACGCTCGACGACCCGGTGAGGAGAGATTCGTCGATGGTTCCGGATTCTCCTCGAGCCCAGTAGATTTCACCACCGGGCGCCTGCATGGACAGCGCGTGGTCGAGCGCGGCCTTCACTGTTGGCCACATGTACCCGACGAACCCGCGGTCGCCGGTGACGAGGTGGTGATGCCATACCCCGACCGCGATGTACGCGGCGAAATTGCTGTCGGAGTCGGCATTCTCGATCGTGTCTCCACGGAACTGCATCGGCCACGAACCGTCCGCACGCTGGGTCCGCCGGGACCATTCGAACGCGGCCTCGGCCTCGACGCGCAATCCGGTCGCGGTCAGCGCCATCGCGGATTCGATGTGATCCCACGGGTCGGTATGGCCGCCGGGGAACCACGGGATCGCCCCCGACGACTCCTGCATTCCGGCGATGGCACGGCCGGTGCGGAGACATTCCTGCGCCGAGAGCACGCCCGGCACGGACGGAACGGCAGTGGCGTCCGTGTCAGCGCGCCGCAACGGGGACTACCGGCTTCTCGACGTAGAAGACCACGCTCTTTCCCATGACCGGGTCGAGGGCCGATTCGAGGGTGCGGGTCAGCCACGGCTTGTTCATCAGATCCCACACGAGCAGCTTGTGGTACGCCTTGGTCAGCACATTGTCGTCGTTGTCGACACCGACCGCGCACTTGAGCCACCAGTACGGTGCGTGCAGTGCGTGCGCATGGTCGCGGTCGCGGATCTTCAGGCCGGCCGCGGTGAGTGTGGCGGCGAGTTCGTCTGCCTTGTAGATGCGGATGTGTCCGCCCTCGACCTCGTGATAGGCATCGGACAGCGCCCAGCAGATCTTTTCGGGGAACCAGCGCGGTACCGTGATCGCCGCGACGCCACCCGGCTTGAGCACCCGGACGATCTCGTCGATCGCGCGCACGTCCTCCGGCACATGCTCGAGGACCTCGGAAATGAGCACGACGTCGAACGTCTCGTCGGCGTAAGGCAGTTCGAGTGCATCACCGACTTCCGCATGTGCCCGGGCCCCGGCAGGCGCCTCACCCTCGAGTTCCATCGCCGCGAACATCTCGGCGACCGCTTTCATGTCGTCCGCGCTCTGATCGAAGGCAGTGACGTCCGCTCCCCGCCGATACAGTTCGAAGGAATGACGACCGGCGCCCGCACCGATGTCGATGGCGCGGTCGCCGGGCTTGACCCCCAGACGGTCGAAATCGACTGTCAGCATCAGTTGTTCGCCTTTCCTGTCTGCGCTGCGATCGCGTCGCCGTAGACGCGGGCGGTCTGCGCGGCCACGGCCGCCCAGCTGAATCTGTCGAGCACCCGCTGCCGGGCTGCGACACCGAGCCGGGTACGTTCGTCCGGATCGTCGAACAGTGTCGCGAGCGCGGCCGCGAGCTGTTCACCGTCGCCGGGTGGAACCAGAACGCCGGCATCGCCCACGACCTCGGGGATCGCACCGGCTCGGCTCGCGACGAGCGGGGTTCCGCACGCCATCGCTTCCACCGCAGGCAGCGAGAACCCTTCGTAGAGCGACGGAACCGCCGCAATCTCGGCGGAACCGAGGAGTGCGGCGAGTTCGCTGTCGCCGATGCCCGACACCGCGCGCACGACGTCGCCGATGCCGAGTTCGTCGATGAGCCGTTCGGTGGCGCCGCCTTCGGCGAGTTTCGAAACGAGCACAAGTTCGACGGCCCGCTCGGTCCGCAACTTGGCGATGGCCCCGAGCAGCGTCGAGACGCCCTTGAGCGGCGCGTCCGCGCTCGCGACGCACACGATGCGCCCCGGCACCCGGCTCACGGCCGGCGGTGCGAACAGTTCGGTGTCGACGCCGAGCGGGATCGTGTGCAGACGTTCCGGGTCGATATCGAAGGCCGCTCGGATATCCCCCGCCGACGACTCGGACACAGTCAGCAGCGTCCGGATACGACGCGCCACCCGCGCCTGCATGCGTAGGAAGCCGTACCAGCGGCGCAGCGACAATCTGCGGCGCCAGGTGGTCGCCTGCGCGAGATCGAGTTCGCGGTCACGGGTGATGGGATGGTGGATCGTCGCGACGAGCGGAAGTCCGGCATCGGCAATACGGAGCAACCCGTATCCGAGGCACTGGTTGTCGTGCACGACGTCGAAGTCGTCTGTCCTCGCGCGGAGCAGCGTCGCCGCCCGCAGACTGAACGTGAGCGGCTCAGGAAAGCCTGCAGTCCACATCGTCGCGACCTCGAGGACATCGACGAGGTCGCGGAACTCCCCCGGTTTCGGGGTGCGGAACGGATCGTCGTCGCGATAGAGGTCGAGACTCGGAACCTTCGTGAGCGCGACACCGGGGTCGAGTTCCGGGTACGGCTGTCCCGAGAACACCTCGACATCGTGTCCGAGCGCGACCAGCTCGCGGCTCAGATGCCGAACGTAAACACCCTGGCCGCCGCAATGCGGCTTACTCCGATACGACAAGAGCGCAATTCGCACGGTCACCTCGTTCGTCGTGTCGCGGGCGGCGTACCCGGCCAGGATCGTCCCACTCTAGAACATGTTCCTGGTAGATCATTGCCGGTACCCGACCTGCGAGACATACCGGAAGCACCATATCCGGATACGACGAAGGTCCGGTATCGCATCGATACCGGACCTTCGCCTGAAGCGACCCTGACGGGACTCGAACCCGCGACCTCCGCCGTGACAGGGCGGCGCGCTAACCAACTGCGCTACAGGGCCATGCAGGATTCCTGCGGAACCCTCATAGCAGGACCCACCGCGAACGGTGGGTCCCCAATATTGAATTGTAGTGGTGGCCAGGGCCGGGATCGAACCGGCGACCTTCCGCTTTTCAGGCGGACGCTCGTACCAACTGAGCTACCTGGCCGGGACGGCACCCGAACCGAATGCCGATCGCAAATCTCTGCGACCCTGACGGGACTCGAACCCGCGACCTCCGCCGTGACAGGGCGGCGCGCTAACCAACTGCGCCACAGGTCCAGAACCGTGTTCACTTGTAGTGCACTCTTCGAGTATCGAACCGAAGAGTACCCCCTACGGGATTCGAACCCGCGCTACCGCCTTGAAAGGGCGGCGTCCTAGGCCGCTAGACGAAGGGGGCCCAGACCGGATTTCTCCGACCCGCACCCTCAACGGCGTTCGTGTTCCGTTGGGAGCTTGGATAGCTTAGGACACTGCTTTCATGATTCACAAATCGGCAGCTCACAACCGTTATCGAGACGGTGGCACAGCGTCCGGCCAGCCGCGCCTGCGCCACCGGTCGAGCCACTCCTGGGATGCCATCGCCTCGAGCGGAATCCCCACACACAATTCGAACCGTCCGCGCACGTCGAGGTCCTGGGATGTCAGGTCGATGATGTACCGCTGGCCGGCCAGTGCCGCACCGACGAACTCGATGAATGTACGAATGTCGATGCCCGGCCGGAACAGCCCGTCACGTTCCGCCTCCTCCGCGAGACGGTATCCGGCCGTCCCCCACACCGAACCACCACGCAATCGCGCCTCGGACTCGAACTCCGGCTCGATCACAAGCTTGAACTCGGCGCGGATGACGACGTCGCGATGGAGCGCGTCACCGAGATCGCAGATCATCCCGTGCAGTCGCTCGAACGGATCGAGCCCCGGAGCCTGCGACCACCTGCCGACGAGCGCCCGATACCTCACCAGCCCTTCCTCCAGCACGGCGCGAGCGAGCTCTTCCTTCGAATCGAAGTGGAAGTACATCGCGCCCTTGGTGGCATTCGAATGCTCGAGGATCGCATTGATGGACGCCGCCGCGTATCCACGCTTGGCGAATTCCGCTGCGGCGGACTCCACGATCGCCGCCCGCGTACGCCGGGCACGTTCCTGTTGAGGTGCCATATGAGGTGAAGCCTCCGAACCTAGCCGCCGCCCCTTCAAGTCACTGCCCCCTCGAGACAACTCTAGTCGTCCTCTCGGATGTCGATGCGCCCACGAGGCCTGCGCGCACCGGGGCGTGCCGGAACACACCGAGTGGTATGATTTTGCGCGGCTCGGGTGCGACGCAGGGGGTGAGCATCCGAGCCGCCGACATGGTTTCGGACTCCCGATTACCGGGTGCGCCACGGTGCGGTTACACTGTGCGCCCATGCCCCTATAGCTCAGTTGGTAGAGCTACGGACTTTTAATCCGCAGGTCGTAGGTTCGAGCCCTACTGGGGGCACTGTGCGTCACCAGGCGATTCGTCGCCTGGTGACGAGACGTGCAAACCGCCGCCGCACGTTGGAGGTCGCAGGTTCGAGCCCAACCGAGGGCAGCACGGCGGGTTCGTCGGGTCAGTCCGCCGCTTTCCCGTCCACGGCGTCGGTATTCCTCTTCCGTTCCCGTTCGTCCCATTCGGCGGCCACCGCTTTCTCGCTGCGCTGGAGTTCCAGTTCGCCGCGCGCCCGGCGTAGATCCGCGCCGCGCTTGCGGTGGCGCACACCGACGACGGTGACGATCACGAACAGCACCACGCCGAGAACCGCGCCGACGAGGGATGCGCCACGGAAACCCGGGCCGTCCACATCGAGGATGCGCTCGCCCGCATGGGCCGCGTTGCCTCCGCCGAGCACGATGCTCAGTGTCATCAGATTCGGCACGGCGACCACGAGCGCTCCCGCGGCGAGGACGATCTGCAGCCAGCGGCGGTGCCGCCAATTACGCACGCGCCACACCGACGACAACAACGCCAGCGGCACGAACGTGCACAAAAACCCGAATACCAGGCCCCACAGTGTTCCCCGTGCCATTCCACCGTCGGCGAGGCCCGCGATGCGCTGGGCCCACCAGCGGGGCACGAACGCCGCCAGCACGAAATAGAGAACAACCAGTGCGACGAGCCCCAGCACCACCCACGCGGTCTTCTTCACCCACGGTGGTGGCCCGGTCCGAATGGTTCCGGCGTCGTGTGTGCCGTCCGACATGTCGTGCCTTCCGTCCGCCTGTTTCGTACATATTCCACCGTACGGAGGGCGGCGCCGCAGCAACTCGACTCGCGATGTATCGCTTCAACCGGGAAACGAGTCCGAATTTGGATACCGTGTGGTTGCTCACGGAAGCAATCCGGTGATCAGATCCGATGCTCGGGGGGAGAGACATGCGGAGTTTCGTGGACCTGGGCTTGTTCCTGGCCGCAATCGCAGTGGGTATCGGTGCGTGCCTCCCGGTCGTCGGCGGTGTGCGACCGACCGAGATCCCTCTCGCTTCGCTGCGCGACGGATTCGACGGGAACGAACTGGGGATGCTCGGCAGTGCGGGTGTGCCGGTGCATCTGTCCCTCGCGGTCCCACTGGCTGTGGCGGCGATTCTGCTGCTGCTCGCCGCTCTGTTCGACTCGATCCCGATCGGTTGGGCGGGCGCGATTCTCGGTGCCACGGTCGTTGTCGTCCTGGCAGTCCGGATGCAGCAGTCGTTCGGTGACTACATCCGGGCCAACTACAGCACGGTGCTCACGAATCAGAACGGATTCGTCCTCCTGGTCAGCGGAACGGTGGTCGCGTTGATGTGCGGCCTGATCTCGGTGCGCAGATCACCCGCGGCGTTCGACGCGTGAGGATCTTCGATCGTCAGTTGCGCGACCGCCCCGGAGCGACTGGTTAGGCTTCGCGACAACGGGCAAACCGCACACTGGCGCGCCCCCTTCCCAGACAGGTTTCTCATGGCAACCCTCGACGACCTTCTCTCCCAGATTCCTGTCGCTCAGATCGCCGAGCGACTCGACGTGGATCAGCAGACCGCGGAGACGGCCGTGCGCGCCGCGCTGCCGACCCTCGTCGGTGGCCTCGATGCCAACGCTCAGGATCCGGCCGGCGCCGCCTCCTTGCTGTCGGCACTGAACAACCATTCCAGCGCGCTCGTCGACGGTGGGGTCAACCTCGCCGAAGTCGACACGGACGACGGCAACAAGATCGTCTCCAACGTTTTCGGGACGAACAAAGACCAGGTCATCAGCACCCTTGGCGGCGTCAACGGCGGCGGCGGCAACGACTTGGTTGCCCAACTCCTGCCGATCCTCGCGCCGATAGTGCTGTCGTTCGTCGTCAAGCAACTCACCGGCGGCGGCCAGGGTACGGCGACTGCGACGGCATCCGCCCCGACCCAGGGTGGCCTCGGTGATCTTCTCGGCGGTCTGCTCGGCGGCTCCGGCGGTGCGGGTGGTGCCGGTGGCGCGCTGGGCAACGTTCTCGGGAGCGTACTGGGCGGCAATGCCGGTGGTGGACTGGGAGGTTTGCTCGGCGGACTGCTCGGCGGCGGCAAGCGCTGATCACAGCTGCACTTCATTCGGGGCGGCGA
>NZ_JBAQXC010000226.1:0-19114 GCF_049299235.1 Rhodococcus sp. (in: high G+C Gram-positive bacteria) | reverse complement strand
ATGCGGGGGCCGGTGCGATGCGGGGGCCGGTGCAGCAATCGGTACGAGCCTCAGGCGTCGACGAGTGCCTTCTCCGCGGCGAGGAGGTTGACGAGGACCTCCGCGAGCTGGCCTGCGGTCTCGGCGTGCTCCTTCGGGTGCGCCTCACCGAACTTTCCGATCGTCCCTCCGACGGACAGTGATCCGCCCTCGACGATCTTGCCGCCGGCGACGCCCACGGCCTTGACGGTGTCCTCGAGCGCCCACTTGGCGGCATTGGCGCTCGGGGAGGCGCTGACGATCGCGACGGGCTTGCCGGAGATGGCGCCCGCTCCGTACGGGCGGGACAGCCAGTCGATGGCGTTCTTCAGTACGGCCGGGATGGTGCCGTTGTATTCGGGGGTGAACAGCAGCACGGCGTCGGCCTCGGCGCCGGCGTCGCGCAGTGCGACCGCGGCGGCCGGTGCGGCGTCGCCGTCGATGTCCTCGTTGTAGAACGGAATCTCGGCCAGGCCTTCGTAGATGACGACGTCGGCGCCTTCGGGGGCGAGTTCCGCGGCTGCTTCGGCGAGTTGCCGGTTCACGGAGGCCGAGCGGAGGCTTCCGACGAGGGCGAGAATGCGAGTCTGCGACATGGGGTCATCCTTCGATGAGAACGAGGTGGGCTGGTTACCTACGACAGCATAAACGGACCATGGTCCACTTTTGTTCCGGCCGGTACTGTGACGTCGTGAACACCATCCCCCTGCCCCGGGCGGACGACGCACACACCGCCGAACGATGCGACGCCGCCCGCAACCGGCGACTACTCCTGGACGCCGCAGCACTCCTGGTCGAGGAGCGTGGCGTCGACGCGGTCACGATGGACGCGGTGGCGGCCCGGGCAGGCGTCGGCAAAGGCACGGTATTCCGCCGATTCGGCTCCCGCGGCGGGCTCGTGCAGGCACTCCTCGACCACACCGAACGCGAATTCCAGCAAGCATTCCTGACCGGGCCACCACCACTCGGCCCCGGCGCCGACCCGATCGACCGCCTGATCGCCTTCGGCCGTGCCCGCATCGCCCTCGTCGAAGTCCAAGGTGAACTACTGCGCGCGGCGGAAGCGTCGAGCGCCAACCGATTCGACGTTCCCGCCCGCGCGGTCACCCATGTGCACATCGAGTCACTGCTGCGAGCCGCCGGAGCCGGCGGCGACCTCCCGCTGCTCGCCCAGTCCCTGACCGCGGCACTCGAAGCCACCCTCGTGCTGCACCAGTGGCGCAACCTCGGCTACCCGCTGGACCGCCTCGCCGACAACTGGTCCGACCTGGCGCGTCGCATCGCAAGACCATCCGAATCGGACGCAGCCACCGTACTGTGACCGCATGATCCGCACCTTCGGAGTTCTTGCCGCACTCGCCCTCACCGTCGTCGCGACCGCATGCGGCAGCGACGAGGGCGCCGATGCCACGACCACGGCGGCGGACCCGGCGGCCCTGACCGGCCGCACCTTCGTCTCCACCGATGTCACCGGCACCCCGATCCCCGGCGGCGGCCCCCTCGTCGTCGAGTTCCCCGAACCGAACCGGATCGCGGCGACCGCCGGCTGCAACCGGGCAACCGGCACCGTCGATCTGACCGGCGGCATCGTGCGTACCGAACAACTCGCGAGCACGATGATGGCCTGCCCGCCGCCGCAGGACGGCGCCGACGCGTGGCTGACCGCGCTGTTCGAGGCCGATCCGCGCTGGACCGTCGACGGCGACGCGCTCACCCTCACCGGCGATGCGGTGACCGTCTCGCTGTCCGACAAGAAGGTCGTCGACCCGGACCGGCCTCTCACCGGCACCGAATGGGTCGCGACCACGCTCTACACCCCGGAGGCGACCATGACGTCGCTGGCGCTCGAGACCTCGGCGCCCACCCTGACCGTCGCCGAGGACGGATCGGTCAGCGGCAGCACCGGCTGCAACCGGTTCACCGGCAGCGCGCAGATCGGCGACGGCACCCTGACGTTCGCGCCGCTGGCAACGACGATGATGGCGTGCACCGACCCCGAGGTGGCCGAGATCGAAAGCCACATTCTCGCGGTGCTGAACGGTGAAACCACCTATGCGATCGACGCTTCGACGCTGCGGATCACCGCCCCGAACGGCGTGGACGGTCTCGGATTCACCGCCCGGCAGGGTCAATAGCGGTCGGTCAGCCAGGTCGCCAGGACACGGGCACTCTCGTCGACCTGCGCGGGCCAGTCCAGCGCCGACTCGTCCGCGTGATCACTGACATGTTTGACGAGTCGGCACGCCGCTCCCAGCCGGGCGGCCGCGAACGCGATCGCGAATCCTTCCATGTCGACGAGGTCGGCGCGGGCCGCGAGCGCATCGCGCACCTCGGCGTCGGAGACGAACGCGTCGCCGGTGGCCAGTACCGTGCCGTCACCGTCCGGCACCGCCAGCACATCCCGCACGGGATGACCGAGGCTGCGCAGGATCTCACTGCTGATGTCGTGGTTGATCGCCGTCGACGGCACGAACAGACCACCGTGGTGCGAATGCAGCGCACCGGCAGTACCGATGTTGACGACCAGCGGTCTCGCACCGGCCGGATACGCGGCCAGCGACTCGGTGACCGCGACCGCCGCGGCGACCTTCCCGATACCGGTGATCACCGTCTCGTAGCGTTCCGGCACGTGCGCGGCCTCACCCTTGGTGGCGGCGACGACAAGAATCCCGTTCACGTGCGATCTCCCAGGTCGAAGGTCGCGGGCGCCGCCTGATGCAGCGCCCGTAGCCGGAACCGTATCCTGCGGCGCGCGGCACCGAAACGACACGGCTAGGGTTTCCGAGATGACGACCCTTCGCGCTCAGATCATCGACGAGCTCGGCGTCAAGCCGACGATCGACCCGCAGGCCGAGATCCGGTTGCGGGTGGACTTCCTCAAGGACTACCTGCGCAGCACGCTCGCCAAAGGTTTCGTCCTCGGCATCAGCGGCGGCCAGGACAGCACCCTGGCCGGCCGGTTGACGCAACTCGCCGTCGACGAGTTGCGGGCCGAGCACTACGACGTCGAATTCGTCGCGGTGCGGTTGCCGTACGGCGAGCAGGCCGACGAGCACGACGCGCAGATCGCGCTCGGCTTCATCCGCCCGGACCGGTCGCTGCGGATCAACGTCAAACCCGGCGCGGACGCGAGCGCCGCGGAAGCAGGCGAGGCGATGGCGGCGATCTTCGGTGACGGCACCCGGCTGCGCGACTTCGTGCGCGGCAACATCAAGGCCCGCGAACGGATGCTGCTGCAGTACGCGATCGCGGGGGAACTCGGCTACCTGGTGGTCGGAACCGACCACGCCGCCGAAGCAGTCACCGGGTTCTTCACCAAGTTCGGTGACGGCGGCGTCGATCTGACCCCCCTGACGGGCCTGACGAAGCGGCAGGGCGCGGCGCTGCTACGCGAACTCGGCGCGCCCGAGAGCACGTGGACGAAGGTGCCCACCGCCGACCTCGAGGAGGACCGTCCGGCACTGCCCGACGAGGAGGCACTCGGGATGACATACACCGAGATCGACGACTACCTCGAAGGAAAACCGGTCACCGAGGAACTGGCCGCCACACTGGAACAGGTGTTCCTCCGCACCCGGCACAAGCGTGCGGTGCCGGTCACGCCGCTCGACACCTGGTGGCGCTGACGGCCGTCGATGATGCCGGGCCGCGGGTCCGACCGGACGATTGGTCCGACCGGACGATTCCTACCCGCCGGCGAACGGCGGCAGCACGTCCACCCGGTCGCCCGCATGCCGGGTGAGGTCGCGCGTGAGTTCGGCGTCGGAACCCGATCCGACGAGAAACGCCGCCACCGTCAGCACCCGCTCCATATCCGGACCGTGCCGCTCGATCAACGCAGCCTTCACCGCACCCAAATCCGCCTGCGCGGCCAGTTCGACGGATTCCTTCTCGCGACCCGCCGCGTCGACCGCTGCCGCGAAATAGCGGACCTCGATCCGACGAACCCCGACCCCGGTCACCTGATCACCCACCGATTGATCACCCACCGATAGCTCCCATGCTGCGTTGCGGCGGCGCGAAATCCGCCGCGTCGATACCGTGCCCAGCCCATTTGTTCCACATCGCGCCACGCCACAGCGCGGCTAGTTCCTCGTCGCTCGCGCCGCCGCGCAGAGCAGCGCGCAGATCGGTTTCGGTGTCGCTGAACAGGCAGGACCGCACGGTGCCCTCGGAAGTGAGGCGGGTGCGGTCGCAGTCCGAGCAGAACGATCGTGTCACCGATGCGATGACACCGACCGTCGCGGGCCCACCGTCGACGAGCCACCGCTCCGCAGGCGCCGACGGATCTTCCCGGCCGGCCTCGGCAAGATCGAACCGTTGACCGAGTACGTCGAGCAGGCGTTGCGCGGTGACCATGTTCTCCCGTGCCCACGCGCGATCCGCATCGAGCGGCATCTCTTCGATGAACCGCAGTTCGACGTTCTCGTCGAGGCACCATTGCAGCAGGTCGCCTGCACCGGGGAGCGTGTCGAGCATGAGCACCGCATTGACCTTGACCCGCGTGAATCCGGTGGTGTTCGCGGCCCGGATCCCGGCAAGCACCGAATCGAGGCGGTCGCGTCGGGTGAGCCGGGCGAAATGTTCCCGATCGACGGTGTCGAGGGAAATGTTGACGCGGGTCAGGCCCGCCTCGGCCAACCCGGCGGCCCGATGCGCGAGACCGACCGCGTTGGTGGTCACCGCGAGCGGTGTTCCCGGCGCGACCGCGGCACATCCGGCGACGATCTCTTCCAGATCGCGGCGCATGAGCGGTTCACCGCCGGTGAAGCGGACCTCTTCGATGCCGAGCAGGTGTACGCCGATCCCGACGAGCCGAACGATCTCGGTGGCGGTGAGGAGATTTTCCTGCGGAATCGCAGGCAGTCCCTCCTCCGGCATGCAATACGTGCAGCGCAGCGAACATTTTTCGGTGATCGACACACGCAGGTCGCGGGCCACCCGCCCGAACCGGTCCACCAGTTCGGGCGTGGCAGGCCGATCGGACACGTCGTCCGTGGCCACCCGCACGGACGGAATGCCCACATCGATCGCCGTCATCGGAGCACCAACACCATGACGCCAGTATGCCGTTCCCGGACAGTTCCCGGTGCAGGACATCCGCCACACCCGGTCGCCGTGTGGTGTCGATATCGCCGAACCGGTATGCCTAGGATTGCGGGCATGACAGGCGGCAGGCGGTCCGTGGAGGAACAGGTCGAGCACGTCGCGGCGCTACTGGCGTCGCTCCGTACCAGAACGACGGTGAAGGTTCCGTTGGCCCGGGCACTGAACCGGGTGCTCGCCGAACCGATCGACGCGCCCGTCGACCTGCCTGCCTTCCGCAACTCGCAGATGGACGGCTACGCCGTCGATGCCGCCGCAGTGGCGACCGTACCGGTGACCCTGCCGGTGCGCGGCGTGCTCGCAGCAGGCGACGGCGATTCCGTCCACGAGGCGGGCACGGCCCGCAAGATCATGACCGGTGCCCCGATCCCCGTCGGCGCGGACGCGGTCGTTCCCGTCGAGGACACCACCGACGGAGACGCCGACTCGGTGACCGTGCACCGGTCCGTCGCAGCAGGCACCTATGTGCGGGAACGCGGCAGCGACATCACCGCCGGTTCGGTGCTGCTGCCCGCCGGGCAACTCATTGCGGCACGCCATATCGCGGCGCTCGCGGCCGTCGGCCTGACCGAGATTCCTGTGCGCACCCTGCCGCGGGTCGCGGTGATCTCCACCGGCAGTGAACTGGTATTCGGCGGTGTCGACCTCGAACCCGGCAAGATCTTCAACTCCAACGGGCCCGCGCTGGCAGCCAGCGCGCTCGCCAACGGCGCGGACGTGGTGTCCGTCGATCACAGCAACGACGACCCGGACGAATTCGCCGCGAAGATCGCACACGCCGCAGCGGTCGCCGAAGTGGTGATCACCTCCGGTGGTGTCTCCAAGGGCGATTTCGAGGTCGTCAAGGATGTGCTCGGTCCGCGCGGCGGCGAGTTCGTATCGGTGGGGATGCAACCCGGCGGTCCGCAGGGAACCGCGGTCGTCGACGGGGTGCCCGTGCTGGCGTTCCCCGGCAACCCGGTCAGCGCACTCGTCTCCTTCGAGGTGTTCGCGCGGCCCCTGTTGCGTGCCGCCGCGGGACTGCCCGCGATCGACCCCGTGATGCTCTCGCTCACCGCTGACCTGACCTCGGTGGCCGGCAAACGCCAATTCTTCCGCGGTCGCCGCGACGGTGACGGCGTGCGTCTCGTATCCGGACCCGGTTCGCACCTCATCGCCGGGATGTCGGGCGCCGACGTCCTCGTCGACGTCGCTGCGGACACCACCTTCCTCCGCGTCGGAGATTCCGTGAAAGTACTTCCACTATGAGCGATCTGAGCCACCTCGACGATCAAGGCCGAGCCCGCATGGTCGACGTCTCCGCCAAGGCCGACACCACCAGGGCCGCGGTCGCGGCCGGTGAACTGGTCACCACCGCCGAGGTGGTCGCCTTGGTGCGGGCCGACGACATGCCCAAGGCCGACGTCCTCGCGACCGCGCGCATCGCGGGGATCGCCGCCGCCAAACGCACCTGGGAACTCATCCCCCTGTGTCACCAGTTGGCGTTGTCGTCGGTGACGGTGTCGTTCGGATTCACCGACACGTCGATCACCGTGGAAGCGACCGCGAAAACGAAGGGGCCGACCGGCGTCGAGATGGAAGCGTTGACGGCGGTGGCCGTCGCCGGACTGACCCTCCACGACATGGTCAAGGCCGTCGACCCGGGCGCCGTGATGAACGGGGTCCGGCTGGTCTCCAAGGACGGCGGCAAGCGCGGCCATTGGACGCGCGACGAGCCTGCCCGGCCCGACACCGCGACCGCACCGGACCGATCCGCGGTGGTGCTGGTGTCGTCGACCGGTGTCGCGGCCGGAACCCGCGAAGACACCACCGGCCCGGCCATCGCACGGTGGCTGACCGACCACGGTTTCACGGTGCGCGGCCCGCTCGTCTATCCGGACGCGCGGATCGCCGAAGGTCTGGCCGACGCGCTCACCGGTGCGCCCGCACTCATCTTGAGCACCGGCGGCACCGGCGCCTCCCCGACCGACGCGACCCCCGAAGCGACACTGGCCGTGCTCGATCGGGAACTGCCGGGCATCGCCGAGTCGATTCGGCGCCGCGGTCTCGACGTCACCCCGCACGCGGTCCTGTCACGTGGAGTCGCCGGCCTGGTCGGTCGCAGCGTGGTCGTGAACCTGCCCGGATCTGCGGGCGGGGTGCGGGACGGACTGGCCGCGCTCGACCCGATCGTCGATCATCTTCTCGCGCAAGTTTCGGGAGGCGGAGCTCATGAGTGAACTGCTGGCACAGATTTCGTCGGAACCACTGGACCAAGCGGCGGTCGACGCGGCGGTAGCCGGCCCCGAGCACGGCGCCGTCGTACTGTTCACCGGCGTCGTCCGCGACCACGACGGCGGGCAGTCCGTCACCGCCCTCGAATATCAGGCGCACCCGGATGCGGAAGCGTTCCTGCGCACGTGCTGCGAGCAGGTCGCCGCCGAATCGGGTCTCCCGGTCGCCGCGGTGCACCGAGTGGGACACCTCACCATCGGTGACCTCGCGCTGGTCGCGGCGGTCGCCGCGCCGCACCGGGCGGAAGCGTTCGCGACCTGCGCGGAACTGGTCGAACGCATCAAACGGGAGGTGCCGATCTGGAAGCGGCAGGCGTTCACCGACGGCGCCTCGGAGTGGGTCGGGTTGTGACCTCGACGGCATCCCGCCGGTGACCTCGACGGCGTCCCGCCGGTGACCTCGGCCACCTCGGCGCAGCGTCACCGATCCATGCGGTAGGCTTGCCCGGTTCGAGTGTCACGACGACACTCACCGTCGTGGGATACCGGCGGCCCGGGATCGTGCCCGGCCCGCACGCGTGCAGCATCGGCCTTCCTCGCGGCGATCCACCGCACCACCGGATTTCCGGTCGCGTGCACACACGCCGCAGCGAAAGGCAGCGCCGTACCTTGACCACATCCTTTTCCGATCTCGGTGTCCCCCGGACTCTTGTCGCCGCCCTGCAGGACAACGGCATCACCTCGCCGTTCCCGATCCAGGTCGACACCCTCCCCGACACCCTCGCCGGTCGTGACGTGCTCGGCCGCGGACGGACCGGCAGCGGCAAGACTCTCGCGTTCTCGATTCCGTTGACCGCCCGTCTGGCCGGGGGTTCGACGCGCGCGGCGGGTCGTCCGCGCGGTCTGGTGCTGGCTCCGACCCGTGAGTTGGCCACCCAGATCGCTGCTGCGATCGAACCGCTCGCGCACACCACAGGTTTGCGAGTCACAACGATTTTCGGTGGCGTGTCACAGAACCGGCAGGTCGAGGCGCTGCGCCGTGGCGTCGATATCGTCATCGCCTGCCCAGGCCGCCTCGAGGATCTGATGCGCCAGGGTTTCGTCACACTCGATGCCGTCGAGGTCACGGTGCTCGACGAGGCCGACCACATGGCCGATCTGGGGTTCCTGCCCGGCGTCACCCGCATTCTCACGGCGACTCCGCGCGGCGGACAGCGGCTGCTGTTCTCCGCGACCCTCGACAACGGTGTCGACAAGCTCGTCAAACGATTCCTGAACGATCCGGTGCTGCATTCGGTCGACGAGGCGCATTCGCCGGTCGCCGCCATGACCCACCACGTGTTCGATGTCGACGGCGTCGACTCCAAGAAGGCGCTGGTGCGGACGCTCGCGTCGGGCAGCGGACGCCGGATCCTGTTCATGCGCACCAAGCATCAGGCCCGCAAGCTGGCCCGTCAGCTCACCGAATCGGGTATCCCGGCCGTCGATCTGCACGGCAACCTGTCGCAGAACGCCCGCGACCGGAATCTCGCGGCGTTCGCGTCCGGTGAAGCGCGCGTGCTGGTCGCGACGGACGTCGCGGCGCGCGGTGTCCACGTCGACGACGTCGAACTGGTCGTGCACGTCGATCCGCCCGCCGAGCACAAGGCCTACCTGCACCGGTCCGGTCGTACTGCGCGCGCCGGCAGCACCGGTGACGTCGTGACGGTGGTGCTTCCGGATCAGCGCAAGGATCTTCAAGTCATCATGCGCAAGGCCGCGATCACCGTGTCGCCGATCCGCGTGACCGCGGACTCCGAGCACGTCCTCGAGCTCGTCGGTGAGATCGCTCCGCACGTACCGCCGGCCCCGAAGGCATCGGCCGCGCCGTCGCGGCCGCAGCGGACCGGTGGCGGCCAGGGCCGTCGCGGAGGTCCGCGTCAGGGCGACAGTTCCCGGCAGGGCGCGGGTTCCCGACAGGGTTCCGGTTCTCGACAGGGTGCCGGCTCCCGGCAGGGCGGGTCGGGTCAACCCCGGTCCGGTCAGGGTGGTTCCAGCCAGGGCGCCGCGGGCCGCCGTCGCCCGCAGCGCAATTCTGCTGCACGATAGTTCTTTTCGCTGACGGTCGGTCAGCGCGCCGTGAACCGGTGGACGGCGTACATCGCGTCCGCCGACACCGGTTCCGTCGGAACACATTCCGCCAGTCGTCGGCGCACCGAGTCGGCGTCGAGGTCGGCGCCGATCACGACGAGTTCGGTGGTCGCGGGGGCGTCACCGCGCCGGGTCTGCTCGAACCGGATGTGGTCGCCGACGGTGTGCACCAGATAGGCGCGGCTGCGCAGACCCGCGGTCACGTGCACATATCCCTTGATGCGGTACACCCCGGCGGGTTGCGCCTCGAGGAATTCGACGAACAGCCGCGGATGCAGCGGCTTTTCGGACGTGAACGCGATGGCGTCGTAGCCGTCGTGCAGATGCCCGTGGTCGCAGTCGTAGAGCAGCCGGTCCAGAGTCAACTGCTCCCCCGACTGCGGTTCGGGCCGGTCCGGGATGTCGAACAGCAGTCCGGGGTCCATTCGGGCGTGTTCGGTGGAGACGACCGCCGCGCGCCGGTTCAGCGCGCACAGTCGCCCGAGCAGCTCGTCGTGAGCGTCCGCATCGATGCGATCGGCCTTGTTGAGCAGCAACAGATCCGCGAGCGCGACGTGCTGCTCCAGCTCCGGGTGGCGGACGCAGGCGTCGTCGAACTCGGCGGCATCGACGACGAGGACCAGTCCCCCGTAGGTGATGTGCTCGTTCGCCGATCCGGTGACGAGCCGAATCATGTTGCGCGGTTCGGCCAGACCACTCGCCTCGACGACGATGACGTCGAGATCCGAGGAGCGGTGGGCGAGCTTGTCGAGCATCGCATCCATGTCGCTGACGTCGACGGCGCAGCACAGGCATCCGTTGCTGAGCGAGACTGTCGAGTCGACCTGCCCGGCGACCAGCATCGAGTCGATGTTGACGGATCCGAAGTCGTTGACGATCACCCCGATCCGTGCGCCACGGGTATTACGAAGCAGGTGGTTGAGCAGAGTCGTCTTACCTGCGCCGAGGAAGCCCGCGACGACGACAACCGGAATCCGCCTCTTCTGCATACCGATTCAGGCCTTCCCCGCAGCGACGGGCACAGCGACTGCTGCCGATCCGTGCGCGGGACCGGACGCCATCGGGATATCGTCCATCCGGGCATCATACGTGGGCCGGTCAGCACACCCGCCTCTCCAATGGTTAGGCTATCCTTCTGACCTATTTCCGCATCGGACCGATCGTCCGATCATCGAGGAGGCCCATGAGATTCCCCGGAAGACACCGGCGTGCCGCAGGGGTGGCTGCAGCGGTGATAGCGGCTGCGCTCACCGGTGCCTGCAGTTCGAGCACGGACACGGACACCGCCGAGACCACGACGGCGGGGGCTGCAGACGCCTCCGCGTTCCCTGTGACGATCGCCTCGACCCTGGGATCGGCGACGATGACCGAGGTCCCGCAGCGTGTGGTCACCCTCGGATGGGGCAGCGAGTCCGCGGCGCTGGCGCTCGGAGTTGTTCCCGTCGGCATGCAGGACATGACGTCGGACACCGGTTCCGACGACGGCGTCCTGCCCTGGGCACGCGCCCGCCTCGAGGAACTCGACCCCGACGCCGAACCGGTATTATTCCCTGCCTCGAGCAAAGAGATTCCGTTCGAGCAGATCGCGGCGCTGGAACCCGATGTCATCCTGGCGGTGCACTCAGGCCTGAGTCAGGAGCAGTTCGACACGCTGTCGGCGATCGCACCGACCGTCGCCTACCCGGAGCGCCGGTGGGCGACGAGCTGGGAGGACCAGATCACGACCGTCGGACAGGCACTCGGCCGAACCGCGCAGGCCGGCGAACTGGTCACCGAGACACGTGAACTGCTGGCCGACACCGCGGCCGAGCACCCGGAGTTCGCCGGCAGGACCGTGGCGTTCGGCAGCGCCACCGAAACCGGATCGTACAATTTCTACTTCGACACCGATCCGCGGCTGAAGATGCTGTCTGCGCTGGGCTTCACCATCGACCCGCTGGCCGTGGGCCTGCGCGAGAGCAGCGATCAGACGAAGTTCGCGGCCCCGGTGAGCATGGAGCTGCTACCGGGCTACGACCCCGATGTGCTGCTCGCGTGGTACCTCACGCCGCAACTCCAGGAAGAGGTGCAGGAAAGTTCCCTCTTCGCCGGTCTGCGGGCCGTACGCGACGGCTCCTACGTGGCGCTGACCGAGCCTCCGGTGGTGTTCGCCTCCAGCTCACCCGACGTGCTGAGCATGCCGTGGCTGCTCGACACCCTTGTGCCGATGCTGTCGGACGCGGCGAACAGCGCCGCAGGCGACTGACGGGTCGTGCGCGTTTTCGACAGCGGGTGCTACTGAAAACGCGCACGGGTGCCGGGATCAGCTACCGCGCTTGATCCACTCCTCGAGATGCGGGGATTCGGTGCCGAGGGTGGTGCCGTCACCGTGACCGGTGTGCACGGTCGTCTCGGCGGGCAGCGAAAACAGTTTGTCGCGGATCGAACCGATGATCGTCGGGAAGTCCGAGAACGAGCGGCCCGTCGCACCGGGACCACCCGAGAACAGTGTGTCCCCGGTGAACAGTTCCCCGGCTTCCGGCAGGTACAGGCACGTCGATCCGGGTGAATGCCCCGGAGTCGCGATCGCCTGGATCTCGGTGCCGGCCACCGTGATCCGCTGCCCGTCCTCGATCGTGCCATGCGCGACACCGAGATGGGTCATCTCCCACAGCATGTTGTCGGCCGGGTTGAGCAGGATCGGTGCGTCCAGCTTCTCGGACAGTTCCGGGGCGACGGTGATGTGGTCGTTGTGCGCGTGCGTGCACACGATCGCGACGACCTTCCGCCCACCGACGGCGTCGATGATCGGTTGCGCGGTGTGCGCGGCGTCGATCACCACGACCTCGTCGTCGTTGCCGACAAGCCAAATGTTGTTGTCGACCTCCCACTCGCCGCCGTCGAGCGCGAACGTTCCGCGGGTGACGACACGGTCGACGCGGATCGGCGACACACTCACAGGACCACCACCGAACGCAGCACCTCACCACGGTGCATGGTCGCGAACGCTTTCTCGACGTCGTCGATGCCGATACGTTCGGTGACGAACTTCTCGAGCGGTAATCTGCCCTGCTGGTACAGGTCGACATAGGTCGGGAAGTCCCGCTCGGGCAGGCAGTCGCCATACCACGACGACTTGAGCGAACCACCGCGGGAGAAGAAGTCGATCAGCGGCATCTCGAGGGTCATGTCGGGGGTGGGCACGCCGACGAGGACGACGGTGCCGGCCAGGTCGCGGGCATAGAACGCCTGCTTCCAGGTTTCGGGGCGGCCGACCGCGTCGATGACGACGTCCGCGCCGAATCCGCCGGTCAGTTCCTGGATCGCCTCGACGGCGTCGACGTCGGCGCTGTTGACGGTGTGGGTGGCACCGAGGTCGGTGGCCCACTCGAGCTTCTTGCCGTCCCGGTCGACGGCGATGATCGTGCCGGCACCGGCCAAGCGAGCACCCATGATCGCGGCGTCACCGACGCCGCCGCAGCCGATGACTGCCACCGAATCGCCACGCGAGACGCCGCCGGTGTTCACGGCGGCACCCAGCCCCGCCATCACACCACAGCCGAGCAGTCCCACGACTGCGGGATCGGCGGTCGGATCGACCTTGGTGCACTGGCCGGCGTGGACGAGCGTCTTGTCGGCGAACGCGCCGATACCCAGGGCCGGGGACAGTTCGGTGCCGTCGTCCAAGGTCATCTTCTGCGTCGCATTGAACGTGTCGAAGCAGTATTGCGGCTGCCCTCGCTTACAGGCGCGACACTGGCCGCACACCGCGCGCCAGTTCAGGACGACGAAGTCGCCGACCGCGACGGAATCGACGCCCTCGCCGACCGATTCGACGACGCCGGCGGCCTCGTGTCCGAGCAGGAACGGGAACTCGTCGTTGATCCCACCCTCCCGGTAGTGCAGATCGGTGTGGCACACGCCGCACGCGGCGACCGCGACGACGACCTCACCCGGACCCGGATCCGGAATCACGATGGGCACGACCTCGACGGGCGCACCCTTCGCACGGGCAACGACGCCCCGAACTGTCTGCGGCATGGCGGTGTCTCCTTCTGCTGTGCCCATCTGTTGTGGATGGGTAGCGGTATGGCGATATGTGCACACCGTATCCGCGCCCGCACGACCTCGTACCTGATCGAACGGACTGATCTACCTATCCGAAAGCACAATCGCTCTTTGTCCAGCCAAATACTTAAGTTGCGTTGTGCACGGTCCTAAGTTCGGCTAACGTCGAATGCACCTACCCGGCCCGCCCCCGAGGAGCGCAATGTCGATCGTCAACACCGTGGCCCTCCCCCTGCCTCACACCGCCGTGTGGGAATGGCAACTCGACGCGGCATGCCGTGGGTTCGAGTCGGCGGCGTTCTTCCATCCGGACGGCGAGCGCGGCCACGCACGCGAGCAGCGCGAACTGCACGCCAAACTCGTCTGCGCCGGATGCCCCGTCCTCGAAGTCTGCCGCGACCACGCCCTGTCGGTCGGCGAACCCTACGGCGTCTGGGGTGGATTGTCCGAAAGCGAACGCCGAGCCCGCACCAGCGCCGCGAGCCGTGCACGCCGCTGGGCAACCTTGCGCCACTGAACCTGTGCGCCGACCGAACCTGTGCGCCGACCGAACCTGTGCGCCGACCGACGGCCTACTGTCGGCTACGGCGCGGCCTTGATCCCCGCTTCCGCACCGACCGCCGCTGCCTCACCCCGCGTGCCCGCGCCGAGTTTCCGCATCACGCTCGCCACGTGGAACTTGACAGTCGATTCGCTCACGCCGAGCCGTTGAGCTATCGCCTTGTTCCGCCGGCCGGCCACCAGATGTTCGAGCACCTCGATCTCGCGAGGTCCGAGTTCGGCGAGGGCATCGAGCGCCGGACTGTCGAGCGTCGGCGCCGACATGTCCAGCGGCAGTCGCGCCGCAACCCGGCAACCCCAACCGGGCGTCGACTCGGATTCGAGGCTGCCACCGAGGGTTTCGACCCGATCACGGAGTTGGCGTCCCAACTCGGCCGCGTCGACGTCACCCGCGCCGTCGTCGCGGATGTCGATGTGCAGGTTCGCGGCGTCACAGTGCCATGCCACGCGGATCCGCGTCGTTCCCGGTTGTTCCGCGAGGGCAAGCACCGCGCCCCGTGCGACGGCCCGCGCCGCGTGAGCCACTTCGCCGGGCATTCCGCGACCGGCAGCGGACGGTTCGGCCATCTCCAGCGTCAATGCCCGGTGACGGACCAAGCCGCGCAGTTCGCCGTGCATCCGCGCGAACGCCGTGGTCACCGCCTCCTCCGCGAAGTCTCGGTGCCGGTCCACCGCCGATCGCAAGCCGATCAGCGCGCTCGTCGCCGTCTCCCGCGCGGTCGTCCGGGCACGAGTGTCGTCGAGGTCCCCCGACCGGAGCGTCGCGAGAATCGTCTCGAGTGTCACCGCGTGCGCCTCGGTCAGTTCGGCGACCGTGCGGGCTCGTTCGGTGGACGCCGCACGCGACTCGGCCAAATATGCCGGGCTCGCTCCCTGCACCTGAAGTTGTATTCCGGTCGCGACGACGGTGAACAACGCCTGAACCAGCTCGAATCGTTGTGCCGTCGGCCACGATCGGTGCGGCACCAGGACCAGCAGTGTGTCGGTGCGGTCGAGGATCGCGCACACCTCGCGGCTGCGCCCGCCGATCACGGCGGGACCACGTCGAATCTGCCCTGCGGCGAGTTCGCTTCGGACACGGTCTAGTTCGGCGATCGTGACCCGATCCACGACGGCCGAGTCCCCCGCGACCTTCCGCGGCCGGCCCGTGCATTCGCGAGTGAAGACGACGAGTGCATCGTGCGGGACGAGGTCGGTGAGCAGCGTCGAGAAGCGCTGGCCGATGTCCGTCAGCGGACCGACGAGCACATCCCGTAGCGCGATGATCAGTCGGCCGGATTCGGGGTTCGTTGCGCTCACCCGACCACGATATCGGGACGGTGCCTCCGACTCGATTCGCGGATCCGTGCCGCCTGCGGTCGGTGCGGGCGGGCGCCGAGCAACTCGTCGACGATGCTCGGGACGAGACCGGGGTCCGGCTGCGGACACGGATCCTCGATCGGCTCTCGAACGTCACCGAACGTCTGTGCAACACCCGGCATTGACATATGCAGCCTATTGACTGCATATTGGAGTGGTGGATGAGGACACCGTGTTCAGGGCCCTCGCGGACCCAACCAGGCGGCGCCTACTCGACTCGCTGCGCGCACGTCCCGGACAGACCCTGGGCGAACTGTGCGACGGTCTCGACATACGCCGTCAGTCCGTGAGCAAGCACCTGGAACTGCTCGAGGACGCGAACCTGGTGGCCACGATCCGGGACGGACGCCGCAAGTTGCACTATCTGAATCCCGTTCCGGTCCACGAGATCCGTAAACGCTGGATCTCGAAGTTCGACGAACCCCAGGTGCTCGCCCTGGACGCGATCACCCGACGCGCAGAGGAGATTGCCATGACCCCGACCACCGCGCACACCGTTCCCGACTACGTTTACACCACCTATATTCGGGCCACCCCCGAGGAGGTGTGGCACGCACTCACCGACCCCGACCTCACCGCCCGGTATTGGGGGCACGCCCAGGTCTCCGAATGGACACCCGGCAGCAGAATCGAGCATGTCCGCACCGACGGCTCGGGCATCGCGGACTGCGCGGGCCGGGTGATCGAGGCCGATCCACCCCGGCGACTGGTATTCGGATTCGACGATGCGTCGCTGGCCGACGATCCGGACTTCGAGCCGAGTGTCGTGACCTTCGAGATCGATGCACATCAGGACATCGTCAAGCTGACCGTACTGCACCGGAAGCTGCGGAACGCGGACGATCGGAACTCGATCGGCCAGGGCTGGCCGGCCGTGCTCGCCAATCTCAAGACGCTACTGGAGACGGGCGAGGTCCTCCCCCAGGCACCCTGGGAGTTCCACGCGGACGACCGTGCCGCGCGCATGGCGCCGAACGCATAAGACGCCTTCTCGGCGAGCGCGACCGTGCTGCCGAGATGTCACCGCCGGCCACGGTGACCGAAGATCGCCGGCACAGGATGAGCCTGCTCGGCCATCCGCAGCGCGTCCCGGATCGGCACCGTGCGGTGCCGATCCGAAGGCCACGCCGCCGCATGCGTTCCTTCTCGTCGGGCACGTGACCGTCGGCCTGTTCCGCACCGGCGACTGCGCAACGATCGATTCGGAAGTTCCGAAACACGCTGCCGTGCACTACTGTTCAGATTTTCACACCTCAGTGTCCGATGTACACCGACTTGGTGTTGAAGTACGATTCGATGCCCTTCTTGCCTCGTTCCCCACCCCAGCCCGACTGCTTGTGGCCGCAGATCGGCATAGACGGGTCCGCTGCGAGCGCGGAATTCACCCAGACCTGGCCGGCGCGCAACTCGTTCACCACGCGATGTGCGCGGCCGAGATTCTCCGTCCAGATCGAACCGGCGAGGCCGTAATGCGTGTCGTTCGCGGCGGCGATCACCTCGTCCTCGTCGTCGAACGGGATCACCGAGCCCACCGGACCGAAGATCTCCTCGCGGATGAGCCGCATATCGGGGGTCGTGCCGGTGACGATCGTCGCCTCGTAGAAGTAGCCGCGACGATCCAAGATCTTGCCTCCGGTCACCACCTCGGCGCCCGCGGCGACGCCGTCGTCCACGATGCCCTGCACCCGCGTGCGCTGCTTCTCGCTGATCAGCGGCCCGAGAACGGAATTCGGGTCGTCACTGCCGCCCATCGGCAACATCTGGGCGAACGCGGCCAGTCCCTCGACGACCCGGTCGTAGATGCCGCGCTGCACATAGATGCGCGAGGTGCACGAGCAGTTCTGGCCCGAACCAGCGAGCAGCCCCATGCCCGCTCCCATGATCGCCTTGTCCAGATTCGCGTCGTCGAACATGATCAGTGGGGACTTGCCACCGAGTTCGAGGGTGAGGCGCTTGAGGTTGCCCGCGGCCGCCTTGACGATCAGCCTGCCCACCTCGGTCGATCCGGTGAACGCGATCTTGTCCACATCCGGGTGGGCGGCCAATGCCGCTCCGGTGGTCTCGCCGTAGCCGGTGACGACGTTCAGCACACCGTCCGGCAGTCCGGCCTCACGGAAGATGCCTTCGAGTTTCAGCGCGCTGAGCGGCGTTTCCTCGGCGGGCTTGAGAACCGCGCTGCAACCGGCGGCCAGCGCAGGCGCGACCTTCAGCATCGCGATGAAGAACGGTCCGTTCCAGGGGATGATCAGGCCGACCACACCGACCGGTTCGAGTTGGGTGAAGGTGTGATAGTTCTCGAACGTGCCGAGCAGGCCGTCGGAGACGAGGTTGCTCGACTCGCCGTGGATCTTGCCGACCCAGCCTGCGTAGTACACCAGCATTTCCTGCGAGACCTTGATGATGTGTCGTGCCGCCGTCGCGTTCATCCCGTTGTCGCGGGCCTCGATCTCGGCGAGTTCGTCGGTGCGAGCCTTGATGATCTCGGCCGCGCGGAACAGAACTTCCGCGCGGTGCGCTGCGGGCAGCTTGCGCCAGACACCCGATTCGAAGGTGTCCCGGGCCCGTGCCACCGCCGCGTCGACGGCTTTCCGGTCGGAATCGACGATTTCGCCGATCTGCTCCTCGGTGGACGGATCGAAGACCGGAATCATCGCTCCGCTCGGGCTCTCGATCGCCGGCTCTACCTCGACGGGGCTGCTCACAGTTCGAAGTTCCTCTCACCGATTCGACGCCGCACCCACAGCGGCGGATTAGGAAATTGCCCACTCCTGGAACGAGAATATAACTCTCATAGGAACAAATAGGCGCTCTCTTCGATAACAAGGACGAGACCCGCACAAGATCACCGTTGTCCGCCCGGCCTACCCGATACGGATCAGGGCTGACGCGAGAGTGCCAGGGCGCCTTCGTCGACCGACACCTGCAGTGGAGGCACGACCCCGAGGACGGGCAGACCTCCCCTGACCGACCATCGCCTGGTCGAGGTCGCGACGACGGCCCGGAGCGCACAACGCGAAGGGCCGGCAGTCAGCAAAGCCGTTGCCTTCCGATGGGCCGTCAGCATCTCCATGATCGGCCGCTGACTGGGATTGACCGATCGGCCTGGACTACTCGACCAACGGAAGGACCGCACTATGTTGAGCAACAACAGCATTCGCAAGGATCGGCAGACCGGTCGCTGAGCGCGCGCGAAAGCCCAGGTCAGAAATATACTCTGACCTGGGCTTCCTGTTGTGGAGCTAAGGGGACTCGAACCCCTGCCCCCCACACTGCCAGTGCTGGGGAGATTGTGGAACGCCGTAGCACTGAGTCCAATATGTGCTGGTCAGAGCAGTGTCGTGTCTAGGTTGCGCGTCGCTGTACGGGCTTGTTTCTGCGCCGCTTGGCCCACTGTTGGCCCACTATCGGGGTTTGGGAACACCAGCTGAGACGGTCACACAGCCTGCCGACACGGCCGCGCCGTGACCTTCGTTCAGCGCCGCATCGAGTACGTGATGGTCTTGTGCTCCCAGCCGTCATCCCACGAGAAGTGGACTGTTTTCCCGACCCCCTCGTGAGGTTTCCCCCTGAAAGTGGACATCGATTTGGCGGGACACCGGTCCCGCTGGAAGGATGCCACCATGCCCCCTCGTAAACGCCGGTCGTTCACCGCCGAGTACAAAGTCGAGGCTGCCCACCGC
>NZ_JBAQXC010000225.1:0-27846 GCF_049299235.1 Rhodococcus sp. (in: high G+C Gram-positive bacteria) | reverse complement strand
CGACTACCGGCCCGCGCCTGCCTCACGAACTGCGTCACCTCGGCGGCGGACGCCCCCGGCACCACGGTGACGACCCGGCCGGCCCCGAGCGCCTGGGCCGTCCACTGCGCCACCACGACGCGGGCGTCGGCGCAGTCCCCGACACAGAACACGAGGTGATTCCGGCCTGCGGTGTCGAGCGCGGGCACGGCCCCGGTGACGATTCCCGAATTTCTCATCGGCGCACCCCACCGAACTCCCGTAACCACGCCATACCGGGTCCGCGGGTGCGGGCGATGCCCTTGTAATCGGCCATGTCGTCGGGAAGTTCGTCGAGCACCCGGTCGAGCCGGTCGGCCCACTCGGGCACCAACGCGACCTCCTCGAAGGGCAGCAGATACGTGCGGATGAGAAACATGATCGCGCCGGACGCACCGAGCCGGATCAGGTGCTGCACCTCGACGCGCAGGTGCAGCCGAGATCCGACGTCGGCGAGCGGCCCGTCGGCGAGCAGCCGGCGGTCGCGTCCCCATTCGGGATACGTTTCGGTGGCGGTGTCGAGTCGACGATCGACGGTGAGAGTCCAGTTGGTGCGTCGATAGCGTTGTCCGGCATGAAGTCCCATGAGGAACGCGTGCGCTCGCCCGATCACACCCTCGGTGTGGATGCGCGGCACCGGGCCGTGGATCTGCAGGAAGCTCATACCGACGTCGAAGCGCAACGACCAGTCCGCCGCGAACGTCACCAGCCCCGCATCCCCCCACAGCGCGCCGTCGCGCTGGTCGAGCAGTACGACGTCCTCCTGGATCTGCCGTCCGATGTACAGCAGCGGCGACTCCGGCAGGGTCTCGGGGCGCCCGCACACGAAACTCTGGTCGAGCCCGAGGGTGGTGTTGCGCCACCGTCGATGGTCGCCGTCACGGTCGAGGGTGAAGCTCTGAGGGTAGGCGTCGGCGAGCATGCCCATCAGGGTGAGCATCGCGTCCCACTGTGCGACGTCCATGTGCGGCAACGCCTGGAACCGGTCGGGGTCGGCGGCGAGCACCCGCGACCGCTCGGTGAGGTCGTCGAGGTGATGACCGTCGATGTCCACAGGGTTCTCGCCCCAACTGCCGGCGGCGGTGTCGGCGCGGGTACCGGCAGGTTCGACGTTCGTGCTGTACCGGTAGGTGTCCCGCGGGAACGGAAACGGGAACCGCGCGACACGGTCCGGGAGCACAACGGATTCGGTCGCGGCCGTCACAGTTCCAACTCCAATCGGGTGTCGCCGGCCCGCGAAACGCACGGCATCATGCAGTCGCCGGCGTCCTTCTCGGGGTCGGTGAGATACAGGTCGCGGTGCTCGATCGGGCCGTCGGTGACGGTGGTGCGGCACTCGCCGCACACCCCCTGACGGCACAGGTTCGGCACTGCGACGCCGGCACTTTCGAGCGCGTCGAGCAGGCTCACCCCCGACGGGACGTCGACGTCGAAGCCGGTGCGACGCAGGTGCGCGGTGAATGCCGTCCCGGGATCGAGGTCGCCGACACCGAAATGTTCGTAGTGGATGCGGGCGTCCGGCCAGCCCGCGTCGCGGGCACGCGCGGCGAGTTCGTCGATGAGGCCGGACGGGCCGCACACGTACAGGTGCGTGCCGAGCGGCCGATCGAGCAGTGCCGAACCGAGCGCAGCCCAGAATTCGCCCGGCCCGTGATAGGTGTGCAGTCGGTCCCCGCACAGTTCGCGCAGCGCATCGAGGTGCGGGCCGTCGCCGGCACGGAAGGTGTAGTGCACCTCGAACGAGCGGCCCCACTGGGCGGCCGCGCGGGCGTGCGACAGGATCGGGGTGACGCCGATACCACCGGCGACGAGCAGGTGATGCCGGGCGGTCAGGACCGGGGCGAAGGCGCTGCGGGGCAACCCGGCCTCGACGACGTCACCGACCGCGAGGTCGTGGATCCAGCGGGACCCGCCCCGGCCGTTCTCGTCGAGCCGGACGGAGATCGAGTAGCTGCCCGGCTCGAATTCCGGGCCGGTCAGCGAATAGGAGTTGCGGCGGGGTCGGCCGTCGTCGTGGTGGCCGCAGGTGATCACGACGTGGCTGCCGGGGGTGAACGAGGGCAATGGGGCGCCGGCGGGGTCGGCGAGCCGGACGTGCCGGACCCCGGCGCCGAGGGCGGAGATTTCGGTGACGGTCAGGGCCAGTGTTGCGCCGGTACCCCGCGCGGTGGCACCGGCGTCGGAAACGAGGGTCATCAGCGTTCCTCCGCGTCGATCATGTAGCCGAAATAGGCGCCGTGTCGCCGCGAAACATGGTGGTATATCACCAATTCGGCGGAGCAGCCCGGACAGGTGCTGGTCTCGCCGATCGCGGCGTCGGTCGAATGGGTGCCGAGGCAGTGCGCGCAGTACAGTGTGCGGCTCGCGGTGCCGAGCACCTCGGGGAGGATCTCCGCGTCGAGCGCACCTGCGGCGACGGCCGCCGCCCTGGCGGCGAGGACAGGTTCCTCCTCGCCGACCAGGACGAGACGCCAGCCGACACGAGCCCCGGCCAAGATGCGTTCGAGCGCCGTCGCGGCGACGTCACCCCAGGCCGCGGGGAGTCGCAGCCAGCTCACCCGTCGTCCTTCGAAGGTTCCGACCAGGCTGCGTGCCCGTTCCGTGGCGGCGGCACCGAACGACAGCACGGTGATCGTCCGTCCACGGTCGGCCACTGCGCGTTCCTCGGCCCATCGCGGCACGCTGGTCGTGTCCGCACAGACGTTCATCGCCGTGATTCCCTACGGGGCGAAGGTGCGTTGGCCGACGTAGAACGCCAGCGCCCCGTCCGGGGTGGTGAACCGGATCCGAGACCCCTTGGGGAAGAAGATCGCGTCCTTCGGGCGGGCGATCTCGACCTGTCCGGTGTCGAGGTTTTCGAGCCGGAACTCGCCGTCGAGGACGACCTTCATTTCGTCGTATTCGTACAGGTAGTCCAGGGGCGCGTCGGTGTGCTCGAGCTTGAAGTAGCCGGCGGCCATCTCCGAGCCGTCGGGGTTGGGGTAGACGTCGTCGATGTAGCCGCGGGTGCCGGGGAACTCGTCCACCGGCATCTGCGGGAGCGTCTTCCAGAAGTCCGCCGTGACTCGGAAGGCGGGAACTGTGACGGTATCGGTCATGAGATCTCCTCGGAGGGTGTGGGGAGCACCAGCGGTGCCGACGACACTTAGATCGCTGTCGTGAAACGAACAGTAATGGCATGAAACATCCGTTGTGGTTGCGCCTCGGTTAACTCGTGTAACGAAAACATCCACGCACCAGCCAATTTCGGAACAGTCCAGGTGGGATCGCCGGCGCCGGCACCATTCATAGCAACCTCACGCGGCCGTAACAGACTGGCAATACGCGTTCTGTTTCCTTATAGTCGACATCGGTTCACCTAGTGAAACCATCAGCTGAAGCCGAGGACACCATGACACTCGAAGTACCCGACCGCACCGTGATGCGTCTACCGTCCAGCGCTCCCGAACAGCCGGCTCCCGAACACCCGGCTCCCGACCAGCCGGCTCCCGAACAACCCGGCCTCGCCGCTCTCGCCCACGCCACCGGCACCACCTTCATCCTCGCCGTGTTCACCAACCTCGCCGGAAAACCGTGTGCCAAACTCGTTCCCGTCGAGGCCGTCGACGAACTACAGAACGACGGTGTCGGGTTCGCCGGGTACGCCGCCGGTTCGATGGGTCAGGTCCCCAAGGACCCCGACCTCGTCGCGATCCCCGACCCCGCCTCCTTCACCCCCATCCCCTTCGTCCGGCCCGGTCTGGCACTGGTGCACTGCGACCCGCACGTCGAAGGCGCACCCTGGCCGTACGCGCCGCGCATCATCCTCACATCGGTACTCGCGCAGGCCGCCACGATGGGACTCGACATCAACGTCGGCGCCGAAATCGAATACTTCCTCGTCGACAAGGACGAGAACGGGTCGCTCCGCACCGCCGACACCCGCGACACGTCCCGCCAGCCCTGCTACGACGCACGCGACGTCACCCGCATGTACGAACACCTCACCTCGATCTCGGCGGCGATGAACCGGCTCGGCTGGGGCAACTACGCCAACGATCACGAAGACGGCAACGGCCAATTCGAGCAGAACTTCAACTACGCCGACGCACTGACCACCGCGGACCGGGTCGTCACCTTGCGCTACCTCATCTCCGTACTCGCCGAACAGCGCGGCATGACCGCCACATTCATGCCCAAACCGTTCGCCGACCGCACCGGGTCCGGCATGCACATGCACCTGTCGCTGTGGCGCGACGGCGCCTCGACATTCCCCGACCGCGCCGACCCCCGCGGCCTCGGCCTGTCCCCGATCGCCTACTCGTTCATCGCGGGCATCCTCGAGCACGCCTGCGCCCTGCAAGGCGTCATAGCACCGACGGTCAACTCCTACAAGCGAACCGGAGCGACCGCCACGAGTTCCGGCGCGACCTGGTCACCGCGGCACGCCACCTACGGCGGCAACGACCGCACCCACTACCTGCGGGTACCCGACGGCAACCGGGTCGAACTGCGCGGCGGCGACGGCTCCGCGAATCCGTACCTGGCGACCGCAGCGGCAGTCGCCGCCGGACTCGACGGTGTGCGACGCGGCCTCGACCCCGGCCGGCCGGGCGGCGGCGCAACCGACGAGGCACTGCCGATGACGCTGCTGCACGCAATGGACGCACTCGCCGCCGACCCCGTCGTCGTCGGCGCACTCGACGCCGCCGGACCCGGTGTCGCCGACTACTTCACGAACCTCAAACGCGAGGAGTTCTTCCACTGGCACAACACCGTGACGCCGTGGGAGATCGACAACTATCTGACCGCCTTCTGACCCCCGCTGCGGCGGACAACCGATTCGAAAGGGACCGGCACATGTGCGGAATCGTCGGGCTTCACCTACGCGACCCCTCCCTGTACCCCCGCCTCGGCGGACTGCTCACCGGCATGCTCGGCCAGATGGTCGACCGCGGACCGGATTCCGCCGGCGTGGCCCTCTACGGCGACCCCACCTTCTCCCCCACCGACGCCACGTCGGTGTCGCTGCTCGGTGCCGCCGACGATCTCGCCGACACCCTGACGGCGGCGCTCGGAGCCGCGGTCGGCCGCATCGATCTACCACCGACCACGATCGTCCACGCCCCGGTCCCCGCAGGCCTGCTCGTCGACACGGTCCGCGCCGTCGACCCCGGTGCCACGATCATCGGTTTCGGCGACGACGTCACCGTCCTCAAGGGCATGGGCGACCCCGTCGCACTGGCCGAAGGCTTCGGCATTCCCGGTGCGACCGGATGGCAGGGCGTCGGGCACACCCGCATGGCCACCGAATCCGCGGTCACCGCCGCCGGGTCGCACCCGTTCGCGGTCGGGCCGGACCAATGCCTCGTGCACAACGGTTCGTTCTCCAACCACCTGTCCGTCAAACGCGAACTCGAAGCCGAGGGTGTGCGGTTCGACAGCGAGAACGACACCGAGGTGGGTGCGCGGTTCGTCGCGAAACATCTGGCCGAGGGCGCCGACCTCGAGAAGGCCCTGAGACTGCTCGGCGAACGCTTCGACGGTTTCTACACGCTGCTGGTATCGACCACCGACTCGTTCGCGGTGGTCCGCGACCCCATCGCCTGCAAGCCCGCGATCGTCGCCGAAACCGACGGTTACGTCGCAATGGCCTCGGAATTCCGGGCGCTCGCCGGCCTTCCCGGAATCGCGGGCGCCCGCATCTTCGAACCCGAACCCGACCGGGTCTACGTATGGCACCGCTGATCGCCGTCGTTGCCCCCACGACCGAGGAGAACCCCATGCCACTCGACCTCACAGCCCCCGACCTCACGACCCCCGACCTCGCCCTTGCACCGGCGTCCGCCACCGTCTACGACCTCGACGTGGTCGCGACCCGCGAGGTCAACGCCGCGCTGCACGCGACGGAGGCACCCGCGACCGTGACCGTGACGAACCCGCAGGGCGCCCACGCGCTCGCGTGCGGGCTCGACCGGCCCATCGACGTCACCATCGAGGGGCACGCCGGCTACTACGCCGCCGGGATGAACAAATACGCCACCGTCACCGTCGCAGGCAATGCCGGGGTGGGGGTCGCCGAAAACATGATGTCGGGCACCGTGCGCGTCACCGGCGACGCATCGCAATCCGCGGGCGCGACCGCGCACGGTGGCCTGCTCGTGATCGAAGGCAATGCCGCCGCCCGCTGCGGTATCTCGATGAAGGGCGTCGACATCGTCGTCGGCGGCAATATCGGTCACATGAGTGCCTTCATGGGTCAGGCCGGGCGTCTCGTCGTACTCGGCGATGCCGGTGAAGCCCTGGGTGATTCGTTGTACGAGGCGCGCATCTACGTGCGCGGCACGGTCGCCTCGCTCGGCGCGGACTGCATCACGAAACCGATGCGCGCCGAGCACCTCGAGGAACTGTCCGATCTGCTCGCCCGGGCCGGATTCGACGCCGACCCCGCCGAGTTCACCCGCTACGGCTCGGCCCGAAGCCTCTACCACTTCCACGTCGACAACGCCTCGGCGTACTGACCGCCCACACCCAGCTTCCGAGGAGATATTCCCATGACCACGTTCTCGCCCGGACTTCGCGAATCGGCCACGTTCGACCGCGGTGTCATCCACGAAATCCAGCGCGCCGCCGAGACCGGCATCTACGACATCCGAGGCTGGGGTGCCAAGCGCGCGCTCCCGCACTTCGACGATCTGCTGTTCCTCGGTTCGTCGATGTCGCGTTATCCGCTGGAGGGATATCGCGAGAAGTGCGACACCGATGTCGTCCTCGGTGATCGGAATGCCAAATATCCTCTGCACCTGGACATTCCGGTCACCATCGCGGGCATGAGCTTCGGTGCGCTGTCGGGCCGGGCCAAGGAGGCACTCGGGCGGGGCGCAAGCGAGGTGGGAACGTCGACGACCACCGGCGACGGCGGCATGACACCCGAGGAACGCGGACAGTCCAAAAACTTGGTGTACCAGTATCTTCCGTCACGATACGGCATGAATCCCGACGATCTGCGCAAGGCCGATGCCATCGAGATCGTGCTCGGTCAGGGCGCGAAGCCGGGTGGCGGCGGCATGCTCCTGGGACAGAAGATCACCGAGCGGGTCGCCGGGATGCGTACCCTCCCGGTCGGCATCGACCAACGCTCGGCGTGCCGGCACCCGGACTGGACCGGCCCCGACGACCTCGCCATCAAGATCATCGAATTGCGTGAGATCACCGGCTGGGAGAAACCCGTCTACATCAAGGTCGGCGCAACCCGCACCTACTACGACGTCAAGCTGGCCGTCAAAGCGGGCGCCGATGTCGTCGTCGTCGACGGCATGCAGGGCGGAACCGCCGCGACGCAGGACGTATTCATCGAACATGTGGGCATCCCGACCCTCGCCGCGATTCCCCAGGCGGTGCAGGCACTGCAGGAAATGGGTGTGCACCGCACCCCCGGTGGCGTGCAACTGATCGTGTCCGGTGGCATCCGGTCCGGCGCCGACGTCGCCAAGGCGATGGCTCTCGGTGCCGACGCCGTCGCGATCGGCACCGCCGCACTGATCGCACTGGGCGACAACGATCCGAAATATCAGGACGAGTACGCCCGCCTCGGTTCGGCCGCCGGCTTCTACGACGACTTCCAGGACGGCAAGGACCCGGCGGGCATCACGACCCAGGACCCCGAACTCCAGGCCCGCTTCGACCCGGTCGAGGGCGGCCGCCGGCTGGCGAACTACCTGCGGGTCCTGACGATGGAGGCCCAGACGATCGCCCGGGCCTGCGGCAAGTCGCACCTGCGCAACCTCGAGCCGCAGGACCTCGTCGCCCTGACCATCGAATCCGCCGCGATGGCCCGGGTCCCGCTCGCCGGCACCGACTGGATCCCCGGCCGCACGAGCTTCTGACCCCGTCCCCCAAGCCTCCCGCTCCCCCTCCCGAGCGAATGTATCGCTGGCTCCGGTCAATCGACTGAGTGGTACATTCGCTCGGTTTTTGCTGCCCTCGGCCACCCGCAGTAGCGCCCACCCCGTTCCCGAGCGAATTTATCGCTCACTCCAATCAATCGACCGGGCGATACATTCGCTCGATTACCGTCGCGCCCGACCGTCCACCAACAGTGGACGGTCGGTTAGGCTGAGCGCCATGAGCAGCCCCGATCGGCCTGTCCTGCGTGACGGTTCCGGACGCGAAGTTCCCCGCAACAGCCCCACCGGGGTCGATCTCGAACGTGCCATCGCCGGGCAAGTCCGCAAGTTGCGGCTGGCCAGTGGGCTGTCCGTCGGCGACATGGCCGCCAAGGTCGGCATCTCCAAGGCGATGCTCTCGAAGATCGAGAACGCTCAGACCTCGTGCAGCCTGTCGACCCTCGCACGTCTCGCCGCCGGACTCGACGTGCCGGTGACCTCCTTGTTCCGTGGCGCCGACACCCACCGCGAGGCAGTGTTCGTCAAGGCCGGAACCGGTGCCGAAATCGTCGGCCGCGGAACCCGCGTCGGTCACCACTACGAACTTCTCGGCGGCCTGCGCGGACAGCACAAACGCCTCGAACCCGTCCTGGTCACACTGACCGACGCGAGCGAGGCGTTCCCCTTGTTCCAGCATCCCGGTACCGAACTGCTGTACATGCTCGAGGGCGAGATGATCTACGGTCACGGCGAATCCGAGTACCACCTTCAGCCGGGGGACGCGTTGCTCCTCGACGGCGAGGGTCTGCACGGCCCGAATGCGCTGGTGGCCCTGCCCATCCGGTTCCTCGCTGTTACCGCGTATCCCGACAACCACCAGGATTAGCGCCGCGCGGCATCTCCCGAACCGGTATCCGGCCCAGAACCGGTGCTCAATCCAGGAACAGGTCGAGTTGCAACTCCCCGTCGCCGTCGCCTGCTCGATATCGGTCGAGATCGGTGATTCCGGCGGCGGCGAGCACTTCGTCGTCGATATAGAAGTTTCCGGTGGCTTCCGTGCTGGGAGAGGTCAGTACCAGGTATGCCGCATCCGCATAGATCTCAGGTGTGCGGGACGCGTTGGCCATCTGCTCACCGCCGAGCACATTGCGCACTGCGGCGGTCGCGATCGTGGTGCGTGGCCACAGCGAGTTCACACCGATGCCGTCGCCTTTCAGCTCCTCTGCGAGGCCGAGCGTCGTCAAGCTCATACCGTATTTCGCGATGGTGTACGCCAGCGCCCCACCTGCCCATTTGGGTGACAGATTCAAGGGCGGCGACAGTGTCAGGATATGCGGGTTGCGGCCGGCGTCCGCGGATTTCCGCAGGGACGGGATCGCCGACTTCGAGAGCAGAAACGTTCCGCGACAGTTGATGTCCTGCATGAGGTCGTATTTCTTCATCGCGATCCGGTCGGTCGAGGACAGGTCGATCGCCGACGCATTGTTCACGACGATGTCGATGCCCCCGAATTGGTCGACGGTCCGGCGCACCGCCTCCGCTACCGCACCGTCGTCACGCACATCCCCCACGAACGGAAGCACCGTGCCGCCCGCCTGCTCGAGTTCGGTGGCCGCGGTATGAATCGTGCCCGGCAACTTCGGGTTCGGGGTGTCGGTCTTGGCGATCAGCGTGATATTCGCACCGTCCTGCGCCGCACGCAGGGCGATCGCCAGGCCGATGCCGCGGCTGCCACCCGACATGATCATGGTTTTTCCGGCCAGTGGTTCGGTGCCCGGTGCGCTCATGGGGACTCCTCGTCGACTGCCGTCCGATTATGCCCGTCCGATCACCGCGCCGGGGCCGAAACGGTGTGGGTCCCCTCCCGCCGCGGTTGCGCGACGACAGGGGACCCGCACCGGCCGTTCGACCTACTTCGTTCCGGGGACGACCACCTCACGATCGGGTGCGAAGTCCTCCGGTCGCAACTTGGACGGCGTTCCCGAGCTGAAACTGTCCATGACGTAGGCCGTTTCGCCGTGGACCGGGACGTCGATGCCGGTGATCTCGGTTTCCTTGTCGACTCGAAGGCCGATCGTCTTGTCGAGGGCCTTCGCGATCAGCCAGGTGACCGCGAAACTGTAGGCGAACACAGCGGCCATTGCGACGACCTGGCGGCCGAGGAAGTCGATGCCGCCACCGAAGAACAAGCCGTCGACGCCGGCCGGAGCAGCCGCCGTCGCGACGAAGGCGATGAGGGTGGTGCCGACGACACCGCCCATGAGGTGAATGGCGACGACGTCGAGCGAATCGTCGTAGCCCAGCTTGAATTTCAGGCTCACGGTCAGGAAGCACACCGCGCCGGCGACGAATCCGATGAGCAGCGCCCCGAGCGGGGACACCAGGCTCGCGGCGGGGGTGATACCGACGAGCGCGGCGATCGTGCCGGAAATCGCACCCAGGGTGGTCGCGTGCTTTTCGCGGATGCGCTCGACGAGCAGCCAGCCGAGCAGGCCCGCCACCGCGGCGATCAACGTGTTGAGGACGACGACGCCCGCGGTGTGGTTGGCCCCACCCGCCGAACCTCCGTTGAAGCCGAACCAGCCGAACATGAGGATGCCGCCGCCGAGAACCACGAGGGGCAGGCTGTGCGGCCGGGCGACGTGCGGAAAGCCGCGCCGTTTGCCCAGGGCTACGGCGAGGGCCAGGGCTGCCACACCGGCGTTCATGTGCACAGCGGTGCCGCCGGCGAAGTCGTGGGCGCCGAGCGTGTTGGCAATCCATCCGCCCGTGGTACCGGCATCTTCGTCGTCGAATGCGAACACCCAGTGTGCGACCGGGAAGTACACGAGCACCACCCAGATCGCGGAGAACGCCATCCACGCGGAGAATTTCATGCGGTCGGCGACCCCGCCGGCGATGATCGCGACGGTGATACCCGCGAAGAGCAGGTGGAATGCCGCGATGAGTGCGGCCGGGATGCCGCCGGCCGGGTCCGGTTCGAGTAGCGACCCGAGGCCGATGTCGGTGAACGGGTTGCCGATGAGTCCGAGGCCACCGACGCTGTCGCCGAGGACCGCGGCCGGGCCGAAGAAGACCCACACCACGCCGGCGACTGCGAAGCCCCCGAGCACCATCATGATCATGTTGAGTGCGCTCTTGACTCCGAGCATGCCGCCGTAGAACAGCGCGAGCCCCGGAACCATGAGTGCGACCGCCGTGAATGCCGCGAGAACCCAGGCAGTGTCGGCGGCAGCGATTGCCTCTTCCATACGTGTCCACCTTGTCCGGTCCGGAGGGGAAATCCCTCGACATCTATCGGCGAATGTCTTATGTCGTTCATCACCGTCCCCTCAGAGTGAACGGGTCGTGTAAAACGCGGCGGCGCCCGCGGTGAACTTCTCGTTACACACCCGGGTGGCCGAACAGCAGTGGTGCAGGCCACTATGGACACATGGCGAAAAAGGCACCCGTGGACGACATCGACGAATCGGCGCTCTCGGTCACCGGTGCGAAGGACCACGCGGCCGGGGTGCCCGCGGTCCTGGTATCGCTGCACCGCGCGTACGAACAGATGGGCGTGACACGCACCGCCGCGACGCTCACCCGCCTCAACCAGCGGCACGGATTCGACTGCCCCGGCTGTGCCTGGCCGGAGACGCCGGGGCATCGCAAACCCGCCGAGTTCTGCGAGAACGGCGCGAAGGCGGTCGCCGAAGAAGCGACCCTACGTACCGTGACCCCCGAGTTCTTCGCGCAGCATTCGGTCACCGAACTCGCGGGCATGACCGAATACTGGCTCGGACAGCAGGGCCGGATCACCCACCCGATGGTGCTGCGCCCGGACCAGAGCCATTACCTCCCGATCTCCTGGGACGACGCGTTCGAGATGATCGCCGAACACTTGCGGTCGCTGCCGTCGCCCGACGACGCCGTCTTCTACACCTCCGGCCGCACCAGCAACGAGGCCGCGTTCCTCTACCAGCTGCTCATCCGCAGCTACGGCACCAACAACATGCCGGATTGCTCGAACATGTGCCACGAATCGTCCGGCAGCGCGCTCGTCGACTCGATCGGCATCGGCAAGGGCTCGGTGACGGTGCCCGATCTCGAGCAGGCCGACCTGATCCTCATCGCGGGACAGAACCCCGGCACGAATCATCCGCGGATGCTCTCGACGCTGGAGAAGGCCAAGGGCAACGGCGCGAAGATCATCGCGATCAACCCGCTCCCCGAGGCCGGGCTCCGCCGATTCAAGGATCCACAGAAGGTCAACGGGGTACTCGGTCACGGTACCGACATCGCCGACGAATTCGTCCAAATCCGGCTCGGCGGCGACATGGCGCTGTTCCAAGGGTTGGGCCGGCTCCTCTTCGAGGCCGAGGACGCCGTACCCGGCACCGTCGTCGACCGCGCGTTCGTCGACCGGCACTGCGCCGGGTTCGACGACTACGAAAAGCACATCCGTGCGGTCGATCTCGACGAAGTACTCGAAGCCACCGGCGTGACCGAGCAGCAATTACGTTCTCTCGCAGCTGATCTCATCTCGTCGACGGGTACCGTGATCTGCTGGGCGATGGGCCTGACCCAGCACACCCATGCGGTCGCGACGATCGCCGAAGCCGTCAACGTGCTGCTCGCCCGCGGCATGATCGGCAAGCCGGGTGCCGGCGTCTGCCCGGTACGTGGGCACTCGAATGTACAGGGCGACCGCACTATGGGCATCTGGGAGAAGATGCCCGAGGAGTTCCTCGCGGCACTCGACACCGAATTCGGAATCGTCAGCCCCCGCCGTCACGGCTACGACACCGTCGACGCGATCCGGGCGATGCGCGACGGCCACGCCTCGTTCTTCATGGCGATGGGCGGCAACTTCGTCTCCGCGACCCCCGACACCGCCGCGACCGAGACTGCGCTGCGCAACTGCGAGATGACCGTCCAGGTGTCCACGAAACTCAACCGCAGCCACGTGGTGCACGGGCACACCGCCCTGATCCTGCCGACTCTCGGCCGCACCGACCTCGACGTCCAAGAATCCGGCAAACAAGTTGTGTCGGTAGAGGATTCGATGTCGATGGTGCACCTGTCTCGCGGTAGGCTGCATCCGGTCTCCGATCACCTGCGCAGTGAGGTCGCCATCGTATGCGGGCTCGCGCGAGAACTGTTCGACGCCGAACATCCGGTGCGCTGGAAGGCATTCGAAGGAAACTACGACCTGATCCGCGACTCGATCGCGCGGGTCGTCCCGGGCTGCGAGGACTACAACACGCGGGTGCGTCGTCCCGACGGATTCCAATTGCCGCACCCGCCACGGGATTCACGCGAATTCACCACCCACACCGGCAAAGCCAACTTCGCGGTCAACCCCCTCGAATGGGTGCGGACCCCGCCCGGACGGGTGATCCTGCAGACCCTGCGCAGCCACGACCAGTACAACACCACCATCTACGGCCTCGACGACCGGTACCGCGGTGTCAAGAACGGCCGCAAGGTGATCTTCCTGCATCCCGCGGACATCACCGAACTCGGCTTCGCCGACGGCGATCTCGTCGATCTGATCTCCGAGTGGACAACGGCGGACGGCGCCGTCGAGGAACGACGGGTCCACGATTTCCGCATCGTCCCGTACAGCACACCGCGCGGCAATGCCGCCGCCTACTACCCGGAGACGAATCCGCTGGTGCCGCTCGACCACGTCGCGGACAAGTCGAACACCCCGGTGTCCAAGGCGATCACCATCCGACTCGAGAAGCCCGGAGGGCTCTGATGGGCCGGGTCACCGCGCGGCGGCCGGTCCTGCGGATCACCCCGGAGGGCCGGGCCCGCCGGCCCGACACCCTCGCCGTCGAGGAACCCCTCGAGATTCGGCTCGGCGGCCGGTCGTTGACGGTCACGATGCGCACCCCCGGCCACGATGTCGAACTCGTGCACGGGTTTCTGCTCAGCGAAGGCATCATCGGGCACCGTGACGACATCGTCACCGTCCGGTACTGCAACGGCGTCGACGAGTCCGGCGCGAACACCTACAACGTGCTCGACGTCGCACTCGCCGCCGGTGTCGCCGTCCCGGACGGCGCGGGCATCCGCGCATTCCCCACGACATCGGCATGCGGTGTGTGCGGAAAGCAGTCACTCGAGCAGGTCCGGACCCGCACCCGCTTTCCGCTCGGGTCCAATGCGGTCGAGGTGACCGTCGATGCGCTCGCGTCGATGCCCGACGCCCTGCGCAGGCAGCAGAAGATCTTCGACACCACCGGCGGTCTTCACGCCGCGGGCCTGTTCACCCCGGACGGGGCGCTACTCGTGTTACGCGAGGACGTCGGCCGGCACAACGCCGTCGACAAGGTGCTCGGGTGGGCGCTGACCGAGAATCGGGTACCGCTGTCCGACACGATGCTCATCGTCAGTGGTCGCGCCTCGTTCGAACTCGCCCAGAAGTCCGTGATGGCCGGAATCCCGGTGCTCGGGGCGGTATCCGCACCGTCGTCGCTGGCGGTGGATCTGGCCGCGAACGCCGGCCTGACACTCGTCGGGTTCCTGCGCGGCGGCACCATGAACATCTACACCGGCGCCGAGCGGATCAAGAGCGAGCCCTGACGCCGGCGGCAAATCCGCCGCCGGCGTCGGAGCAAGATCCGGTGTTATCGGGGGCGCGGAATTGTCTTGTCGACGAACAGGGCCTCCACGGACACACAGATCGTGCCGTCTGCGGTACTGATATCGCCGACCGTGTTGATCTTGCGGCCGTCCTGCGATTCGAGCCGGCCACGCACCGTGAGCGGCTCGAACAGTGGTGTCGGACGGTGGTAGCGCACGTTCAGTTGCGCGGTCGCGCCGCTGCGTCCGGCCCACGCGTTCGCAACCCCGAGCGTGTGATCGAGCAGCAACGCGGACACCCCGCCGTGCACGTGTCCGGGCGGCCCCTGATAGGGCAGAGTCAGGGTGACGACACCGTCGACCGAACCGTCGTCGCGGCCGGACAGGACCAGCGGCGGAGCGACCGCGTTTTCCGGGCCGCACACCGGGTCGTGCCGGGTCACACCCTCGCCGTGCCACATGTCGATCAGCCGCTCCGCGACGTCCGGGGCGTGTTCCTCGAGGTGCTCGGCGATGTTGTCGAGTTCCTCGGCGACCCGTTCGAGGTTCGCGTTGGTCCGGTCGGTGCGCAGCAACGCGTTGACGATGCGCCGGGCCGCGGCGCTCGCCCGGTCGACGGGGGTGTCCTGCGGCGCCGACGTCAGGACGGTGCCGTCCGGGGACCTGCCGACGGTGGGCTGTGTTTCCGGATCGACCTTCACCGGGCCTCCATCACGTCACGAATCGGTGCGGCAGTCGGCGCCGCGGTCACGTCGATCGGCATCGCTGCTACGACTCCTCCGACAGGGTTCCGGATCGGTACAGCGTGACGACGCACGCACCACCGGGACCCAGATTGTGTTGCAGCGCAATGGTCGCGCCGTCGACCTGGCGGGGGCCGGCAATGCCGCGCAGTTGCCAGTTGAGCTCCGCGCACTGCGCGAGACCGGTCGCGCCGAGCGGATGTCCCTTCGAGATGAGTCCACCGGACGGGTTGACCACCCACCGGCCGCCGTAGGTGGTGGCACCGGACTCGACGAGGGCGCCGCCACCGCCGGGCGCGCACATACCCAGTCCCTCGTAGGTGATGATTTCGTTGATCGCGAAGCAGTCGTGCAGTTCGACGACGTCCACGTCGTCGATCGTCAGCCCGGACTGCGCGAACACCGACTCGGCAGCGGCCTTGGTCATCGGGGCGCCGACGACGTCGATCATCGACTTCTGCGCGAACGCCTCGGCGCTGTCGGTGGTCAATGCCTGTGCGACGATCTCGATGGCCCGGTCTTCGAGTCCGTGCTCACGAACGAACTTTTCGCTCACCACGATTGCGGCGCCGGCGCCATCGGAGGTCGGCGAGCACTGCGACCGGGTGAGCGGCGTGTGAATCATCTTGTCGCCCAATACCTGGTCGAGGGTGTATTCGTTCTGGAACTGCGCGTACGGATTGTTCACCGAATGCTTGTGGTTTTTCACTGCGACCGCGGCGATCTGCTCTGCGGTGGTACCGAACCGTTCCATGTGCTCGACGGCAGCATTGCCGAACAGTTGCGCGGTCATCGGCCCGCCCGCCCAGCCGAACTTCTCGACCATGATCTTCAGGTGATCGTCGAGGGTCGTGACCTTCGGCATCTCTCCGGTGCCGGTCATCGACGTCTTGGTCATCTTCTCGAACCCGACGGCCAACGCGCAGTCGACGAATCCGCCCTGCACCCATTCTCGGGCCATCATCAGCGCGGTCGACCCGGTGGCGCAATTGTTGTTGACGTTGACGATCGGAATTCCGGTCAAGCCGGTTTCGTAGAGGGCACGCTGCCCGGCGGTGGACGCGCCGAACACGTAACCTGCTGCGGCGCGCTGAATTTGCGAGTATTTCAGGCCGGCGTCCGCGAGTGCCTTGCCCACCGCTTCGGTGACCATGTCGGGGAACTCCCAGTCCCGCGACTCGATCTTCACGAATTCGGTCATGCCGACGCCGACCACAAATGTACGGTTCATCGCTGTACGGTTCACTTTCCGGGTTCGGGATCGCGCGGCAGACCCAGGATCCGCTCGCCGATGATGTTCAACTGGACGTTCGTGGTTCCTCCCGCGATGGACAGGCACTGCGAGTTGAGGAACATCTGCGTTGCCGACCGGCGGCTCTGCTCACCGAGCAGCGAGCCCGGTCCACCCCAGTCCATCGCGACTTCCCACACCTGCTGCACGTGCTCGACGCCGAGCAGTTTCGCAATCGACGACTCCGCGCCCGGCTGTGCGCCGGTCAGCGACCGCAGCGTGGTCCGCAATCCGAGGAGACCGCCGGACTGCGCGTCGCACAGCACCTTACCCAGAACCGTGAGCTGCTCGGCGTCGACCCCGCCGGGGAATTCGGCGGCGAGATCGAGCAGTGCCTCACCGCCGGAGCCGAGCGACGAGTCGTGGGACAACGAGACCCGTTCGTTGGCGAGGGTGGTGCGGGCCAGCTTCCAGCCGTCGCCCGGTTCCCCGACGAGGCAGTTGTCGGGGACGAACACATCGTCGAAGAACACCTCGTTGAACAGTGCCTCGCCGGTGATCTCCCGCAGTGGGCGGATGTCGAGGCCCTCGGTGTTCTTCATGTCGATCAGAAAGTACGACAGACCCTTGTGCTTGGGCACGTCGGCGTCGGTGCGGGCAAGGCAGATCCCCCAGTCCGCTTCCCTGGCCATCGATGTCCACACCTTCTGGCCCTGCAGTTTCCATCCGCCGTCGACCTTGACGGCCTTGGTGGTCAGGCCGGCGAGGTCCGAGCCCGCGCCCGGCTCGGAGAACAGCTGGCACCACACGATGTCGCCGCGCAGCGACTCCGGGACGTAGCGTTGCAACTGGTCGGCGTTGCCGTGCGTGATCAGGGTGGGCACCACCCAGTTGCCGATGATCATGTCGTGCGGCTTCAGGTCGGCGGTCCGCAGTTCCTCCGCGATCACCAGTTGGGTGACGGCGTCGGCGCCCTTGCCCCACGGGCCGGGCAGGTGTGGTGCGGTGTAGCCCTGCTCCGCGAGGTAGGTCTTCTGCTCGGTCCCCGACAGTTCGGTCGCCTGCGCCAGCTCGGCGCGGATGTCCGCGCGGATCTGCTCGGCTTCCGGCGGCAGTTCGACGCTGAGCACACGGCGGACACCGGCCAGGGTCAGACCCGCGACCCGCTGCCGCCACGATGCGGTGGAGCCCAACAGGATTCGCAGCGACTGCGCTCGTCGAAGATACAGGTGCGCGTCGTGCTCCCAGGTGTAGCCGATGCCACCGAGAATCTGGATGCAGTCCTTGGCGACCTGGAACGCGGCCTCCGGTGCGACGGCGGCGGCAACGGCGGCGGCCAACGACGACTCGTCGGCGGGAACGTCTTCACCGAGCGCCCGTGCGGCGTCCCATGCGGTGACACGTGCCTGTTCGGTCTGGCTCAGCATCCGCGCGGCCTTGTGCTTGACACCCTGGAACTGGCCGACGACCCGGCCGAACTGCTGCCGGACCCGCGCGTAGTCGGCGGCGGTCGCGGTGGCCCACTCGGCGATACCGGCAGATTCGGCCGCGAACAGGGTCGCGGCGAGATCGAGCACCCGCTGCGCGTCGAGTTCCAGCACGTCACCGGCGTCGAGGACCAGACCGTCGACAGTGATCTCCGCGTTGCGTCGGACCATGTCGTGGCTCGGCAGATCGGTGATCTCGAGTCGGTCGCGGCGCACGGTGACGAACGCGAGCGCGCCTGCGTCGTCGGCGGCGAGGAGGAAGATGTCGCCGATCTGCCCGCCGAGCACGAAGTTCGAGGTGCCGGACAGGGTGGCGACGGCGTCGTCGCGGGTGATCCGCAGACCGCCGGGTTGCAGGGCGAGGGCTCCGAACGACGAGCCGTCGGCCAGTGCCGCCAGTTCGTCGGTACGGCCGGCCGCGTGCAGGACTGCGGACACGATCACGGTCGGCAGGAACGGTCCGGGCACCATCGAACGCCCGAGTTCCTCGGCGACGATCGCGGTTTCGAGCAGCCCGAAGCCTGCGCCGCCGACCTCTTCGGGAAGGTGCAGTCCGAGCATGCCGAGTTCGGCGAGCGAACCCCAGTAGTCGGGGCGCGTCTCGGTTTTCGCGTCGACGGCGGCGCGGATCACCGCGGGGGTCGCGTGCCGCGCGGCCCAACCGCGCACGGAATCGCGGAGTTCGCGGTCCTCGTCACTGAGTCCAATGGTCATGAGCGGGCCCTTCGATCGGAAACGTATGGGATTTTCGCCGCCCGTTCTTCCGAGCGAATGTATCGTTCGGTCGATCTGATGAAGCGAGCGATACATTCGCTCGGATGGGGGCGGCGGGGGCGCAGCGGTCTAGATGCGCTCGATGACGGTGGCGGTGGAGAGCGCTCCACCCGCGCACATGGTGATCAGCGCGGTCGAGCGGTCGGAGCGCTCGAGTTCGTGCAGGGCACTGGTGATGAGGCGGGCGCCGGTGGACCCGACCGGATGGCCGAGTGCGATGGCGCCGCCGTTGACGTTGACCTTGCTCATGTCGGCGTCGAGTACCTGAGCCCAGGACAGCACGACCGACGCGAATGCCTCGTTGATCTCGACGAGATCGATGTCCGACAACGACATTCCGGTGCGTTCCAACACGTCCCTGGTGGAGTCGATCGGGCCGTCGAGGTGGTAGTACGGGTCCGAGCCGACCAGGGTGGACGCGAGGATCCGGGCGCGTGGACGCAGTCCGGCTTCGCGCGCCGTGTCCTCGCTCATCAGCAGGACCGCGGCCGCGCCGTCGCTGACCTGCGACGAGTTGCCCGCGGTGTGGATGCCGCCGTCGATGACCGGTGCGAGTCCCGCCAGTCCTTCGGCGGTGGTGTCGCGGAGGCCTCCGTCGCGGGTGACGGTCGCGACCTCACCGGTGGGGACTCCGTCCTTGGTGACGACGGGTGCGTCGACCGAAACGATCTCGCGGTCGAACCGGCCCTCACTCCATGCCGCGGCGGCGCGACGCTGCGATTCCAGCCCGAACGCGTCGACGTCGCCGCGTTTGATTCCGCGGTGGGCGGCGATGCGTTCGGCGGAGGTGAATTGGTCGCCCATCTCGATGGTCCAGTCGTCCGGGTACGGGTTGCCGGTGCCGGGCGCGTTGGCCTGGCCGAGGAACACCCGGCTCATCACCTCGACGCCGCAACCGATGCCCGCGTCGATCTGCCCGGACGCGATGAGGCCGGCGACCATGTGAACCGCCTGTTGGGAGGAGCCGCACGCACAGTCGATGGTGGTCGCGGCAGTCCGGTACGGGAGACCCGCGTGCAGCCACGCCTGCCGGGTGACGTTGTTGGACTGTTCGCCCGCCTGGGTGACGACGCCTCCGACGAGCTGGCCGATCCGGTCGGCGGGCAGGCCGGTGCGCTCGAGGAGCGCCTGCTGCGCGGCGCCCAGCAGCACTGCGGGGTGAACCCCGGACAGTTGTCCGCGCCGGCGCCCGATCGGCGTTCGTGCGGCCTCGACGATGACGACTTTGCTCATGCCCACTCCCTCACACGACCCCGAATACTGAAATTTATTCTATTTCGGTGGACGGACCGGGTTCCGGCCAGTCCCACCGAGCGGGACCGAACCTGGCACACCGCCGCACAACCTGCGTGGACGATCGAGGCGGAACGGTCAGGACGAAGCGACAGCCAGGTCGTCGAGCAACTTTCCACAGGCGACCCGCAGATCGGACTCGATCTCCGGAATGGACGTACGACCGTTCAGCGCGGATTGCACGAGACCGAACCACAAGGCCACGACCAGCCGCAACGCCGTGACGTCCCGCGCGGTGGGCACGTCGATCCCGGCGGCGTCGAGAAGGAGCCGTTGGAACTGCCGGTCGATCTTCGCGACATCGGGAATCGACGCCGCGTTCGACGTCGCAGCGGACTGGATCATCGCTGTCGCCAGCAGCGGAGTGCGCAACAGGGCTCGGGTGGCTTCCAGCAGTGCGTCGTACACCGCCGCCGAACCCGACGCCTGACCGTGCGAACGCCGCGAGAGCGACGTCCCCATCCGGTCGATCTGGTCGACCATGACGGCAACGAACAGGTGCGTCTTGGACGGAAAGTAGCGGTACAGAGTGCCGATGGCCACCCCGGCCAGCTTCGCCACTTCCAGCATCTGGACGCGTTCGAGATCGTTTTCCGCGCCGAGTTGCGCCGCCGCCCGCAAGATCCGGGCGTGTCGCGCGCGCTGATCCTCCGAACAAGGTTCGGCAGCGTCGCGTGCGCTCGCCAGTCGCGGCATCGCCCGCCCCCTCCTCTACTCCGGACGAAATCGAACGGATATCGTCCCATCCCACGCTTCGGAGCGATACCCGCGTTCCGGTCAGTGAGAGCGGCGTCCGGCACCTCCCGACGTCGGCGAGATCTCTTGTGGCACTGTACGAATTTACCGAGATTTCCGATGAGTGTTGGTAGCGTGCACGCACCCCCGGCGCAACCGGCCGTCGGGAATGCCCGGTACCAGCGAGGAGTACCTCATGCCCGACTTCTCCGGCAAGACCGTCGTCGTCACCGGATGCTCGTCCGGCGTCGGCGCCGCGACCGTCACCAAACTCGCCGCGCGGAACGCCACCGTCATCGGCGTCGACCGTGTCCGGGGCAGCGACGACGCCGTCGCACAGATGGTGCTGGGCGACCTGTCGACACGGGACGGAGTCCTCGCGATCGCCGAGCAGATCACCGGCCCCGTCCACTCGCTCGTCAACAATGCCGGCGTTGCCGCGACACTGCCGTGGCGCACCGTCCTGTCGATCAACGCCCTCGCCCCGCGCGACCTCACGCGGGCCCTGCAACCGAAATTCGCTCCCGACGCCACGGTTGTCACAACCGCGTCGCAGGCCGGGTTCATGTGGCAACAGCACTACAGCCTGCTCAACGACTTCCTCGCGATCGACGACTGGGATACCGCGCTCGACTCGTTCGCCGACTACCCCGGTATCGACGGGGCCTGCTACAGCTTGTCCAAGGAAGCAGCGATCATCTGGGCGGGCAATCTCGCCGTCGAAGGCAAAGCCCTCGGCCTGCGCTCGAACAGCGTCTCCCCCGGTACCGTCGGCACACCCTTGCTGACCGACTTCACCGCCACCATGGGCGCCGCGGTCATCGACGGAGCGGCGGCCTGGGCCGGGCGCCACGGCCGCGCCGACGAGATCGCCGACGCCCTGCTGTTCCTCGCATCGTCCGAGTCGACGTGGATCAGCGGTGCGGATGTTCCCGTCGACGGTGGCTTCGGCGCCTACGTGCACCGGACGTTCATCGCCCCGGCACTGGCCGCGACGGCCACGGACGACTGACGGACCCCGAGGAGTTCCCTCGAGGTCCGTCGGTTTCGGCTGCTTACGGAGCCATATCGAGCCAGCCGGTGAAGCCCGACGGGTCATGACGTCCCATGACCGCGTGCTCGAACATTCCCCAGCCGACCTGCCCGTCGATGGTCGCCTTCGCGACGTGATCGATGGTCGAAAATGCCAGCCGGCCGAGGAAATCCGGGCTGGTGGTGTCGACCACGGACGACGACGACCAGTTCTCGCCACGCCATTCGCCGTGCGTCCACTCCGGGTCGCCGCCGTAACCGGCGCCGTGACTGAGCGAAATGAAGCCGAGATTCTCGACGTCCACGACGAGCGGCTCGCCCTTCGGCGTCGTCAGGTGCAGACGCGCGGACTCCGGATGCCGGGTGCCGCTGCGGTAGTTCACCTCGACGCGCGGCCAGCCGAGCTGCTCGACGCGGCCGTCGGGGAACACGCGGGTCGCGTGGTTGAGGGTGCGGTGCCCGTCCTGGGATTCCTGCACGATCACCATCAGCGCGAAGTCGTCGAAGCGCAGCGGGACGTACGTCCAGTAGTGGCCGCCCCGATTCTCGTACGTCCAGCGGCCCTGCGGGTCCGCTTCGCCGACCGGACGGATCCCCCACGAACGGTCACGGGTACCCAGCCAGGTCTCGGGATCGACCGCGAAGTCCTTGCCCTGCACGGTCACCGTGCCGGACCACGTGCCGACCTGCGCGAACCGCGACGCGTCGAGGATCGGACGCGGACCGGACATCAGGATGTGCGCTTCCTCGAGCACCGCGGGGAACGAGCCGTCCCACGTGATGTCGCACGACAACTCGTCGTGCTCGCAGATCATCCGGATCTTCTGCAGCGGCTCGATGACTTCGAGTCGGTAGCCGCCGACCACGCTCTCCATCGAACGCTCTTCGAGCGCGTCCGAGAACCGCACCGCAACCTGGGAGTCACCGTGCCGCACGGTGACGAACGCGTCGGTGACACTCAGGTTCGGGTAGACACCGAAACCGGAGATCAAGAAGATTTCCCCGGTGCGGTCGTGCGCGTTGAAGTAGTTGCGGTCGTAGAAGTTCCGGTCCGTAGACGACACCCGTGCCATCGACAGCGGCGACTGATGCACCGGAAATTCGTCGAGCTGAACTGGTTTCATCGGCTATTTCTCCCAATCGTACGAATCGTCGAGCAGGTCCGTGAGCATGCTCCGGTGGAGCACGTAGTCGTCGAGGTCGGCGGGGGCTTCCATCTCACCGAAGTGCACGCGCCGACGCATGATCTGAGACATCACGATGCCGTGCCGCAGCGCGGCATACACCAGGTAGAAGTCGAGGTCGCGAACCTCGACGCCGGAGATCTTCTCGTACTCGGCGACGACGTCCGCGCGGCGAAGGAAGTTCGGCAGGCCCGGCATCGAGAACTGGACGGCGATGTCCTGGAACATGCGGTGGAAGAAGATGAACCAGCCGAGGTCCAGTTCGCGGGGTGCGAGCGCCGCCGATTCCCAGTCGAGTACCGCAGCGGCATCGGTGCCGTCGTACATGATGTTGCCGATGCGCGAATCCCCCCAGCACAGCACGCTCTCGGACGGCTCGGCCGGCCAGTTGGCTTCGAGCCATTCGAACGCGCGCTCCAGCACCGGGATGCGCAGCCCGTCGTCGCGGCGAGTCCATTCGTAGTAGGCGCGCTCGCCGTCGAAGTGCCTGCGCAGGTCCGACCGGTCGTCGGCTGCGGCCAGACCCGGGAGTTTCGACGCGGGATCTGCGATCGCGTGGATGTCGGCGATGATCTGCACGCTCGTGCGCTGCACTGCCGCACGGGTGTCGTCGTCGGCGTCGTGCAGCCATCCGGCGAAGACGTACGGCGGGTTGTCCACCGGCACATTACCTTCGGCTCGGTCCATCACGAGGAATGGGCGGCCGAGCGGTTCGGTGGACGGCTCGACCCACCGGACGTTCGGAACCGGGACACTGCCATGGTCACGGACAGCGGCCATGACGTCGAATTGCCCCTGCAGGTCGTAGCCGGGGAACACCGGGAACGAGTCTTCCTCGGGAGCGAGCCGGACCACGAGCTTCGCGGTGTGTTCGTGTCCGCCGTGAGTCCAGTCGAGGTCGAAGAGAACCGAGATGCTCGACATACCCGAGTGTCCGGGGCGGTCCACGTTGTACACGCGCGGTGGAGTGTCGGCCTCGAGTCGGTCACCGAGCCAGCCCTGCAACTGCTCGCGCAGTGTGTCCAGGTCGGTCTCGGTCGTCTTGATTTCTTGTTCCGCGCCTTCCGGCACCACATTCTCTGTGGTCATCCAGATACCTCCCGTTGTCTGCGAAGCGATCTCAGCGGCTCTGCGGATCTCCGGGGCGCCTCTCACGACACGTCATGCGCTGTGGGCATATCGACTCGACACGCGCCACAATTTCACACATCCCCGGAACACCGAAGCTAAAGATAGACGCTAGTCCAAGTTTTGGGAACATGTTCGTCCGGACGTTGCTGCCGGTTTCGGCTCCGGCCAACCAGGGACACGAGATCTGCCTACCTGCGGACGGGGACGGGTTGCGCCTTCTACCCTGGCAACAGCGCCGCGCCCCGCCCGAACGAGGTGCCCGGCGAAAAGAATTGGGGAGAGAGCATGAGTGAGCACACGACACTCGGACGCCGCGAACGCAACAAGCAGCAGACCCGACTGCGGCTGCTGGATGCGACCCGGCACCTGTTCGCCGAGCGGGGAGCCGCCGGGGCAACCATCGAGGACATCGCCGACCTGGCCGGTGTGTCCCGCGCGACGGTGTTCAACTACTTCCCGAGCAAGGACGACCTGATCGTCGCACTGCACGCGAGTCATATGGACGCACTGGCGGCTCTGATCGACGACCTGCTCACGCGCCCCCTCGCCACGGCGGAACGAATCGTCGCTGTCTTCGACGACTTCGCGCGCGAATCACGCAGACATTCCGAGTACATGCGTGCGTTCACCGGTGAAATCGAACGTGACCTGGTCACCCCGTCCACCAGCGCCGAACGCACCCGGCAGTTCGAGGACCAGATGCTGCGAATTCTCGAACCCGGAATCGAACGCGGCGAGGTCCGCACCGACTACCCGCTGCCGTTCCTGGCGCAGATGGTCGGGGCCGTGTACGTCTCGACGGTGCGCCACTGGCGTCAAAACCTCGACGACGACACCGAAAACTTCTACCGAGCAGCATATTTCGCGGCCGACTCGCTGGTACCGCGGAAACTGATACCGGGGAAACTGATACCGGGGAATGCAGAACGGGCGTGATCACCGGTGGTTCGCCACCTGCGATCACGCCCGTTCGCGTCGTCTACTTCTCCGATTCGAGTGTTGCGCGCGCCCAACGGTAGTCGGCCTTGCCCGCGGGAGACCGCACGATCGTGTCGACGCCGACGAGCATCCGAGGAGCCTTGTAGCGGGCGATCCGGTCGGCGACGTGGGCAATGAGGTCGTCGAGTTCGGGTACCTCGTGGCCCTCGCGCGGCTGGACGACCGCGCCGACACGCTGCCCGAAACGCTCGTCCTCGACGCCGGCGACCAGCACGTCCATCACCGCCGGGTGGCTCTTGATGGCCATCTCGACCTCTTCGGGATACACCTTCTCACCGCCGGTGTTGATGCACATCGAGCCGCGGCCGAGCAGCACGATCGTCCCGTCCTCCTCGACGCGGGCCATGTCGCTGAGGATCGACATCCGCACGCCGTCGATGACGGGGAACGTCGCCGCGGTCTTCTCCGCGTCGCCCCAGTAGCCGAGCGGCACGTGGCCGGCGCGGGCAATGTAACCGATCTCCCCGGAGCCGGGTTCGATCGGCTGCATCCGCTCGTCCACCACCTTGACGTTCGGCTTGGGGGCGATCCGCATCAGACCGTCCTCGCCGATGGCGAGGTCACCGTCGATACCGGACTCCGACGACCCGAAACCGTCACGGATCAGCAGATTCGGCAGGAGCGCCGCAAGTTGCTCACGCACGTTCTTGGAGAACAGCGCCCCACCGGATCCGACGACGAACAGCGAGCTCAGGTCGAATTCGGAGCCGTGCTCGGTGATCGCATCGACGAGCGGGCGGGCCATCGCGTCGCCGACGATCGTCATCGTCATGACCCGTTCGCGTTCGATGAGCGAGAGCACTTCCTTCGGTTCGAACGCGGGCACCACGACCTGCGAGGTACCGAGGCAGAAGGCACTGAACATGCTGTACATCGCCGCGCCGTGCATGAGCGGTGCGGTCAGCATCCAGGTCATCTCGGGCATGTTCGAGGCCTGCGCCGTGACCGATGCGATATCGGGGTGCGGATCGCCCATCGGGTTGCCGCCCGCCATCGCCGCGTAGAAGAAGTCCTCGGCACGCCACATCACGCCCTTGGGCATGCCGGTGGTGCCGCCGGTGTAGATGATGAACTGGTCGTCGCCGCTGCGCTCCGGGAAGTCGCGCTCGACGGATTCCGCGGCGGCGGCCCGGTGGAAATCGACAGTCGTCGCGGTTCCCCAGTCGACGTCCGCGTGCGCTCCCACCGTGACGATGTGCCGGACCGTCGGCGTGCGCGGCAGCACTGCGGCGGTCGTCGGCGCGAACTCGCCGTCGACGAACACGCCGGCGAGTTCGGCATTGGAGAACAGGTAGGCCAGCTCGGCATCGACATAGCGGTAGTTGATGTTGATCGGGACGGCCCGGACCTTCAGGATCGCCAGAAGCGCTTCGACATACTCGGTGCTGTTACGCATGTACAGACCGACGTGTTCACCGGCGGTGATACCCGCACCGGCGAGGTGATGGGCGACCCGGTTGGATGCCGCGTCCAGTTCGCGGTAGGTGAGACGATTCTCCCCGCAGATGATCGCGACACGATCGGGAATGGTGTCCGCGATCGCCTCGAAAAGGTCGGCGAGATTCATCGACATCGAGCTTCCTTCTGACGCAGTAGTAAGTACTCTTTCGACACGGTGCCATCAGTGCATGTCGTGACATCCACCACTCCCGATGAGTGGGATGAGCGTCGACACGGCATCCCCCTCAGCCCACAACTAGAATGAATACTAATTTTGCCGGTTCGGCTACGGACGACGGCAACCACACGCACAGGAGACAACGCATGGGTGAATCAGTCAGCTTGGCCGGCCGCACCGCCGTCGTGACCGGAGCGGGTGCCGGCCTCGGCCGCGCCGAGGCCCTGGGGCTCGCTGCCGCCGGTGCCGCCGTCGTCGTCAACGACATGGGCCAGGCCGCCCACGAGGTCGCCGAAGAGATCGTCGCGGCAGGCGGACAGGCCGTCGCGGTGACCGGTGACGTCTCCGACTGGTCACTCGGAGGGCGCCTCGTCGACGAGGCGGTGAGCGCATTCGGTTCCCTCGACATCCTCGTCAACAACGCCGGAATCCTGCGCGACAAGATGATCTTCAACCTGTCGGAATCCGACTGGGACGACGTGATCCGTGTTCACCTGAAGGGTCACGCCGCAACCTCGCACGCGGCCGCCGTGCACTGGCGCAACGCCAGCAAGGCAGCCGGTGCCCCGGTCTACGGGCGCGTCGTCAACACCTCCTCCGAGGCGTTTCTCTTCGGGTCTGCCGGGCAACCGAACTACTCGGCTGCCAAGGCCGGAATCACCGCGCTGACCCTGTCCACCGCGCAGGGCCTCGCACGCTACGGTGTCACCGCCAACGCGATCTGCCCGCGCGCCCGCACCGCCATGACCGCCGAGGCATTCGGTGAGGCCGAGGCTGCCACCGGCGGACTCGATGCCCTCGCCCCCGAGCGCGTCGCAACGCTCGTGTCGTACCTGGCCTCCCCCGCCTCCCACGAGATCACCGGTCAGGTGTTCGTGGTCTACGGCAAGATGGTCGCGCTCATGGCGGCGCCGAAAGTCGAAAATCGTTTCGACGCAGCAGGGTCCGCGTTCACGGTGGACGAACTCGATGAGCAGCTCTCGTCCTACTTCACCGGCCGCGGCAAGTACGAGACGTACTCCGCCTACAGCATCGCCGAACTCGAGAAGGCCGCACTGGCCGTCGACTGACGACTACACCGACTGAGACAACACCGACTGAGACAACACCGACTGAGACAACACCGACGGCCCCCGGCGGATGCCGGGGGCCGTCGATGT